>JAHKVW010000049.1 GCA_020624805.1 bacterium | reverse complement strand
GTTAGCAGAAGCAGCGGGATCCCATTCGATGTTGTTCAGCCAGTTGTCGCCGTCCGGAGTACCGTTACCTACCGCGGTGACAGACTCGACTGTCAGATCGTCATCATAGGTGACGATGTCGCCCTCTACCCATGTCTTGGCGCCGTCGCAGTATACGGTGAAGGTACCCGCGCCGGACAGATTGAAGGTGACGTTGTTGCCGGTCTCGTCGCCGATCCATGCATAACCGTTCTTGACAGCCTTGAGCTGAACTTCCTTCTTCGCGCCGTCAACGGTATATTCCTTAGACCATACGTCGTTCGAGAAGGTCATGGTGTTGTTGGTGTCGTTGCCGTTCCATGAGGTACCGAAGATCGTGGTATCGTTACCTGCTACGATGTAGGTATCGGCAGGCTGAGGAGCCTCTGTGGGAGCATCGGTGGGAGCTTCGGTCGGAGCCTCGGTGGGAGCGGCAGGAGCGTTCGCGCCGGCGAGGGTGATGGTCTTTGCATCATGGTCTGCCGATTCAACGTAGAAAGCGTTTCCTGCTGCGTCGTCGACGAAAGGCATAAAACTATATCTCTCTATCCAATCATCGAAACACAAAATGCCATCATCAGTACCGATGTCGAATAAACCGGCCATCTCAATAGTGTAATCCTCATCGCGAGCTGAATCGCCACTCGGCCACTCGGTGTATGTTCCGGCTTTCAACGTAATTGTGTATTCACAAGTTTCATCTCTAAAACTTTCGATGCCACTGACAATATAGTCGCCTGTATTGAGTTCAGAAGCATCGTGACTGCCGCTGTTGTAGATCGTGCCTACTGCGGGCTCGGGCTCGGTCGGAGCCTCGGTCGCGGGCTGAGTCTCGGGCTCGGTTTCAATGCGCTGTACATAGATGCAGTTGTAGAACCAGTCTTCGCCGCCGTCGTAGTTCGGACGGAAGTAGATATTATAGGTACCGTCTGCGGTGAGTTCACCGTTCTCGCCGTAACTGTTGCCCATGCCGTCGGGGTACCATCTATCAACCGTCTGACCGTCCGTAGTATAAACGACCTTAAACTGATCGGTAGCGGTCAGCTCGAGACCGAGGAACATAAGCTCGGCGGCTGCCTCGAGATTATCAGTGAGCTTGTACGCCGGGTCGATCGTCCAGTCGGTGTCGGTGAAGGTGCCGACAACATAGTAGCCGGGCTCAAATGCGGGAGTGGGCTCGGTGGGAGCCTCGGGAGCGGTGGCTACAATGTACAACGGTTTGGGAAGATTCTCCTTGAATCCGTAATCATAAGTATATAATGTAACGCCTTCGGGCAAACCGATGTTTTCGCCGGGCGTTTGTGATGAGCCGATAAGCGCGGGCGTAATATCCGTTCCGTTCTCATCATAGAACGCATACGAATAGTGCATTGTATCAGCAATGTATGCATCAAAGAGAATAGCTCCGTCCAGGAGTTCCGAATAGCTCTCAGTTGCAAACGGAACATTGGCATAAATGCCGGGTAAATATGAAAATTCGTAGGTGCAGTCCTTGATGACGTCGGGGAGCTCGACCGGCTCAGTCGCGGGCTCGGTCGCGGGCTTAGTGTAGTAAACAGTGATAGTCTTTGAGTCGCAACCCGATGCGCTTACAGTAACCGAAGTCGCGTTGATGTTTTCAAAGACAAAGCTATCGCCGCTCTGTGTATAGGGGATCGAATTTCCGCCGGCTGTCACAGTAGGTGTTCCGTCGCCTCGACTCCTGTCAAATACCAGCTTCGTGATGGTATTTCCGTTTAAGCCGCTAATATCAGCAGACGTAATTCTGTGTCTTGAGAAGTCCCAGCCCCAAGTGGGGTTTCCGGTTGCGGGAGGATCCTCCTCTGTGTTTGCAATGACAGAAAGATTATCGGTTTCAAACGACACGGCGTCATAGCGCCATTCATCCATGTCATTATCCCAAGATTGATCTAAATGTTCCGTCAGAACAAGCGTCTCGGAGTACTCAACAGGAGGAGCCTCGGTGGGCGCCTCGGTAGCCTTGGGGTCAGCTATAAAGACCGCGGTGTAGGTGACGTCGCCTGTTACGGGCGGCAGATCATCCACGCCGAGGACGTAGGTGGTTGAGCCGTCGTCCCATGCCGCGAAGGTGTAGGTGTTGTTCGCGTCGTCGGGTCTGGTGGGAGCTTCGCCGTCATAGCTCGGGAGGGCGTCCTTAGCGACGTTGGTATCTGTTTCGAGCTCATCACCGTTCCAGTTTTTCCATGTTACGGTGTAAGAAGCCTCGGTAGGAGCTTCTGTGGGAGCTTCGGTCGCGGGCTCGGGCTCGGCAGCCGTGAGCTTATAGAGCTGGATGGGTTGCTGATTCGTGTATGACGCCGACTTGTAGTATCTGAACTGAGAAGCACCGGTATTGTAGCGCATGATCGCGCCGCCGGCTGAAGTGATCTTGACGCTGCCGTTATCCCACGCGATGGTATTGTCAAGCTCCGATACACTTTCATCGATTCCGTTAGCATCGTCGGTTTTGCCAATATACTTGCCGCTTGCTGTTTTGATGGAGTAGTAGCCGGTGTCTTCAATCTTAGCGATCGTGACTGCAGCGGCAGCGGTTGTATCGTCGTAATCGATATTACCGTCGCTGACTCCGAATTCAGCTTGAAGAGTATTAGCTCCTACAGCCAGATTAGCCGCGCTGTTGAACACCTTGTTTGGTTCGTTATTAACCTCATAGACAACAAGGTATTCGCCTGACCAGTCTGTGGGCTCGGAAGTTACCTTAACGAAGGTATACTCGAGTGATTCAGTCGGGGCAGCAGCCTCGGTCGCGGGCTCGGTCGGAGCGGGGTCGTCACCGGCTGTGAGCTTATAGAGCTGGATGGGTTGCTGATTCGTGTATGACGCCGACTTGTAGTATCTGAACTGAGAAGAACCGGTATTGTAGCGCATGATCGCGCCGCCGGCTGAAGTGATCTTGACGCTGCCGTTATTCCACGCGATGGTATTGTCAAGCTCCGATACACTTTCATCGAGTCCGTTAGCATCGCTGCTTTTGCCAATATACTTGCCGCTTGCTGTTTTGATGGAGTAGCAGCCGGTGTCTTCAATCTTAGCGATCGTGACTGTAGCGGCAGCGGTTGTAGCGTCGTAATCGATATTACCGTCGCTGACTCCGAATGCAGCTTGAAGCGTATTAGCTCCCGAAGACAGATTAGCCGCACTGTTGAAAACCTTGGTTGGTGCGTCATTTACTTCATAGACAACAAGGTATTCGCCTGACCAGTCTGTGGGCTCGGAAGTCACCTTAACAAAGGCATTTTCTGCGGCGGGGATTTCCTCAAACACAGCCGTTACGGTGACAGGATTCTTCGGCATGGTGAACGAATACTGTGAGCCTTCCGTGACGGTGGTCAGCGAGACGTCTCCTGCGGAGATAGACACGAACTGATAGCCCTCTGCGGGAGCAACGGTCAGCGTTACGTCAGCGTTCTCCTCAGCCTCAGTCACGTTGGTGCCGTTCACGCTTGCGGTCACAGTGCCGTTCACGGATTCGTCTGTGATGGTGTAGGTGGGAACGGAGAAAAGCGCCGTATTATAATTTCCGACAACAAGGGAAGCGTTTAACGGAGTGAGTTCTTCATAGCGCGCATCTCCTAAAACATAATCCGTACCTTCAACAAGATCGGAATGCATGTCCCAGAAAAATTCTTCATATCCATCTTCTGCAAACCTATCATATTCTTCCTGCAGCTGCGAATCCGTGAACTGCGCTCCTCCGGGAATAAAAATGTTGCAGTGCGTGGGAAATGTCACTGTTAAGTAGCCCGATGGATCGGTAAGGGCATTCTTCGTGAATGTGATAGGCTGCTCTACATTGTAAATCAAATTAACAGGACTGCCATAGTTGTTGACCGGGCTGTCGGTTACAGTCGCAAGCTTCACCGCGTTGACTGTGATCGTAACGGTATTGCCGGATTCATAGAAAACCGTTTGACTCTCAATAATCAACGGCGTTGAGGAAGTGGAGTTGATCTCAACATCCTCCAGAACACAGCCGCCGGTATACGCCATAAATGCGTCCTGTTTTATGGCGATCATATCTGTAGCGTCAATGATCAGGTGCTTTACAAGATTGCTCTGAGCAAAAACAACACCGTAAACGTCACTGCCTGTAAACGCATAATTACGCGGAACAACGCCGGAGCCGCCAATTGTCAGCGTCCCTGTCGTTTCATCGAAACTATGGGTGATGTTCTGTACGCCGAATGTTGCCATTTTGGTGGTCGAAGCATAGTCGGCGATCAGCAGACCGCCCGGAGAGACGCTTGTGGGCAGAAGCTTGGTGCTGCCAAAGCTGTAATACCCGTCAGTTACAGACAGGGTTGCCTGATTATACGAGAAATCGGAACCTTTCACCTCGTGAATGATCGTGGGATCGTTATAGTCCGCGAACTTAAAAGAGCCAATCTCCTCGAATGAAAAAGTATCTCCCGGCTGAATAAGGGTTCCCCGAGCTAAATCAGAGTACCAATATGCCGCGCTCGCCGAAACGATCGGAACGACTGTAAATAAACTGAGTACCATCAGTATAGATAAGAGTATACTGACGGGCTTTTTGATTTTTTGCATCATTAAAGAATTCCTCCTTAAAAATTTGTAGGCTGAGATTGCCACGTCGTCGTTCGCTTTGCGCGGTAGGCATATCCGGTTGGTATGCCTTGACCTTGCTCCGCAACTCCTCCTCTCCCCAACACGCGGGGCGTGTCGGGGGCCCCGGTTAATGGAGCCTCGCAATGGCAATTATCATGATTGTTTCCGTTTGGGTCTGTCCGCTGACCGTGTATTTCTCATTCATACCGGACATTGGCTCGGTCTGTCGTAGACATGAGCCAAGCAAAGGAAAACAAGAGTTAACATAATCGGTTGAGATTGCCGCCATAGCCTCCCTTTCCTAAGGTACCCCCGTTGGGGGAATGTCCGCAAAGCGGACAAGGGGGGAGCCGTTTCCGGCGAGGAAGGTGGCACGAAGTGCCGGAGGGTTGGCGACTGTTCATACAGAAGTCGTCATCTGTACAGCAGTTTTTCAACCCTCAGTCACCGCCAACAAGTTGTCGGCGACAGCTCCCTTAGGAAAGGGAGCCTCTTTTTCTCTCCGCGACTCCTCCTCTCCCCACCACGCGGGGCGTGTCGGAGACCCCGGTTAATGGAGCCTCGCAAAGACAATTTATGTCATAGGTTGAGATTGCAACGGCTTAAAGCCTTCCCCTCGGGGGGAAGGTGTCGCCCGTAGGGTGACGGATGAGGGGCAGGCTTTTCCGAAAGCGCCCCGAATTCAGTGAGGCTGTTTGTTGACCGAGGATAACAGAAGAGCATTTCACTCTTTGCTGAATTGATATTCAGAAAGGTAAGCCCCTCATCCGACTCGGCTTACGCCGAGCCACCTTCCCCCCGAGGGAAGGCTTTTTTCTCGCAATGAATATTTATATACGCCTCACAATGACGATATGACAAAAAAAGCACAGACGCAGAGATACCGCGTCTGTGTCAGTTCATCATGATTCTATTGAAAAAGGGCGCACGAAAATAAGCGAAGCTATTCGCTGATGAATAACCCGTCGCACCGTAGCAGGGTGCTATGCAAGTACAGTTCATTCTCATCGCCGTGATAAGCCCTTTCGTTACATTGTATAGATACAATTAACAATTCAACTATAATTATACACAAAAAGCATAAGACATAATTGCATAATAGAAAAAAGAGGTTCCATTTCGGAACCCCCCAAAAAAATATCCTCACAATCATCGCGCTTATTGTCACAGCAGTCCCGCAATATTTTTATCGCGCGCAAGTGGAACGTCAATGGCTTTTTGACGACTTTCGTATGTCACTGCATAAATTGATCCAACTCCGAAAAAACTAATGAAGATTCGATATGATAAAAAGCCCCCTTTGACTCTTCCCGAAAGGATCTGATCCTATCTTCACATCATCCTATGAAGCCAACCGCAAAAAGCTCTCCGACCTCCTTCGATGTGACGACTGCTTCGACATCATCGAGCGCAACATCGTCATCTCGGGCAAGAAAGCCGTCATCTTCTACATCAACGGACTGATCAAGGACGACATCATGGAAAAGCTGATGGAATTCTTTTACAATCACACCGAACCCCGATACCTCAGCTCCGCCGAAGAATTCTGCCGCCACTGTGTTCCCTATGTCGAGATCAGCGTTGTCGATCAGCCCGACGAGGTCGTCAAAAACGTGCTCAGCGGCATCCCCTGCCTGATCGCCGAGGGCTTCACCGCCGCTATCTCCTTTGATATGCGCACCTATCCTCAGCGCTCCACCTCGGAGCCAGAGGATGACAAGGTGCTGCGCGGCAGTAAGGACGGCTTTGTCGAGACGGTCATCTTCAACTCCGCGCTGATCCGCCGCCGCATCCGCTCCGCGAACTTCGTCACCAAGGCGATGACCGTGGGCAGTGAGAGCAAGAGCGACGTCATCATCTGCTATATGGACAACAAGGTCGACCACACGCTCCTGCACGATATCACCGACCGCATCAAGAACCTCGACATCGCCAATCTGAGCATGAATCAGCAGAGCTTGATCGAAGCGCTCTATCAAAAGAAGTGGCTCAATCCCTTTCCGAAGATCAAATATACCGAGCGACCCGACGTCGCCGCGGCGGTCTGCCTCAAGGGCAACATCGTCATCCTCGTCGACAACTCCCCCTCCGCGCTCCTCATCCCGACCTCGATCTTTGATGTTCTCGAAGAAGCCGACGACTACTATTTTCCGCCCATCACGGGCACCTATATCCGTATCACGCGCTACCTGATCACCATCGCCTCAGTCCTGCTCACCCCATTATGGCTGTTGTGCCTGCAAAATCCCGAGCTTGTCCCGCCGGTCTTTCAATTCGTTTTGCAGATCGAATCGACCAGTCTGCCGATCTACTGGCAGCTCATCATCATGGAGCTGTGCATCGACGGACTGCGCCTTGCGGCGCTCCACACACCAAGCTCCCTGACCTCCGCCATCGGTATCATCGGCGCGATCGCGTTCAGCCAGTTCGCGGTCAACGCGGGATGGTTCACCACCGCCTCTACCCTCTACGTCGCCTTTGTCACTATCGCCAACTACAGCCAGCCCAACTATGAGCTGGGCTTCTCGCTGAAATACGCGCGCTTCATCCTGCTCACCGCCACCTATATCGGCAATATCGCGGGCTTCATCATCGGGATCATCATCCTGTTCTTCCTGCTCGCGAGCAACAAGACCATCAGCGGCAAAAGCTACCTTTATCCCCTCATCCCCTTCAAGCCGAAGGAATTAAAGAAGAAGCTCACCCGCACAAGAATGAAGCAGAATTAACAGCCTCCCTTTCCTCTATCTGTCATTGCGAGGGATTTATCCCGTGGCAATCCCACAAAGAGGAGCAGTACTTTTCCTCACCCATTGTAGGGGAGGGGTGCTCCCCGTTGGAGAGACGTCACGAAGTGACAGTGGGGGAGGCGTCTCCGCCGAGGAATGCTCCTCCCGAAACGTTTGTTACAATGCCATTCGGACGCGAAGCACATTTCCACTCGCCATTATTCACACAGCTTGCCCACAAACCGACACGAATACCAAATGACTTTCCCACAACGGATGTTCCATCTGTATCTCTATTCATGCCATCAACCACCCCACCGTCACCACACTGATGACGATCGCGGTGAGATCCGCCAACAGCGCCGAAAACAGCGTATGGCGGATTTTTTTTACGCCTGCCGCGCCGTAGTACATGCTCACGGCGTAAAACGTCGTCTCCGTCGAGCCCGCCAACACGCTCGCGCATCGACCGACAAAGCTGTCCGGTCCGTTGTTCTCATAGATCCCCGTCAACAGCGCTGTCGCGCCCGAGCCCGATACCGGCCGCAGTAATCCCATCGGCACCAGTTCCGCCGGAAACCCCACCTTCTCCGCGAGCGGTCGTATCAATCCCGCGAGATGATCCAGCGCGCCCGAGGCTCTCAGTGTACCGACCGCCACTAACAGCGCGATCATGGTCGGCGCAACGAACTTCACCGTCAAAAAGCCCTCTTTGGCGCCCTCGATGAAGCTGTCAAAAATATTTACGCGCTTGAATAATCCGTAGACGCACAGCGCCGTAATGATGATCGGGATGACCGCTTCCATGTAAGCCTCCTTATCAGACTGGATGACGTCAGCGCGGCAGTCAGCGCCGCCGCCGAGGTGATCCATACGCACAACAGCACATCGAACGGCTGTGCCGATCCGTAGCTCTTTCTGAGTGCCGCTACCGTGGTCGGGATCAACTGCATCGAAGCCGTGTTCATCAGCACGAACGTCACCATGCTGTCCGTTGCAGTATCATGCAGGCTGTGCTTCTTCAACTCCCCCATCGCCTTGATCCCGAGCGGCGTAGCGGCATTGCCCAGCCCCAGCAAATTGGCGCTGATGTTCATGGAGATATAACGGAACGCGTCCGAATCCACCGCGACGTCGGGATACAACCGACTGAGCAGCGGCGCGAACAGGCGTGACAGCTTCTCGATCAGCCCACAATCCTTGGCGATCCGCATGAACCCCGACCACATGATCAGCATCCCGCTGATGGAGATCAACAGCTCGATCGCCGAGCCCGCCGCCTCGGGGATCCCGGTACTCATCTGATCGATATTCCCGCTGAACACCGCGTAGATAAATGATATCGTGATCATCGCGCCGAATACATATGACATCCATTGACCCTCTCCTTATCCCATACATCAAAAATCGACCCTTGAATTTGTACAGGTTTTACAAAATTCAACAATCTTTCTATATACCTTGACATAATTACCTGCTTTTGGTAAACTTTTGTCAGAAACAGAAATCAAAAGGAAGTACCAAAATGAAACCAGCCGGATTTTTATGTAAAATCGATAAGCTGGGGCGCGTCGTCATCCCCAAACCCCTGCGCTCCAAGTATGATCTGCACACCGACGATACCATCGAGCTCTTCACCGAGCCGGATGCGATCGTCATCAAAAAGTACGCCATGAGCTGTACCTTCTGCGGCAACAGCGAGGATCTGACCGACTTCAGGAGCAAGCCGGTATGCGCCGATTGCCTGAGCAAGCTCAAGGAGCTCAACCCCTAATCATTATCAATTATACGAAAAGCTATATCACGATATACCATCAGGAGGTCAAAATGAAAAGAGAAGACTACATTTCTTGGGATGAATACTTTATGGGCGTTGCGGTATTGGCGGCAAAGCGCTCTAAAGATCCCAACACCCAGGTCGGCGCCTGTATCGTCAACAAAAGCAAGCGTATCCTCAGCACCGGCTACAACGGTTTTCCCTACGGATGCTCGGACGACACCTTCTCATGGGATCGTGAGGGCGAAGACACCAAGTATCAGTATGTCGTACACGCTGAGCTGAACGCCATCCTCAATGCTCACGGAAAGTCTCTCGAGGGCTCCCGTCTTTATGTCGACCTCTTCCCCTGCAACGAGTGCGCGAAGGCGATCATTCAGAGCGGCATCACCGAGGTGGTCTATCTCTATGATAAATATGCCGATGAGCCTGAGACGATCGCCTCCAAGAAGATGCTCACCGCCGCGGGCGTGCGCACCACTCAGCTCAACCTCCACCGCGACACCATTACCATCGACTTTAACCGCAATAAATAATACTCATTTTGTGATCCCCGATAAATCGAGTAGGGCGGAAATAATCCGCCCTCTCACACCACCGTACATGCCGTTCGGCATACGGCGGTTCAATTCAATTTTAAAGCATGCTGCTTCAAG
>JAHKVW010000048.1 GCA_020624805.1 bacterium | reverse complement strand
CAAAGAGTAGACCCTCTCAAACAAAAGAAACAGCGCAACCTAACCTTCATCAGATCATGAGGATTAGATTACGCTATTTATAGTACCAACAAAGAAACACCCGCAACAGTGACAAAAGTACCTGTTGCGGGTGTGCTCGTTTATGATCAGTTTTCCGTCCCCTGCAAGCCAATCTCCTCGGCGTGCGGACGCATACCGTCGATGCATATCTCGGCGACGTCCCTGACCTCCATGCCCAGAAGCTCACAGCCCTTTTTGATCAGCTCGCGGTCGCACTTGGCGGCGAACTTCTTGTCCTTAAACTTCTTCATGAAGCTCTTGGTGTTCAGGTCGGTGATGCCGTTTGGACGCATCCTCGCGGCGGCTTGGATGATGCTCGTCAGCTCGTCTACGGCGAATAGGCTCTTTTCCATATCCGTCAGCGGTTCGACGTCGGTGCAGATGCCTCAGCCGTGGCTGAGGATCGCGCGGACGTCTTCGGGATCGACGCCTTCCGAGAGCAATTCCTTTTCGGTATGCTGTAAATGCTCCTCGGGGAACTTCTCATAGTCGTAATCGTGCAGATAACCGACCGCCATGCTGATCGGCGAAGCGCCGTGCATGAAGGATATGATCGACACGACGGGACACGACTTTGAGGTCGTCAATCTGGTGTCCGTTATCGCGATCTTCGTCATCATCATGCTGGTCGAGCGCAGCATCACCCTGCCGTTCATCCTGATCGCGGTCATCGAGCTGGGTATCTTCATCAAACTCGGTCTGCCGCATTATCTCGGCCAGTCGCTGCCGTTCATCGCGCCGATCTGTATCAGCACCATCCAGCTGGGCGCGACCGTCGACTACGCGATTCTGATGACGACGCGCTACAAGGCGGAGCGTCTGGGCGGCGCGGATAAGAAGGAAAGCATGAAAACGACGCTTGCCGCCTCGATTCCCTCGATATTGGTCAGCGGTATGGGACTGTTCGCCGCGACCTTCGGCGTTGCGCTGTACTCGGATATCGACATCATCAGCTCTATGTGCATGCTGCTCGCGCGCGGCGCTGTCATCAGCATGCTGCTGGTCATCTTCATCCTGCCGGCGCTGCTGATCCTTTGCGATAAACCCATATGTCATACGACATGGGGCATGAAGAAATGTGTTAAGAAAACAATCGGTTGAGATTGCCGCAGTTCCTTAAGGGGCTGTTTAAATAATGAGAACGGAGAGATTCAATAATAAAGATTTATCAACAACCGTATCGGACGGCAGAATTGTCAAACGATACGGTTGTTTTCTTTTGATTTTTCGGGATCAGAATCAGGAAATCCGTGCGCCTTATTCATAACAGTGTTAAGTGATTTGCCGGTAAAAGGATATGTTTATGAGCATATGGAAATCAATGAGTTCTTCTTGGTAACTTGACGCGGTTTCTATGTCAAAACAGCAAAAACAAAGGAAGATTATTAAAAACTTCTTATGTATTCTGTAGTTGAAATATAACGGAAATTGTGATATTATTACAATATATATGGAAATATCATGGAGCATTATGCGCACCGTAAGAAGAAGGGTGATTTTTATGCAGAATATATCTGATATACCTGAGTATAAGATCGCTGTAGCCGGTACCGGCTATGTCGGGCTTTCTATCGCCGTGCTGCTGAGTCAGCATCATCAAGTAACCGCCGTTGACATTATCCCTCAAAAGGTTGACTTGATCAACAACAGAAAATCTCCTATTCAGGATGATTATATTGAGAAGTACCTCGCAGAAAAGGATCTTGACCTGACTGCGACGCTGGATGCGGAGAAGGCCTATTCCGACGCTGATTTTGTTGTGATCGCCGCTCCGACCAACTATGACAGCAAGAAAAACTACTTTGATACCTCCGCTGTTGAAGCGGTCATCAAGCTGGTCATGCAGTATAACCCCGACGCGGTCATGGTTATCAAGAGTACGATCCCCGTGGGCTATACCGAGCGTATCAGAGAAAAAACCGGCAGCAAAAACATCATTTTCAGTCCGGAATTCTTAAGAGAATCCAAAGCGCTTTATGATAACCTTTATCCCTCCAGGATCATCGTCGGCTGCGACGAAGAGACAAGAGAGGCAGCCGAGACCTTTGCCGCTTTGTTACGGGAAGGCGCCGAGAAAGAAGATATCGAGACGCTGTTCATGGGCTTTACCGAGGCTGAGGCTGTCAAGCTGTTTGCCAATACTTATCTGGCTCTGCGCGTCAGCTACTTCAACGAGCTGGATACTTATGCCGAACTCAAGGGGCTGGATACCGTGAAGATCATCGAGGGCGTTTGTCTCGATCCCAGAATCGGCTTGCATTACAATAATCCCTCCTTTGGTTACGGCGGTTATTGTCTGCCGAAGGACACTAAGCAGCTTTTGGCTAATTATCAGGACGTTCCGCAGAATATGATCTCCGCGATCGTTGAGAGCAACCGTACCCGTAAGGACTATATTTCCGACCGCGTACTGGAAAAGGCGGGCTATTACACTGAGAATTCTGTTTGGAACGCCGAAAAGGAGCGCCCGATCACCGTCGGCGTTTTCCGTCTGACGATGAAAAGCAACTCCGATAACTTCCGCCAAAGCTCGATCCAGGGCGTTATGAAGCGTATCAAGGCTAAGGGCGCTACCGTTATCATATATGAGCCGACCTTAGAGGAGGGAACCACCTTCTTCGGCAGCCTTGTCGTCAACGATATCGAACGCTTCAAGTCCGGCTGCGACGCGATCATCGCCAACCGCTATGACAGCGTACTGGACGACGTGGAGGATAAGGTCTATACCAGAGACTTGTTCAGGAGAGATTGATACTGTTATCCTCCGACTTGCGGATATAGGCGATACCGCGCGATCCGATGCGCGTATTGACGGCTGATCATTTTTGCCGAATTGTCCCAATCAGCATCTATATGCGTCAGTATGTGAACTGCTGATTTGTGATTTGTCCAAGCTGAAAAAAATCATGACAATCCGTGTGTCTGAACGATGCGGTATTGTTTGAAGGAAGAGATTCAGATGTCATATGAAAAATACAGCGTTTTACTGCCCCTCTACGTGAAGGATGACCCTGACTGGTTTTGTACCAGTATCGACAGTATACTGGCGCAGACTGCAGCTCCCGATGAAATATTCATTATCTGTGACGGGCCTCTCTCAAAAGAACTGGACGCGGCGTTGGAAACTTATACACAAGCGCATGAGGGACTGTTTACGGTCCACAGGCTCGAAAACAATGTCGGTCTGGGCAACGCGCTGGCAAAAGCGGTCCCGCTGTGCAGAAATGAGCTGATCGCGCGGATGGACGCCGATGATTTCGCCGTTCCCGAACGGTGTGAGAAAGAGCTGAGATTCCTTGAGGAGCATCCCGAGATCGACGTCGTCGGCAGCAACGTTGAAGAATTCATCGACAATACCGATAACGTCGTGATGCACGTCGTCCTTCCCGAGACGCACGAGGAGATCGTTGCGTTCGCAAAAAGAAGATGCCCCATGCGACATCCCTCTTTGATCTATAAAAAATCCGCTGTTCTCAAGGCGGGCAACTACCGCAGTTATCGCCACGCGCAGGATTATAATCTGTATGTCAATCTGATCCTTTCCGGCGCAAAACTGCATAACATTCAGGAAAACCTGGTGTTTATGAGAGTATCTCCCGACTTTTTCAAGCGCCGCGGCGGGTACAAGCAGGCGAAAATGATCCTCAAGCTCAAGAAAGAATTCTATAAAAACGGTTTTTACAGCCTGAAGGATTATATCATCTCAGGCTACGGCAACGTTTTTGTTGCTCTTTTGCCGAACAAGGTTCGGGAAATATTCTATAAGAAATTCCTTCGGTAAACGGCGGTGTAGCTATGGCTGAAAAAATGAACAAAACCATCAAAAAACTGGCTCTTTCGTTCGGGAAACTGGTTCCGGACAAGCTGTATCTGGAGATCTTTTACAGAAAGGCATTCGGCAAAAAGCTGAACCTTAAGCATCCGGTTACTTATAATGAAAAGCTGCAGTGGATGAAGCTGTATTACCGCAAGGATATCATGACGGAGCTGGTAGATAAATACGAGGTCAGAAAGCATATCGCCGAAGCCATCGGCGAGGAGTACCTTTTTCCGCTTCTGGGAATATGGGATGATCCGGATGAGATCGATTATGATTCTCTTCCGGAACAGTTTGTATTGAAATGCACCCATGATTCCGGAAGCGTCATCGTGTGTCAGGAAAAAAAGAGCTTTGACCGCGAAAGCGCGAACGCCAAGCTGAAGAAGTGTCTGCGCCATAACTGGTATTGGAACTGCAGAGAATGGCCGTATAAGAACGTCAAGCCGAGGGTCATCGCCGAACAATATATGGTGGATGAATCCAACGTCGAGCTGAAGGATTATAAATTCTTCTGCTTTAACGGCGAGGTCAAGGCCTTCTTTGTTGCGACAGACAGAGAAAAGGGCGATAAGGAAGTCAAATTCGACTTTTACGATATGGAGTTGAATCATCTGCCGTTCAAGCACGGTCACGAGTGGTCCGGTAAACCGTTCAAAAAACCGGAAAACTTCGATGAAATGGTCAGACTGGCAGCAAAGCTCTCCGAGGGCTGGCCGCAGGTCCGCGTCGATCTGTATAATATCAACGGCAGGATATATTTCGGCGAAATGACGTTTTCACATCATTCCGGATTTGTTCCCTTTGATCCGGACGAATGGGATGAAAAGATCGGCGAGTGGTTCAAGCTGCCCGACAAGTGTGTTTGAGACGGCTTTTTGCTGAACATCGTACGGGAAACTATTCGATCGATTGAGGAATATTTATGTATAACGTATTGCATGTAATAGGATATTTCGGACTCGGCGGAGACACTACCGTCGTAAAAGAATTGATGGGCTGTATGGATCGATCGAAGTATCATTTCGATTTCGTCACGCATGCCGGACATCC
The DNA here is from genome assembly GCA_020624805.1 of bacterium. Classification (GTDB taxonomy): domain Bacteria; phylum Bacillota; class Clostridia; order Oscillospirales; family Acutalibacteraceae; genus Ruminococcoides. The sequence goes on along the minus strand of JAHKVW010000048.1, from coordinate 33,973 downwards.
CGAAATGAAGATGGAGCCCGTGGAGGAAATGCGAAGCAGCGGCTCAAAGGTGTATTTTCTGGACGGAGATGTGCGTCAGCTGGGGATCCGTACATATTATCAACGCTTTTTGGAATTGCTGAGGCAATCGGACGTGAAGTATGACGCGATCCATGTTCATACCGGTATGCAGTCCGGCGTGGCTTTGACCGCCGCGAAAAAGGCGGGTATCCCCGTGAGGATCTGCCATTCGCACGTTACTTCCATCCAGCGCAGCGCGTCCCTGCTCAAAAAGATACTCGCGGTTCCTGTATTCCGGTATCTATATATGAAGAATTCGACGCAAAAGGCGGCATGCAGCAAGGATGCCGGTCGTTTTTTGTTTGGAGACAACAGCGATTTTGCGCTGATTTATAACGCGGTCGATATCGAGCCGTATCTGGATATCGCTCCGAAACAGACAGAAGCGGTCCGCTCCTCTCTGGGTATCGGGGAGGATGATATCGTTATCGGTCACATCGCCCGCATGAGCCCGATGAAAAACCAGAGGTTCATCGTCGAGCTTGCCAAGCGTATGACCGATCAGCCGAAGATAAAATTTGTCTTAGTCGGAAACGGCTATGATTTTGAAGAGATCCAAGCGATGGCAAAGGATCTGCCCAATGTGATCCTGACCGGTTGGCGAACGGATATCCCGATACTGATGCGGATGTTCGACTGTGCGATATTGCCCTCGCTGCCGGGCGAAGGCTTCCCTATGACGATGATCGAGGCGCAGGCGGCAGGCTGCCGCTGCCTGATCTCGGAGCATGTCACCAAAGAGGTAGAGGTCGGCTTGCAGCTGGTCAAGACGATCCCTCTGACCGATCCCGACGCGTGGGTGAGGGAGCTCGGCGCCGTGACCCGGAACACCGATCATGAGCAGAGAGCCGCCAACGCCCGCAGGCTGATGGATATGGGCTTCAGCAGGAAGCAGTTTGCGGAGAAGTGGCTGCAATTATATATATAAGGATCAGGATCCTTTATTTCCGTTTGACTTTTTATCTTTATACTGCGTCTGTATGGCGATAAAAGGATCCGAGAATGAGGTATTGAATGGAAAAACAACCTTTGGTATCTGCGATAGTGACGACATATAAACGCGATGCAGACACAGTCGGGCGCGCGCTGCGCAGCATCGTCAATCAGACCTATGAGGCGCTTGAGATCATCCTGGTCAACGATTATCCCGAGGATGAACAGCTCTCAGCTCAGCTCGCCGCCTTGTGCGGCAGCTTTGAACGTGAGATCCGTTATTGCCCGATGGAAAAGAACTCCGGCTCCAATGCCGCCCGCAATCACGGCGCTGAATCTGCCCGGGGCGAATTTATCGCATTTTTGGACGACGATGACGAGTGGGCAGAGAAGAAGATCGAGCTGCAGGTACAGGCGGCAGGCTCGGATCCCGGGGTCGGGATCGTGTACGGAAACTATCAGATCATATCTCCGAAGTATTCGGAAATACGGGTCCGTAATCAGAATCGTCTCCCCGAGGGCGATATCTATGGGCGCCTTTTCACAAGCAATTTTATCGGATCAACCTCATTTCCTATGCTCAGGAAGAAGGCGTTTGATGAAGCCGGCTGTTTTAATAAAGACGTACCGGCGCTGCAGGACATAGAGCTGTGGCTGAGGATCACTAAGAGCTATACGGCGAAATATGTCCACGAGCCGCTCGGGACCTATTATTTTTATGAAGGCGACAGGATATCCGCACATCCGGAGCGGCGGATCCGCGGATATGAGATGATTTATGAGCAGCATAAGGATTACTTGGCTGAGCATAAAAGAGCGAAGGCGGATTTTGACTTGTTCGGCGTGACGTTTTATGTGAACGGCAGGAATTTCGGTCAAGCATGGAAGCTGCTTTGGGAAGCGATCCGTCTGAATCCCGGGAATATCAAGGCGAATACGTTTATGCTGATGAAATGGTTTGTCAGAATCTTTATCCCCGCAAAAGTAGTATGATTTAGTTACCGTATTCAGAATCGGTGAATGAGGCTTAGATATATGGCTATATATTTTATTCAGATTGCGCTGATCGCTGCTTTCGGAGCGTTCACTAAAACAAACGGCAGTCCTAAAAATGCCAGGAGGTTTTTGATATTTTCTTTCGGCGTTTTGATTCTTGTCGCCGCACTGCGCAGTCGAAATATCGGAACGGATCTGTATGTTCATTATGCAAGACGATTTGAAGACGTCGCGCGCTTCGGTTGGGGAGAGATACATCGGTTCGCGAGGGTGTCGACCTACGAGATAGGGTACTGTTATCTGACGAAGCTCCTTAGCATGATTTGTCCCGACGTACAGTTTTATATTGCTGTTACCAGTGTTTTTACGCTCGGCACGCTCGGATGGTTTATCTATAAAAACTCTCCCGACGTCAAGATGAGCACCTATGTTTTCATCCTGACCTGTACCTATTACAACTACATGAACATCGTTCGTCAGGCGATCGCGATCAGTTTGATCCTGATTGGATTTGAATTTCTGAAAAAACCGTCAAACATCGTCAGAAATTGTCTTATTTTTGCGGCGTTTGTACTCCTTGCCTCCACGATCCATTCGTCGGCGGTTCTGTGCCTTATTTTGATTATATTCAGGTTTTTGAAATTCAGAAAGCTGGAGCTGATGCTGTGCCTTGCCGGCGTAATAGTCGTGTTTGTTCTGTATGAGCAGTTCTTCAAGCTGATTGTCCGGCTCTTCGGCGGTACCTACAGCGGCTATTTAACAAAAGAAAACGAAAGCGTCGGTCACATTAACGCTCAGAGTATTTATATGCTGATGACGGTCGCATTGGCGTTTATTATCGGATGCTATACGCTGATCATCCTGAGGAGAAAGGTTCAACCCAGACTGGACTCCTCCGGCGACAGTTACTTGCTGATGCCGCAGGAAAGCTTTTTGATGTATATGGGACTGCTCGCGTCGCTCTGTCGCCTGCTGGTATTCAGAATGAATATCATCAACCGATATTCCTACTTCATGATCCCCTTTGTACTGATCCTTTATCCGACTGCCGTTTACGGCTTTCAGATACCGAGTAACAGAAAGGTTGTAAAAGTCTTTATCTATCTTTTCCTTGGGATATATTTTGTCTGGATGACCATAAGCTACGAGGCGTCATTCCACCGCACTGTCCCCTATGAATTCTTTTGGCAATACGGGAGGTAAGCCGAATGATCTATCTCATATTCACGGGTACGATCGTCAGGATGGGCGGCGCCCAGATGTATGTCTCCAATAAAGTGAAATATATGAAAAGTCTGGGATGGAAAGTAAAAGTATTTTCCGGCGTTGAAGGGCCGATACTGCTCAAAGACCTTCAGGAATATGCCGGCACGATCATTCCCGAGCTGGACTATGCGCCGATCTATTACTCGACAAGGACGCAAAAGAAGATCATGGCGCAGATCCTTTCCGAGATCGATCCCGCGGACGGTGAAGAGATCATCATAGAATCAAGCACCGCGCATATCTCGGTATGGGGGGAAGCTGTTGCGAAAAAGCTCAGTGCAAAGCACTTTGCATTTTTGCTGGACGAGTCTTTCCGATTTGACAGGGGTCTGGTGGATTTCTTCAGATTTAAATACGAAAGAAACGAACTCGCCCTAATCAACTCAAAATCCTTGGGAATGCTATTGGGCGGAGAATTCTCCGACAAACAGAATACGGACGTAGTTCTGGCGGCGTCCTGCAATAATGTCGCCGCCGATATTACAGATCCCCGCTTTACGGATATCCCTTATGACAGCTTTGATTACCGTTTGTGCAGTCTCGGACGGCTGAATAAGAACTATATTCCTAATGCCGTAGAAGGACTCAAACATTTTGCCGAATCGCATCCCGATAAAAAGATCGCCTGTTTCTTTATCGGAGATCAGCCCGACGGCTATAAGCCGGATATGCGGGCGGAAATCGACAGATCGCTTGGAGCGCTGGCGAATGTGACTGTATATCAGATGGGATATGTCTTTCCTATCCCGTACAGTTTTCTGGATCATTTGGACGCGGGCGTTGCGTCTGCCGGAAGCGCGTGGGTGCTTTGCTGCAAAGACATCCCGACCGTTACAATGGACGCAAAAGACGCTCAGCCGATCGGTATTCTCGGCTATACGACACATAATACATTATTTCGCAAAGATGAAGAAATAAAGACGCTGCCTGCACTCCTTGACGAGATACTGGTCAAGGACGCCTTAAAGGACATGAAGTATATACAGTACAGGATCCTGCCGTACGAGGTGGATTTTGAAAAGCATATGCAGTTTATTGACAAGATGTCCGACGATCGTTCGTATTATGACGTCGAAACGATAAAGCTTCAAAGCAGAACCAATCGTATTAAGAAAAAGCTTTTGTCTGTTACAGGTATTCGGAGTTATAAACGCCTGATGGGCGTTTTTAAAAGTAATAAAGCCTGACAGCATTAATGTGAACTGCGGCTTTGACAGGCAGATTGGCGCATGTCATACTAATCCTTAACTAAAACCTTTATCATCTGTTGTGCTGAATTCCGCATAGCATTGTCGGACTTTAGTATCAGGATCGATATGGCGCTGTTTGCCGAAATATTTCCCTTTACGGCATTTTTCGATGCTGTAAACCAATCAGCGGCTGCTCAGAGCGTATTTCGGAGCGCTGCCGTGCTGACGGCTTCAGCGCATGATATCTGTGCCGCTGTATCACGTTGGTTTTCAGAAAGATAATAAAGATTATATATTAGGGTGTGAAGTTGTTTTGGATACAAAACGAAGCGTGTTTTCAAATTTTATATGGCGATTTGCGGAGAGAAGCGCGGCACAGATCATTCAGTTCGTCGTTTCCATCGTACTCGCCAGGATCCTTGCGCCGGAAGCATACGGCACCATTGCGCTGGTGCTGGTCTTTACCCGTATCCTGCAGGTCTTTGTCGACAGCGGACTGGGCAACGCGCTGATCCAGAAAAAGGACGCCGATGAACTTGATTTTTCAACGGTATTTTGGTTCAATATGGTGTGGTGCCTGATACTGTATGCGATAACCTTCTTTTGCGCGCCGCTGATCTCGAATTTCTACAACGATCCTTCGTTGACGCCGATCGTTCGCGTGCTGTGCCTGATGGTCGTTGTGTCCGGTCTGAAAAATGTTCAGCAGGCATATGTTTCCAGAACGATGCAGTTTAAGCGCTTTTTCTGGGCAACGCTGGGCGGCACGCTCGTCTCGGCTGTTGCGGGCATCAGTCTGGCGCTTCTCGGCTTTGGCGTATGGGCGCTGGTAGCGCAGAAGCTTGTTAACCTTTTTATTGACACTTTGGTGCTGTGGTTTACGGTCAAATGGCGCCCGAAATGGATGTTTTCCTTTCAGAGATTCAAGGGGCTTTTTTCCTACGGATGGAAGCTGCTGGTTTCCTCTTTGATCGATACGGTTTTTGTCGAGCTGCGTCAGCTGCTGATCGGTAAGTTCTACACGAAAACCGATCTGGCTTTCTATAATCAGGGTTCGCATATTCCCAATGTCCTTGTCACTAATATCAACACCTCGATCGACAGCGTCCTGCTGCCCACGATGTCCAAAGTGCAGGATGATAAGAACAGAGTCAAACAAATGACGCGCCGTGCCATGAAGACCAGCACTTTTATTATTGCGCCGATGATGATGGGAGTATCGTTTACGGCGGATACCTTGATCCCCCTGCTCCTTACGGAGAAATGGCTTCCCTGTATACCGTTTTTGCGCATCTTCTGTATCACCTTTATGTTTTATCCCATACATACCGCTAATTTGAATGCGATTAAGGCGCTTGGCAGAAGCGATTTGTTTTTGAAATTGGAAATCATCAAGAAGATCGTTCATTTGACCGCGTTGATCGCCACAATACGTTTGGGCGTATTCGTCATGGCATGCAGCCTGCTGTTTACCAGTGTGGCGAGCCAGATCATCAACTCGTGGCCGAACAAAAAGCTAATGAATTACAGCTATCTGGAACAGTTGAAGGATATCCTTCCCGGAATCGGTATAGCCGTATTGATGGGCGTGTGCGTCAAAATGGTCGAGTTTATTCCGATTTCCATGCCCTTGATCGTTACATTTATAATCCAGATAGTGTTGGGCGCTTCGATTTACATCCTTCTTTCAAAGCTCTTTAAGCTGGAAGCCTATTCCTATTTGCTGGATATTTTAAAATCCTTTCTCAAAAATAATAAAAAGAAAAAGAGTGAGCAGGTATGAAAAAAATGATGCTGTTGGGCGGGTCTGCTCAACAGGTTGTTGCGATAGAAACTGCGAAACGGCTCGGTCTTTTTACCATCCTGTGCGATTACCTGACAGATAATCCGGGGCAGTATCACGCGGATAAGTTCTATTTGACAAGCACGACAGATAAGGAAGCGATCCTTCAGGTCGCCAAAGATGAAGAAATCGATTATATTATTGCCTATGCTTCCGACCCCGCCGCCCCGACAGCGGCATATGTAGCTGAGAAGCTGGGACTTCCTACCAATCCGTATGAAGCGGTGGAGATCCTGTGTCATAAGGATCTCTTCAGAGCATTTCTCGCGTCGCACGGATTCAACACTCCCCGTGCCGCAGGCTTTGGCTCTAAGGAAGAGGCGTTGGAGGAGATCGGCAAATTCACTTTGCCTGTTATTATCAAGCCGGTGGATTCCTCCGGCAGCAAGGGCGCTGCCGTACTGCGCAGCCTTGAAGGACTTGAGAATGCGATCGACTTTGCTTTTTCCTATTCGCGGGGCCGACGTATCATTATTGAAGAGTATATCGAAAAAAAACATCCCTATTTAGTCGGCGGAGATATCTTCGTGTCCGGGGGAAAAGTGGTTCAATGGGGCTTGATGAACTGTCATCGCGACAGCAGCGTCAACCCGCTCGTGCCTGTCGGCAAGAGTTATCCTCCCCTGCTGGAGGACAGGGATTTGGCGGCTGTCAAAAAGACGCTGCAAGATCTGGTAACGGCGCTGGGGATCAAATTCGGTCCGATGAACGTTGAACTGATCGTTGATAAAAACGACCGTGTTTTTCCGATCGATATCGGTCCGCGCAGCGGAGGCAATATGATCCCCGATCTGCTGGGCATGATCTTCGGCTGCGATGTGGTGGAAATGAGCGTGCGCGCGGCTTTGGGCGAGCTCACGGGCGATCAAGGCGGCGACGGCGAACCCTACTACGCGACGCTGAACCTTCATTCCGACCGCGGCGGTGTGTTCTGCGGCGTCAGATTTTCCGAAGAGTTGGAGCGTTATATCGTCCGTAAGGAGATCTATCTGAGCCCGGGAGACCACGTAGAGTTTTTTGCGAATTCCGCGAACGCGCTGGGGATCATCTTTTTCAAGTTCCCCGACCGGGATACGATGATCACAATGGAAGAGAATATGAACGATCATGTGCGCATCATGCTCGAAGGGGAAGAATGATGAAAGAGATCGGCGGATATATCGAGCTGGATACCTACAGCCTTCCCGCACCGCATGAGAACGCGATCGCGCTCAACAGCGGACGGAACGCGCTGGCATACCTTTTCAAAAGCAGGGGGATCCGAAAAATCAAGCTCCCGTATTTCATCTGTGATTCGGTACCCGGCGTCTGCGAGCGCGAGGGTGTGGAAAAATCCTTTTACCGTATTGGCGCCGACTTCAGACCCGCGGGGGATGTGACCCTCGCGGACGGCGAGTGGCTGTACCTTGTGAACTTTTACGGACAGCTCAGTAATGAAGCCGTCAAAAGCTACGTGAAAAAATACACGCGCGTGATCGTCGACCACGCGAACGCCTATTATCAAACGCCGCTGCCTCATGTGGACACGCTATACACCTGCCGCAAGTGGTTCGGCGTAGCCGACGGCGCCTATCTGTATACCGACGCGGTATTGCAGGAGGAACTGCCGCAGGATCAATCCTTTGACAGAATGAGGTTTTTGCTGGGACGTTACGAGCGTACCGCGGGCGAGTTTTACGGCGAATACAGTGAAAACAATCGCTTCTTTATCAATGAACCGATCAAACGGATGTCCAAGCTGACGCATAATCTTCTGCACGGTATCGATCATGAGACGGTACAGCGCAGAAGGACGGAGAACTTCGGCTTCCTGCAGGAAAAGCTCGGCGGGATGAACCTTCTTTCGCTTCATACGGCGATGTTCATGTATCCGCTGATGATCGAGAACGGAGCCGAGATCCGCAGGCGTCTGCAAGCGGAAAAGATATATATCCCGACCCTGTGGCCGTCAGTGTTTAAGCTGACTTTGCCGACGGACACAGAATACAAAATGGCAGAAAATATTCTGCCGCTGCCGATCGACCAGCGGTATGATGCGGATGATATGGAATATCTGGTCGACAGACTGATGGAGTGCCGGATTCTGAAATGATCCCGGCGTCGGGAAAAGAAATGAAAGGATTTGGAAAAATGTTGGATTATCTGAAACGAACAAACGATATCGATGAGATGATCGAGATCGGCAAGAAGATTGTCGAGGAAAAAAAGACCCTTTATACGCCCTTGATGATGGAAAAACTCATGGACAGTGTTGTCGAGCATATTCCCGATGCGGATAAGGAACAGCAGGAGAAAATGCTTTTCCGTTCGATCTATGACTACTGGGCATACGGCAACAATGTTGACGAAGAGTTTTATCTTCACTTTTATGAAAAAACCGACGCCGAAAAGCGCGAGTATATCGTTCATGATTTGAGATACATATATGTAACACATCTGAACTCTGACGGTGATCCTCAGGTAAAGGAGAATATGAAGGATAAATACCGTATGTATAAGAGGCTCGAGCCATACTACAGGCGTGACGCTGTCCAGATAGGCACTCAGGAGGATTTTGAGTCTTTCTGTGAATTTGCCGGCAAGCATTCCGTGTTTGTTGTAAAGCCGACGGATTTCTATTTTGGCATTGGTGTGCATAAGGTCGACATAAACGATTTTAACGGTGATTTACAGACTGCGTTTGACAGTATTCTCGCGGAGGGTCGAGCGATCAAAGAGAGACATCCTTCCAGAAACAGTAAGATCGTACTGGAGGAGCTGATCGTTCAGGATGAGTCTATGGCAGCGCTGCATGACAGTTCTGTCAATGCAGTTCGCGCTACTGCGGTACGCGGCAAGGACGGTAAGGTGCATATCTATCATCCGTGGATTAAGGTAGGTATCAACGGTACCTTTGTTGCTTCCGCTGCTTTTAACGGATTTGACGCCGAGATCGATCCCGAGACAGGCGTCGTGATCTCAGACGGATATCAGGAAAGCGGTTATGTCTACAAGGTACACCCCAATAGCGGAATCACCATCAAAGGCTTTCAGATTCCGAAGTGGGATGAGTTGGTCAAGACGGTTGAAGAGTTGATGGAACAGATGCCCGAGTATGGTTATGTCGGATGGGATATGGTCTTGACGCCGAAGGGCTGGTGTGTGATGGAAGGTAATTATTCCGGCGAATTCATGTTCCAGCTAATCAACGGCAGAGGCTACAGAAAAGAGTTTGAAGAGCTTATCGGTTGGTCGCCCGATAAAGAATACTGGTGGCAGAAGTAAGGAGACGTAATAAATGTTGGATTATCTGAAACGAACAAACGATATCGATGAGATGATCGAGATCGGCAAGAAGATTGTCGAGGAGAAAAAGGACCTGTACACACCTCTGATGATGCAGAAAATGATGAACAGCGTTGAAAGTCATATTCCCGCAGCGAGCGCTCAGGAAAAAGAGGATATGGTGTACAGGGCGATTTATGAATGGTGGGCTTTCGGCGCGAACGTCGACGAGGAATTTTATCTTCACTTTAATGAAATGACCTGTGAGGAAAAGGATCAGTATATGGTCGATAACCTGCGCGTCAGGTATATCAACCATCTGAATTCCGGCGGCGGTAAGGAGGTCCGAAGGATACTGGATGATAAGTATATTTTGTATAAAAGACTCCGGCCGTATTATTTGCGCGATATGATCGAAATAAGCGATCCGGAAAAGGATCTGGATGTATTTTCGGATTTTGTCAAAAAGCATCATGAATTTGTTGTGAAGCCTTTGGATTATTACGGTGGAATCGGCGTCCATAAGGCGTCGTTGGATGATTACGGCAGCGATTATAAAACCGCGTTAGCCAATTTGCTTAATGAGGGTGCGGAGATCAGCAACGTGCATAGATCTAAAAGTCACAAGATGGTCTTAGAAGAACTGATCGTTCAGGATGAATCCTTGGCTCAGCTTCACCCTGAGTCCGTGAACGCGGTAAGAGCGACAGCTGTCAGAGGAAAAGACGGCAAGATCCATCTCTATCACCCGTGGATCAAGGTCGGTATGAACGGTACCTTCGTCGCTTCCGCTGTACTGGACGGTTATGACGCCGAGATCGATCCCGAGACCGGTATCGTGATCTCTGACGGCTATCAGGAAAACGGAAACGTATATGTTACGCATCCCAACACCGGCGCGGTTATCAAGGGCTTTCAGATTCCCCAATGGGGCGAAATGGTCAAAATGGTCGGCGAGCTGATGGAGCTGATGCCCGAATTCGGCTATATCGGCTGGGATCTGGTCCTTACGCCGAACGGCTGGTGTGTGATGGAAGGCAACTATAACGGCGACTTTATGTTCCAGCTCATCAACGGCAGAGGATACAGGAAAGAATTTGAGGAATTGATCGGCTGGAAGCTCGACAAAGAGTTTTGGTGGCAGGCGCAGTAATGCCCTTTGAAATGATAAGGAGTTAATATGAAGATAAAAGAATACTTGGTGCCGACAGATAACGCTGATAAAATGGCGGCCATCGGCAAGCAGCTCTGGGACGCCAATCCGGACGTCTATAACGAAAGGCGCAGAGCGCTTCTCGATAAAATGCTGAACGAGGAAATGCCCGACGCCTCGGAAAAAGACAAGGAGAGGATGCTGTATATCAGTATCTATGACTACTGGATGTACGGCGTTAATCTAAAGGAGGAGTTTTCCTTCCACTTTACGGAGCTTACGCATGATCAGAAGAAAGAGTATATCACGTTCCGGAATCGTTTTCTCTATACACATTATCTGAACGACGAAGAATATGCTTTCGATCTGCTGGAGGATAAGTACAACGCTTATCTGAAGCTGAGAGAATACTATCTTAGGGATATCATCTGTATCGAGAAGGAAAGCGATTTTGAGGATTTCAGATCCTTTGTGGAGAAGCACCCGACCTTTGTCGTCAAGCCCATCAGCCTCGGCTACGGCTGGGGGATCCACAAAATGACGGTAGATCCGAAGGACGACCTGCATGATGTTTTCAGGGGGATCCTCGCAGAGGGCGACGAGATCCAGAAAAAGCATCATATCAAAACGCATACCACGAGATTCGTTCTGGAAGAGCTGATCGATCAGAGCGACAAAATGGGCGTTTTGCATCCTGATTCGGTCAATGTCGTCAGACTTACCACGATCGTCGTCGGCGATGAAGTACACTTTTTCTCACCGCGAATCAAGATGGGAAGACACGGCAACTTCATCTCCAATGTCGGCGATGACGGCATTTCGGTTGGTATCGATCAGAAAACAGGACTTGTAGATACCAATGCTTCCGATGAGTTCGGATATGTTTTTGAATACCATCCGGACACAAAGATAAAATTCATCGGTTTTCAGATCCCCGAGTGGAACGAACTGTTAAGCATGGCGAGAAAAATCGCCCTTTCGTTAGCGCCCCGGATTCGTTATGTCGGTTGGGATATGGCATATACCAACAAAGGCTGGTCGATTCTGGAAGGAAATCCCGAAGGTGAATTCAGCGGTCAGTTTATTTATAAAAGAGGCGAAAAAAAGATGCTGGAGGATATCTTGGGATGGAAGCCTTCCGTCGAGTACTGGTGGGAGGATCCTGTCGCTACAAAGCTGGTATAAGTAAACAGAAAAGGCGGGAGCTTTGATGGATGCTGTAAAAGTCGGAAATGCGATAAAGGCGCTGCGTCTGCGGGAAGGATATACCCAGCAGGAGCTTGCCGATCACCTTCATGTGACGGACAAGGCTGTGTCCAAATGGGAGAGAGGTCTGTCCGTTCCCGATGTTTCTATCGTTACAAAACTGTCGCTGCTGCTGAACTGTGATGTGGATCATCTTCTGGAAGGCAACGTCACATATCTGGATGAAAACTGGCAGGGTTATTTGATTCTCAAGGAGAGTTTAGAGATCTACTCCGGTTCCGAGGCGTACGGTAAACCGCTGGTTTACTTTTTCCTCAGTTATTTTATGCTGGCAGGCATCAGAGATATTTATATTTCCTGCTCCGATCGTGACCGCGATTATATCGAATCAACGATCGATGACGGCAGCAGATACGGCGTTAAGCTGACGTTTATTCCTGTCGGCGCCGTTCCGCCTGTCGTCGGCAACACCATGACGGTTTTTGATAATCCTTTTGTCTACGGCGTTAATCTGACGAAATACTTTCAGCGCGCGATGTCCCGACACAATGGGATCACCGTATTGACGACCGTAAGCTCTGTCGTCAAAAACGACAGTCCGATCTCCTTTGACAATCATAAAGCTGTGATAAAAGACAAAAATGAGCCTTCTCCGTATGCTCCCGTTCCGATCCTCTTTGTTCCGGAAGCGTATTATTCACAGTTGGAACGGGCGGAAGAAATCTTCTCCCTGGAGCCGCTTTACGCCGAGCCGATGGGCAACGGGATGATCGGCTATCTGATCTGTGACGTTGATTCTCTTTATGATACGTCCGCGCTGTTGAAAACGATCCGTACGCAAATGGGAAAAAACGTGTATGATCTTGAGGAAATAGCCAGAAACAGATATATGATCTGAGCGAAAAATATGATATGATCCGTGTGAACTGACAGTCGATTGTTTCACACGGATTATTTTTGTATAATCAATCTGTTATATATCAGTTTTACTCGAGGAGTTATCATGAAAGAATTTGAAGGCAAAAAGCTGCTCCTTCTCGGCGGCGTCAAAACAGCCTGCGCTATTGTTGAAAAAGCGCGTGAAATGGGCGCTTATGTCGCGGTAGCCGATTACAACACCGACTCTCCTGCTAAAATGATAGCGGATGAGGCGGTGCTGATGGATGCGACGGATGTTCCCGCCATCGTGGCGTGGTGCAGAGAAAACCGCATAGACGGCGTCACGACGGGATTCATCGATATCCTGATGCCTGTCGTTTACGAGGTCTGTCGGGAGCTGGGGCTTCCGTATTATGCCACGCCGAAAATGCTGTCGATGTCTTTGGATAAAAACGATTTTAAAGAGACCTGCGGACAATACGGTATCCCCGTACCCAAGACCTATGTCGTTGGCTCTGAGATCCCGCAGGAAGCCTATGGATCGATCCGTTATCCCGTCTTTGTCAAGCCGCTCGACGCCAGCGGTTCACGCGGCGCGGGAGCCTGTTACGATCGCGGAGAGCTTGAGGCGCAGTTTGAAGAAGCGCTCGGTTACTCTCCGACAAACACCGCAGTGGTCGAGGATTATATCACGGGAAGGGAATTCCTTCTTGATTATGTCGGCGTTGACGGCGAGTTCAGATTGCTGTCTATGTTCGACCGGTATATGAGCAGCGATCGCTCGACGGCGATCAACTATTCCAACGTTTGTCTTTGTCCCGCCGAACAGATCGGCCGTTATTATGAAGACATGGATCCCAAGATCCGGAAAATGTTCAAAGATCTGGGCTTTACGGACGGTCTGATCTTTTTACAGGGACACACCGACGGCGAGAGGATCACTTTTTATGAGATGGGATGCCGTCTGGGCGGATCGTTCTTTGAACTGGAACAGGCTGTTCTCGGCTTGAACCCCGTAGAAATGACGGTTCGCTGTGCGCTGACGGGAAAGATGCTGGACAGCATCGATCGAATCAGTCCCCGTTCGGCGGATTTTCCGAAAGTCGCCATGGTAGCCAATTATCTGCTCAAGGGCGAGGATGCGACCGTCGCGAAGATAGAAGGCGTCGACGACGTCAAAAAGCTGGACGCCTTTGCGGCGCTGATTCAGCAAAGAGACGTCGGATGTCATATCCAAAAGGATAGGACTGTCGATAAGCCGATCCTGTCTTTCTTCATGACGGCGGATGACCGCGAAAGCGCGAAGGAAACCTTAGCGTTTATGAACGACCGGATCCAAGTTACTGACGCCTACGGCAGATCGCTGCTGTCGGAAAAATACGATCCGAAAGACTTGTAAAGACCTGTAGCCCGACTGAGCGGCGCAGAACCTGACATAACAGAGGATAGTTCCTCTCAGTCACCCTAAGGTATTCAGTCAATATAAAAAATAATTATTCAGGAGGAGAATATGCGAGTAACCATTATCGGCGGAGGAAATCTCGGCACATTATTAAGCGCTTCTTTTGCGCACAAGGGACACGAAGTTACCATCCACACATCTAAGCCGGAAAAATTCTCAAAAGCACTTGAGGCTTATTCAAAAGACGATGAACTGCTGTTTACCGGGACGATCGAAAAAGCGACAGCCGACTGGAAAGAAGCGATCGAAGGCGCCGATGTGATCTGGGTCACCGTTCCGCCTCATTTGTTTATTCAAATAGCGCAAAAGATCGAGCCGTATATTACGGCGGGACAGATGATCGGCATCATTCCCGGAGCGGGAGCCGCCGAGTTTGCTTTTAAAGCTGTTATCGACAAGGGCGCGCGCTTTTTCGGTGTTGCCCGCGTGCCCAGTATCGCGAGAATCAAGGAATACGGAAGATCGACTTATCTGTTAGGACCGGCTCCCGAAATAGTGATCGGCAGTATCCCCGCGAAAAACGCGAAGCAGATCTGCGAGGAGGTACAGCCGCTGTACAGTATGCCCTGCAGACCGGTCGCGAACTACCTCGCGGTCGCCTTTACTCCGTCAAATCCTGTTCTGCACACGTCCAGGATCTACGGGATGTTCAAGGATTATATCCCCGGCAACCACTATCCGACTAACGAACTGTTCTATGAGGCGTGGACGATCGACAGCGCTGAAATCCTGCTGAATTGCAGCGACGAATTGCAGCAGCTTTGCAAAGCGATCCCGATGGATATGCGCGATGTGGAATCCATGCAGTACAGACATGATATCCGCACTCCCGAAGAACTGGCAAAGAGGATCTGCAGTCTTGACCGATTAAAGGGTCTTTATTCCCCTGTTGTAAAAGATGATCTCGGCTATATGCCCGATTTCAACTCCAGATACTTTGCTTCCGACTTCCCTTACGGCATCAAGATCATGATCGAAGTCGCCGATCTGTTCGGCGTTCCCACTCCGATGATGGATGAAATCTGGGAATGGTACGTCAAAGTTCAGCCCGAAAGAGCGAAGGATTGCTTTAAGCTGAATATGACCGAGGAAGAATTCATCCGTTTCTACATGGGCTGATCTATACGGAGATATATTTTCGGCTCAAAAACCAGAAAATCGATTCACAGAAAAGAGGAGATTCCAATGAAAAAGAACAGATTCAAAAAAGTTATGAGTACCACTGATATTCTTGTCGTCGCCTTCGGCGCCATGATCGGTTGGGGCTGGGTCGTATCCTCCGGCAGTTGGATCCAGGGCGCCGGTACGATCGGAACGGTCATCGGTTTTATCATCGGCGGTCTGATGATCTATTTTGTCGGTATGACTTACGCAGAGCTGACTCCGGCGATGCCGAAGGTCGGCGGCGAGCATGTGTTCAGCCATAAAGCGTTCGGTCCAACCGGATCGTTCATCTGCACATGGGCGCTGATCCTCAGCTACGTAGGCGTCGTATGCTTCGAGGCAGTTTCGCTCCCGATGATCATCAGTTTTATTTTTCCGTCGTTCTCACAGGGATATATGTACACCATCGCGGGTTATGATGTGTACGCCACTCACGTTGCGGTTGCTTCCGCTGTTACGATCGGCGTCATCGTGCTGAATATCCTCGGTATCAAGGCGGCGTCGATTTTCCAGACCATCCTGACGATCGTGATCGCCGCTGTCGGTATCATTTTAGTCGTTGCTTCCGCCATCAACGGTTCTCCCGAAAACCTGGAAGGACAGATAATCGTCGGCGAGGGCTTCGGCGCTGTTAAAAACATCCTGTCTGTGGCAGTTGTCGCGCCTTTCTTCCTGTTTGGCTTTGACGTTATTCCCCAGGTTGCGGAAGAGATCAATATTCCTCTGAAGAAAATTGCGAAAGTTCTGCTGCTCTCCATCATCTGTGCCGTGGTATTCTACGGTCTGGTCGTTTTTGCCGTTGGCTATGCGCTTAACAGCAATGAGATCGATCAGGCGATGAACGACGGCTCCGGTCTTGTGACCGCATCCGCGATGGCAAAGGTGTTCAACAGCTCCGTAATGGCAAAGGTGCTGATCATCGGCGGCCTTTGCGGCGTTGTGACCAGCTGGAACTCCTTCCTGATCGGCGGCAGCCGCGCGATCTTCTCGATGGCAGAATCCAAAATGATCCCCGGAAGATTCGCAAAGCTGCATAAAAAGCATAAAACACCTACAAACGCTCTTTTACTGATCGGCGCGTTATCGCTGGCGGCTCCCTTCTTCGGCAGGACCATGTTGGTCTGGATCGCCGACGCCGCAAGCTTTGGATGCTGTCTGGCGTATCTGATGGTTTCGATGTCCTTTGTGGTACTGCGTAAGAAAATGCCCGATTTAAACAGACCGTTCAAGGTCAAGCACTATAAATTTGTCGGCATCACCGCTTCGATTCTGTCGGGCTTCATGGT
The DNA here is from genome assembly GCA_020624805.1 of bacterium. GTDB lineage: Bacteria > Bacillota > Clostridia > Oscillospirales > Acutalibacteraceae > Ruminococcoides. The sequence continues at coordinate 17,271 of JAHKVW010000048.1, read as the reverse complement.
CGCGATGTACCTGATCCCCGGTTCAGGCGCGACACTGACGACGGAGGAATTCATCATAGTCGGCGGATGGACGCTGATCGGTCTTATTTTCTTCATTATGTGCAAGATAAAATATAAGACCGAATTCGGCAGAATTGAATCATAATATGAAATGAGAGAATAAAAGGGGAATCAAGGCATGTCAGAAAAAATATTGGTAACCCGCTCTTCTATGCCCGATTTAGATGAGTATTGTGAAGAAATCAAAAAGCTTTGGGACAGTCACTGGCTGACCAACATGGGCGTCGAACACAGGAAGCTGCAGGCAGACCTGGAGAATTATCTGGATTGTCCGAATGTTGTTCTGTATACAAACGGTCATCTGGCTTTGGAAAATGTGATCGCGGCAATGGAATTTGAGGAGGGTTCGGAGGTCATCACGACCCCGTTCACCTTTGCTTCGACAACTCACGCGATCGTGCGCAACAATTTGACGCCGGTTTTTTGTGACGTCAATCCCGACGATTATACCATCGATACAGAAAAGATCGAAGCACTGATCTCAGAAAAGACCGTCGCGATCGTTCCGGTCCATGTTTACGGCATTATCTGTAACGTCGAACGGATACAGGAGATTGCCGACAGACACGGTCTGAAAGTAATCTATGACGCCGCCCACGCCTTCGCCGTAAAGTATAACGGCGTGTCGGCAGCCAATTTCGGCGACGCTTCTATGTTCAGCTTCCATGCGACAAAGGTGTTCAACACGATCGAGGGCGGCGCGGTGTGCCTGCGGGATCCGAAGATCGTTGAGATCATGAACGATATGCGCAACTTCGGTATCCACGGGCCCGAGAGCGTTACTTTTGTCGGAGGCAACGCGAAGATGAACGAGTTTCAGGCGGCGATGGGCGTGTGCAATCTGCGCCATCTGGACGACGAGATCGCAAAGCGCAGGCAAATTGTTGAGCATTATGTCAGCCGTTTGGAAGGTGTTGAGGGTATCCGCCTCGTAAAGCAGCAAAAAGGCGTTCAAAGCAACTACGCCTATTTCCCCGTTGTATTTGACGGATATAAGATGACCAGAGATGAGGTCTGCGCACTGCTTGCAAAAAACAATATCATCGCGAGAAAGTATTTTTATCCGCTGACCAACAGCTTTGAATGCTATGCGGAACTTGAAACCGCAGGGGCAGAGAAAACGCCTGTCGCGGCATATCTGGCGGACAGGGTGCTGACCCTGCCGCTGTACGCCGATCTGCCTGCCGAAGCGGTAGACCGTATCTGCGATATCATCCTGTCTTGAAGAATAACGAGGTGATTTTATGAAGGGTATTATTCTTGCCGGCGGTTCCGGTACCAGACTCTATCCCTTGACGCTGGTAACATCAAAACAGCTTTTACCCGTATATAACAAGCCGATGATCTATTACCCCCTGAGTACTCTGATGCTTGCGCATATCAAGGAGGTATTGATCATCTCTACACCGGAGGACACTCCCCGCATCGAGCGGCTGCTCGGCGACGGCTCAAAGCTGGGCATGAAGCTTTCCTATGCCGTACAGGAAAAGCCCGAGGGACTGGCGCAGGCGTTTCTGATCGGTAAAGACTTTATCGGCGACGAGCCATGCGCGATGATTTTGGGAGATAATATCTTTTACGGCAACGGACTCGGCGCGAAGCTGGGTGAAGCGAAGCGCACCGCCGAGGCGGGCAGAGCGACTGTTTTCGGCTACTATGTCGAAGATCCCGAGCGCTTCGGCATTATGGATTTTGAACAGAAAGAGCATCAAGGCGGCTATTGTTACCGTGTCAGGAGCGTAGAAGAAAAGCCGCAGCATCCAAAGAGCAATTACGCGATCGTCGGACTGTATTTTTATCCGTCCGGCGTTGCCGGGATGGCGCAAAAGGTCCGCCCTTCCGCAAGAGGCGAGCTGGAGATCACCTCACTGAACGAGATGTATTTGGAAAACGGCATTCTGGACGCTCAGCTGCTGGGCCGCGGATTCACATGGATGGACGCCGGTACGTTCGACAGCCTGAGAAAAGCTGCGAATTTTGTTTGTATGATAGAGCAGTATCAGGGCATGAGCATTTCCGCTCCTGAAGAGATCGCTTATCGGTATCACTGGATCACTAAAGAGCAGCTTGCCGAAAGCGCAGAGCGCTACGGCAAATCTCCCTACGGCGAGCATCTGCGCGCTGTATTGGAGAATAAGATCGTTATTTGACGGAGGAAACAAGCATGAAAGTTATTGTCACCGGCGGCGCCGGTTTTATCGGCGGCAATTTTATTCATTATTACTTGGCGGCTCACCCCGATGACAGAGTCGTTTGTATCGACAAGCTTACCTACGCGGGTAATCTGAGTACATTGGCTCCGGTTATGGAGAACGAAAACTTTCGTTTTGTAAAGCTCGATATCTGTGACCGTGAAGGAGTATTTGCTCTGTTTGAAGAGGAAAAGCCGGATGTCGTGATCAACTTTGCCGCTGAAAGTCACGTTGACCGCTCGATCGAAAACCCTGAGATTTTTCTGCGTACCAATATTATCGGTACGGAGGTGATGATGGACGCCTGCCGCCGATTCGGCAATATCCGCTATCATCAGGTCTCTACCGATGAGGTATACGGCGATCTTCCGCTCGACCGCCCCGACCTCTTCTTTACCGAAGAAACGCCGATCCATACCAGCTCTCCCTACAGTTCATCCAAGGCGGGCGCCGATCTGCTGGTGCTGGCGTATCACCGCACCTATGGATTGCCGGTCACGATTTCCAGATGCTCCAATAACTACGGTCCCTATCACTTCCCCGAAAAACTGATCCCTCTGATGATCGCTAACGCTTTAGCGGATAAGCCGCTGCCTGTTTACGGAAAGGGTATCAACGTCCGCGACTGGCTTTATGTGGAGGATCACTGTAAGGCGATCGACTTGATCATCCGGAAAGGGCGGATCGGAGAGGTGTATAACGTCGGCGGTCACAACGAGATGCGCAATATCGATATCGTTAAGCTGATCTGTAAGGAGCTGGGCAAGCCCGAGAGCCTGATCACCTATGTTACAGACCGCAAGGGGCATGATATGCGCTATGCGATCGATCCTGCAAAGATCCATAACGAGCTTGGCTGGCTGCCGGAAACAACGTTTGCCGACGGTATCAAAAAGACGATCCAATGGTATCTTGACAATAAAGAATGGTGGCAGGAGATCATCTCCGGCGAATACCGGAATTACTATGAAAAGATGTATGGCAACAGATAGTCTGTTTCTTCGGTCGGGTATCATAGGTGAGTTCAATGCAGACGATGACAGAAAAATATAAGCCGCTGATCCTTTTACTGAAATGCGCGCTTTATCGGCAAAGTCCCGACTGGAGCTTGTTTACCGCATCAGATATTCAATCGATAAAACAGCAGAGTGAGTTTCACGGCGTTGCCGCTATGATCGGATGGGTGCTTTCCAGAAAGACCGTCGATAATGCTCTGCTGAATGCTGATCAAAAAAGAGAATGGAAAGAGAAGTATTACCATTCGTTTAAACGCTCTTTTTTCCTCGACCGCGAGCTTGCCCGCGTAGCGGATGCGCTGGACGGGGCGCATATCTGGCACGTTAAGCTGAAGGGGTGTGTTTTAGCGCAATACTATCCCAAGGAGGGAATGAGGGAGATGTGTGACGTCGATCTGCTGATAGACGCCGCGATGTCCTCTCAGGCAAAGGATGTTATGGAAACGCTCGGATACCGTGTGGATGAATACGGTATCAGTCATCATGACGTATATTCCAGACCTCCGATATTTTGCTTTGAGCTTCATACGAAGCTGTTTATGGAGAGTTATTCCGATTATCACAGCTATTATCTCCGCTGTCAGGACAAGCTGATCCCGGGAACTTTCGGAAAATACGAAAAAATGTTTTCCGACGATGACTTTTATATTTTTCAGCTTGCTCATACCTGCAAGCACTTGCATAAGTCGGGGATAGGACTGCGCGCGCTGACAGATATTTTTGTAATGAAACGCAGCTTGACCCTGCACCGCGATTACCTTGATCGTGAATTGGAAAAACTGAACATTGCAAAAGACGAGCGGTATTTATCGATGCTTGCGGAAAAGCTGTTTTCAAATCCCGACAGCGCCGAGATACCGGCTCTGTCAAAGGAAGAAGAGAATCTCCTCTCCTTTATGTTGGCTTCGGGCGCTAAAGGGACCTTTGAACAACTATTCAACAACCGTACGTCCAACGATGTTTATGCCGATACGTTTGATATGAGAAAAAACAAAAAGGATTATATCAAAAAACGGCTTTTTCCCGATCCTGAAACGTATAAAACCGCCCATCCGTTTTTTTATCGGCATAGGTTTGCGCGTCCTGCCTTGCCGATCGTGCGTTTTGGAACTTCACTGACAAATCACAAGGGCAAAGTCAAAAGAGAGCTTCAAAGACTTCGCAGACTGTCAAAAGGAAAGGATCATAAGGATTAACGGTTCTGTGTATCGTACTGTCAGGCTGTTGTTATAATACTAAATCCCCATGCCGCGAGGTGACGAATGAGGTGGAAGCGCTTCCTTTCCATCCCGTTCATTGATTGCTCGGATAGGTTTCCACCTCATCCGACCTTTTCGGCTTTGGGAGCCGAAAAGCCCACCTTCCCCTCGAGGGGAAGGCTTGAGTCATCACCTACTTTCACAGTAATCCCAATCAGAAAGTGCAGAATAGATATTTGCAGTTTTTATTTGGAATCAGTATAAAGCATAACGAAGAATTGTATACAAAGAGGGACAAATGAAGAAACAGCATATTGATTTAAACGGAAAAACAATATTGGTGACCGGTTCACCCGGATTTATCGGCGCTAATCTCGTGCTGCGTTTGCTCAGGGAGATGACCTGCGGCAAGGTGATATCTTTTGACAGTATGAACGATTATTATGATCCGAAGTTGAAGGAATACAGGCTCAGTCTCATTGAAGAGGCGGCAAAAGCCTCGTCGGTCGATCATGTTTTTATCCACGGAAATCTTGCCGACAAGGCGCTTATTGATGGGGTATTTGCCGATCACAAGCCTGCCGTTGTCGTGAATCTTGCGGCACAGGCCGGCGTGAGATACTCCATAGAACATCCTGATGTGTATATAGAGAGCAATCTGGTCGGCTTTTTCAATATTCTTGAAGCGTGCAGGCATTATCCCGTGGAGCATCTGGTCTATGCCTCCAGCTCCAGCGTCTACGGCGGAAACAAAAAAGTGCCGTTCAGCGTGGATGATAAGGTCGACAATCCCGTGAGCTTGTATGCCGCGACAAAAAAAAGCAACGAGCTGCTTGCGCACAGCTACAGCAAGCTGTATAATATTCCCTCTACCGGTTTGCGTTTCTTTACGGTATACGGGCCTGCGGGACGTCCGGATATGTTTTATTTCAGCGCGACACAAAAGCTCAGCCGCGGCGATACCATTCAGATCTTCAACTACGGCAACTGCAAGCGTGATTTCACCTATATCGACGATATTGTCGAGGGTGTTTACCGCGTGATGACGGGCGCACCCGAAAAATCTGTCGGTGAGGACGGGCTCCCGCTTCCGCCTTATGCCGTCTATAATATCGGCGGGGGTACGCCGGAAAACCTGTTGGATTATATCAGCACGCTTCAGGAGGAGCTGGTTCGGGCGGAGGTCTTGCCCGATGATTATGATTTTGAGGGTCACAGGGAGCTTGTAGGTATGCAGCCGGGAGATGTGCCCGTAACCTATGCAGATTCAGAGGCGTTGGAACGTGATTACGGATTTACTCCGAAAATCGGTATCCGCGAGGGACTCAGAGCTTTTGCAGAATGGTATAAAGAGTATTATAAAGAATAAATGAAAAGACAGGCGATACCGCACTGCTGTGTACATTGCGTACACCGTAAAGAGGCGGTATTGCCTGCCTTTTTTGAAAGGTATTCCGTATGATCGATCTCTCGGCTTTTATACTATTCTCAATAAAAACCCGACATTCTTATCGGCTTGATTTCCGCAATCCCTCGTTGAAATCCTTGACAGGCGCCAGGATTTCGAGAAATAATAACGCAGGATCGCGGAAAAAGATCCGCTTCTTTGGGCGTTTTGTTATTTTTTAAACAATACAGCCCGAAGATGACGGTTCATCGTTCTTTCTGCTAACTCTGATCGTGGGCGGCTTTGTTGATATGCTTGTCGATCATCTGTATCGCTTCGGTCACCTTGCCGTTACAGCCCTGCTGATGGAGTCCGTCCAGACAGGCGCGCAGCGCATAGATGACGAGGGAATCCTCCTTCTTGACGCGGTTGAGCTCTGTTTCCAGCTCGCCGACCCTTTGCTCAAGCTTGTCTAAACGGTCGAGCAGCTTATCATAGAGCTTGTACCCGCCGATGATCGTCGTAAGGATCAGCATGACCGCGCCGATCAACTCGGCGAGCTTCATAATATCAATCTGCACCGGTATCACCGTCCAGTATTGCTTTCACCGCATCTTTCAGCCGTTCGGGAACGTCGTCGATCGTTTTTTTGCCTTTGCGGATCAAGTCGGCATATACCTTCGCCATATCACTCGCCTCCTATCATTTCGTAAACGTCGCATAAGGCGAGCTGGGTATCGGTCAGCTGTTCTTCGAGCTGACCGTTTTTCTCGTCCATCAGCTTGATGTACTCGTCCTTGGTATAGCAGACCTGATCGTATTGATATTCGGTATGTTCTCCCGCGTCGTCGGTCACGATGGTCTCCTCGATATCGGTATTCACCCACACCGAATATTCGTCGATCACCTTTTCATCGGGTCGGATGGTACTTCTGACTCTTCCGTAATCTGTCATGATGATCCTCCTTTACACGATCGCGGTCGGCACATACAGCAGACGACCGCCTGTATCCTTGTTGCTGTAGCCTGACTGATTGCCGCAGTTCAAGTAAAAGCCGCCTGCGTTTGAACCGTCGTTCCAGTCGCCGCCCGATCTCGGAGCGCGATAAGCGTTCAAGTCCACTGAAGCGTATATATAGTCGCCTACAGGCAGATTGCTTGCTCCGTTTGCTTCCGAGCAGATCATCACCCAGTCATACTCCTCCGAACCGTAGCCGAAAGCGGAGATCCAGCCGTTGAATCGATCAGCTACGCTGATCCCGGTCGCTTTGTAATTACCGGAATGGCTGTTGTCGTTATAGGTGAACCCATCCGATATATATACTTGCCCTGCGCCCATAGCACCGTTTCCCCAAAGGTTGATACCGTTGATATGCTTAAAGAGATTACCCCATGGGTTTTCCTGACCGCGATACGAGACGGCGACTTCGCCTTCTGTCGTGTGCGGCGTGTCGCCGGTATCGTAAACGGTAGACGCCGCCATGCCTGTTGCATTGCCCAAAGAGGAAGTAGAGCCTGTCAGGCAGGGACGGTTAGGCACATTGCCTGTATTATCTACGACTCCCCTGCCGACGGCTGACTGCGTGTTGAGCGCCCCGAACTCGACCATCATCAACAGCTGATTGGCGGCGACGGATTTGTAGGTGTCCAAATGCCAGCCTGTCCCTCTGTTATTTGCCATGGTTTCGAGCTTGGTTCTGCTTCCCATCCCGGTCAGCTTTCCGCTGATAGGCCTTTTGCCGGCAACGGAACACAGCATATCGCCCGCCGCATAGGAAATCTCATCGACATAGTCGTCAACGTAAGTAGCTTCCGAAGCGTCATACATACTGCCCTCATATGCCGACAGCAGTACATAATCCACCGCGTTACCGTTTTCATCATAAAACAGCGGATGACGCTTGAAGCCCGCTTTCGGCACGCCGCTGACATAGTAATTCGCCTTGCGGATATGGAACCCTATACCGTTCGTGTTTTTTTCCAGCTTCAGCGGTACGACCTTGTACCAGAAGGCGGGCTGACAGACCATCACCTGACCGTTGGTGCCGTCCTCGGTGTAGCCTGCGTCGCCGTAATAGGCGTTGATCGTGCCGTCGTCGGCGACATTACAGCGTTTACGGCCGCCGTACATCGGGAAGGTATTAAAATTTGCTCCTGCCGTCTTGCCGACCGCTCCCGCGAGCCGGGTGAAAACCTTGTTCTCAAAGTCTGCCTGCAAGCCGGCGACGTCATTGGCGGTGATGCCGACAAGACTGTCGATATAATCGGTTGTGTATGCTTCTATTGTTTGAGTAGGACTGAATTGAGATACGGATGTTTTAAAGCCGATCGTATCATTCGTATAGAAAGCCTGTCCCTTATTATCGGAAATACGCGGTCTTCCGTTGATCGCCAAATCCATTTTTTCGGCAATATCGGGGATCGCTTCGAAAATAGCTTCATCGACTTCTTCGGCGGTATAATAATCGGACAAGTCGATTGCGGTGGAGCCGATCAGTTCCCAACCGTTATTGACGTATATCCACTCGTCATACACGTTATCCGTCTCGGCGTCAGCCTTTGGGATCAGGTAGATGACATTGGTTTTGATGTTCTGTGCAGGCTTGGTCTGCACGATCTCAAAGCTGAGAGAAGCGATATTTGCGATCGTATTCGCCAGATTTGCGCTGTTCCGCGTTTGCGGTATGGCCGCGCCTTTGTCCTCGCACGCGTCATATGCCGCAGAGATATTGGCGTTGATACGTGTGATTTCACTTGCTATGCTCATTTTTATTAGCCTCTCCTTGTATTATTCAAAATGTGAAAAGCGTATCGACCGAGCGCCCTGCGATACGCTCGGCTGATCGAAACATTTGTTTCGCCCTCCGCTTATGCCGAGATATCTCAAAAAATTGCATACTTTTATGCAACTAAATGAAAAATTCGGAAAACCGTCAGCGCATGAATTATGCGTATTTCTTCTGTATGACGGCGCTGTTTACACCGAAGCGGATAAAACCTTATGACATTTTCGTAGTCATTTTAGCTAAATGTTATTGCGTTTATATAGTAATAATGTCGCATAATCCTATTTGACAGGGAGTCATCGGCGAGGTATAATAACTATGTATGAGAACTCTGTAGATTCAGTCCAACAGCACAGATAAGGACGGTGAATTGATGAAAAAGAAGAAAAGAATTATTTGGGTCATAGTTTTGATCCTATGTGTACTGGTAGCGATTGTCGGCAGCACACTACTCATCCTCTCGAATCTTTCCTCTCCCTCCGTTCGGCGTGAAGAGATTGCGCCCGCAACGGCGGACGAAGTGACTGAGAAGCCCGATGAAACGGTTGAGGAAGCGCCCACCGCTGAGCCTGAGCAGCCTACGATAGATAAGCGCTTTAGTAGTTATGAGCTGGCTGACGCAGGCGACCTCGATGTGGATTTTGATCAGCTCAAGTCCATCAACACGGATATCTACGCATGGATTTATATCCCGAACACCAAGGTGGACTATCCGGTAGTGCGCGGCGCCAGAGATCAAGATGACTTCTACTATTTGAACCATAATATTTATCGCCAGTATCAGTTCTCGGGTTCAGTCTATTCTGAACTGAAAAACAATCCTGACATGCATGATCCGGTCACTGTGCTTTACGGGCATAATATGCGTGACGGTTCGATGTTCGCCACGCTGCATAATTTTTCAAACGCTGATTTCTTTGAAAACAACAAGACAGTTCTCGTCCTCACGGAGGATAAGCTTTTCACTTATCTGATTTATGCTGCCTATTCATTTGATGACAGACATATCCTTAATTCATATGACTTTAATAATGTTGAGTCGTTCCAAGAATACCTTGACTCGACTTTGGAACCGCGTTCTTATCAGTATAATGTACGTGAGAACGTAGAACTGACCACAGAGGATCGGATTCTCACCCTCAGCACATGTACAGATTCATCCGGTTCTCGATATTTGGTGCAGGGGGTATTGGTAAATGAGCAAAAAAGATAACAAACACTATCGTCCCCGTCACGTCCGAAGTGATGATACTCCCGGTAAGGTTGAAAAGCGGACGAAGACAACTAAACGATCTATTAAAGAGAAACAGCACCGGATGGGAAGTGAAGCGGCAGGGGATATGTTCTCCGAACAGATTCCGGATATTCCGAGAAAGAAATCTGTGTTTGCTCCGTGTGTGAATCTCAATTTAATTGAAGAACAGCCGAAATCGATCCGTAAATCGGCTGCTGACACGCCTGAAATGAGCCCTGAGATTACAGAGAGTCCTGAAGTCTCGGAAAGCTCTGTTTCTGCGGAAAGTCTTGATGCTGCTGACAGCTTTGGTGTTGCGGAAAACCCCGATGTTGCGGAGCACTCTGATATTGCAGATAGTTCTGATGTTGCGGAAAGTTCTGATGTTGCGGAGAATAGCGAAAAAGTGGAAAGCTTAGAGAATACAGAGAACGCCAAGGATACAGAGGGCGTTGAGGATACAGTGAGCGAGCAGAAAGAAGAAAGCTCTGATCCTGCCGCTTCGGTAAGCTCAGATGAAGAGACCGCTGACAAGGCACAGAGCGGAGAGGTGGAACCCGTTTCAAAGACGACGCATAACCTTGATGAAGGGGAAGAAACCGGAGCGGAAGAGGTCGCTTTGAAGGTGTCTGTATTGTCCGCTGCGGAAGCGCTGCCGGAAGATTCGGCGGAGCAGAATGATGAAGCAGCCGGGAACTCACAGGAGTCCGAAGAGAATCCGCCTAAAAAGAAGAAATGGAAGCATATCCTGATTGCTGCCGTTTCAATACCGCTGGCGATCATCATCGCGTTTGTCTCAACCTTCTTTGTTATGCGTGAGATCGGACGGAGAAATATCCATACGGACAAGAAGTTCGAAGTAACGCTTCCTACGGAAAGCAGCGGGATTATGCTCGGTGACAAGTATGGACGTATCATTAACTACAACGGTGTTTCTTATATATATAATAATGATATCATTGCACTGACGTTTATCGGCGTTGATGACGGTCACGGTCCCGATAAGGGTTTGAAAATGGCAGACGCGATTTATGTTCTGGCGATCGATTCCAAGAACGGCAAAGTCAAGCTCCTGAACATCTCGCGTGATATTATTACGGATGTAAACGTTTACTCGCAGGAAGGCGCCTTTATTGATACCGAACGGATCCAGATCGCCTACTCCAACGCATACAGCGAAAAAGGCAGCACCGGAGGACATAATACCAACAGGTCCGTGTCACGACTGATGTTCGGACTTCCGATGGAAAACTACTTTGAGATCAATTTGGATGCGGTATCCACACTGAACGACGCGGTAGGCGGCGTGAGGGTGACCTCCGCGCTGACCTTCACCTCACCCGAGGACGGACGCACCATCAATGAGGGAGACGACGTTACCCTGCACGGGAAAGAGGCGGAGTACTATGTCCGGCGCCGTGATATCAAGGAGCTCGAATCCAACAACGACCGCATGCAGCGACAGCAGGAATATATCATGTCATTCCTCGGTTCCATCGTACCCGAAGCTAAGAAGAATCCGAAGGTGATCTCCGAGCTGTATTCTGCGATCAGAGAGAATTCCGAAACAACGCTCAGCGCATCGGAGCTGATTTATATTGCTTCTTCCGCCGTAGAGAACATCCACAGCCTTTCGGATATTGAGATCATCAAGTTTGACGGTGAGATCGTCGCGGGAATCAACGCGGAAATGTACGTAAGTGATGATGAGGTATTGAGCAAGATGCTGGATATCTTCTATGAGCCGCTCAACACAAGCGCAACTGAAGCGCCCGAGAGTACGGAAACGGACAACTCCTCTGCTGCCGCTGCTCAAGCTGCTGCGTCACAGACAACTACCGCGACAGCGGCGGAATGAGTGGCATGATTACCCGACCCGGTTCTCATCAATCGTTTTGAATGAAATAATGATAATAAAACCGCACCATTCACAGTGCATACACGTGAATGGTGCGGTTGTTTTTTTGATTTTTTAGTTTATTATGATGGCTGTCGGTTGCCTAATCGCAAAGCTCACTGAGCAAATCAGCTTTTTCTTTACATTGCGCCTTTACCCGTCAGCGTAATAATCACCGTCTTAAAGAAGATTTTTATGTCGAGCGCCATGCTCCAGTTCGCGATGTACTCGGTATCCAGTCTTACGATCTCTTCGAAATCGGTGATTTCGCTGCGACCGCTGACCTGCCACATACCGGTGATTCCGGGCTTGATTGCGATACGGGCGCGGTGATGATACTGATACTTGATATATTCGTCAACAGTCGGAGGACGTGTGCCGATCGTTGACATAGTACCCCTCAAAACACAGAAAAACTGAGGAAATTCATCCAGCGACGTGCGCCTCAGAAATTCGCCGATTCCAGTTTTCTTGGTGCCGTCCGGCAGGATCTCGTTACCGATGATACGCGGGTCAAAGTCCAGCTTGAACATCATGCCGTCCTTGACGCGGTTTTGTTCCATAAGCTCCTGCTTCCGTTCCTCGGCGTCCATGTCCATTGAACGGATCTTATACATCTTGAACCGCTTGCCGTTTTTACCGATTCGTTCATGGGTGAAGAGTATCGGTCCCGGAGATTTTTTCTTAATGATCGGGCCGACGATCGCGATGACCAGCAGAGCGAAGAAGCTGCCGATCAGTCCGATGATAATATCGAAGACGCGTTTCATCGCCATCTCAAAGGGAGTTACATAGTTGATCGAGGTGGTAAGAACAGTAGTGTTGCCGATTATTTCGGAAAAGCGCTTTGCTCCGTTTCGGCTCATGTAAGGCACATGATAATGCGTCGGAACCGCCATCTGCGCACAGAGATCCATCAGCTTGAGGACGTTTTCGTCAGAAAGAGGAGCGTCGAAATAAACGGAATCGATCCAATCCTTGCAAATATAATCCGCAGCATCCTTGAGACGAGCGACAACGGGATAGCCGCAAATCTCACGTTGATCGGTATCGCTGATCAAAATAACACCCACGATTTGATAATCGTTGACTGCTCCCGTGCTCAGGCGGGTCAAAATATCCTCGACAGTATCGGGGGTGGCTACCACCAGCATAGCGTTTTTTTTTCGACCGCGATTGTGGTGCTTAAGATGTAATTTCCACAGGATACGGGTGGTATAGCTGAGAACCAGATAGATTATCATCGAAAGAAACACCGCGATGCGCGAGTAGGCGTCACCGTACTGCATTGCGAAAAGATACAGTGAGACCAATCCGTACACAAAGAGGGTATGCTTAAGAGTTGAGATGAATTCCTGTAAATAACCACGTGAGATGACGTTGTGCATGGCGTTGCGGGTGAGCAGCATGACGGTATCGATCAGCACCATGATCATTGAGAGATTCCAGTAAATCGTTACTGAATAGGCAAAGAACTGTGTGCGCAGAAAAACCCCTATGATGAGTGCCAGCTGCAGGCTGATATTGTCTATAACGATAAAATCTAAATGCTTGGACCAACCCTGTGCATTACGTTTATACATCCCATAACACCTTTCTGCTAAATACTCTAATGCTTCAATGCTTCGTTCCGTATTAGCGGCAGCAAGTTATTATAACTGTGTTTTAGCGATGAAGTCAATGGTATTTAGTGTTTTGTGAACAAAAATAATATACATTTTTATCGCTTTGTCACATATATTATCATTATATCATAAAGAGGTACTATGTCAACTGTCATTTTTCGGCAAAATGTCCCGTAACCTGATAAAACATGAGGCGTGCCGGTGAAAAAATGCATTCAAAGTGAGTAGATATTACAGCGTTCAAGGCATGTATATGAAATAATGTGTTGACATTGGGAGGAAAGTGTTATAAAATATGTATCATTATAATGGTGTGGTTTGCGCAAAACGGGTTTTTCCGTATTTATCGCTTTATAACCCGCAAACAGCAGTTTCTCTGCAAAGGAGTGCAGAAACAGATGGAAAATGATGAACGTAAAAATGAAATAGAAATCGATCTGGTGCCGATACTTAAGGCAATATGGTCAAAGCTTTGGCTGATCGTGCTGGTCGGCGTGTTGGTTGCCGCTATGGCGTTTGCCGCCACAAAGATATTTATTAAGCCTACTTATCGCTGCGGCTTTACTGCTTATGTCAATAACCAGCACAGCAGCGAGAGTCTGAGCAACCAGGATATCAGCGCCGGTAAACAGCTTGTTGATACTTATGTAACGGTGATTCGCAGCAATAAGATCCTTACTGCCGCTGCCGAATCCGTCGGTTTAGATATTCCGATCGCGACTCTTAAGAAAACAGTCACCGCCTCGGTACAGGGAGAAACGGAAGTTATCGCCGTTAACGTTGTGCACCGCGATCCTCAGACTGCTTATATCCTGGCGAACGCGATCGCTAATACCGCTCCCGCCTATATGTCTGACATCGTCGAGGGCAGCTCGATGAAAATAATCGATTACCCCGTGTATTCCGATAAGCACTACAAGCCAAGCTACATTATGTATTCGCTTCTGGGATTTTTGCTGGGCGCCGTACTGGTTATCATCAAGGTGATCGTCAGCACATTAACGGATGATAAGGTGAAGAGCGTGCAGGATATCGAAGATCGCTTCTCTCTGCCGATCCTCGGCGTCATTCCCGACGTGCTGGAATCAACCGACGAAAAAGGAAAGGGGTATTATGCTTATGAATACAGTGAACGCTCCTCTTCAAAGGATAAAGATGGAAAGCAAGGTGAGAAGTGATGAAAAAACGTAAAAAAAGCAACGAAAACAACACGTTTGATCCTCAGAAGATGCTTCTCTCCGATACAACACCTTTTTCGGTACAGGAAGCTTACAAGACCCTCAGGACAAACGTCACCTTCTCTCTGCCGGGCAGCGGCTGTAAGTGCATCGGAATTACCTCGGCACACCGCGCCGACGGTAAAAGCTCCATTTCGGCTAACCTTGCCATCTCGCTGGCACAGATCAACAAGAAGGTTGTCCTGATCGACTGTGATCTGCGCCTTCCCACGATCGCGCAAAAATTCCACATTCGCCCGATACCCGGTCTGTCCAACTGGCTGTCAGGGGATATCGAAGAGATTCCGCTGACGCACTTGGATGACAAAAACATCGATATACTTCCCGCAGGCAATCTGCCCCCGGACTCCACCACCCTGATCAGCTCGCAGGAATTTCTCCGCTTGATCGAGCGGCTGAAGGAAAGCTATGATTACATCATCTTTGATTTTCCGCCGATTACGATCGTGTCGGACGCCGCGCTGCTTTCCAATGTCATCGACGGTTATCTTGTTGTGGTTCGTCACGAGAAGTCGGAGTATCAGATGATTAACGAAACGATCCGTCAGATGCAATTTGCGGACGCAAAAATCATCGGATTTGCATATAACGGCTTGAATGTCAGTAAGAAATACTATAAAAAAGGCAGCTATTATAAAAAGAGCTATTATAAGTGATTTGTCAAGCAAGCGAATCTCTTTGTGAAAACATCAAATCTGATGCAGTTTTTTGTGCGCAGTATTCAAAATCAATATTTGTTTAATTTTCTATTGACAAATGCAGCGATTGATGGTATTATACAAATGTTAAGTTCTTATTGAATTATAATTAATAATGGAGATGATTAAAATGAAGAAAATTATTTCTATCGCACTCGTTATGCTGATGGTCTTTGCTTTATCAACCGTAACCTTTTCCGCATTAGGTAGCCCGGAGCCCACGACTAAGTACAACATTTCTATAGGCACCGAGGGTGATGGCACCGCAGCGGCAGATAAAAAGGGCGTTGTAGAAGGCGATACGGTCACTTTATCCGCAACCGAGGGCGATGGTTATTTTACCAAGTGGATCATTAAGGGTTCTTATAAATCCGTCACCGGTGATGAGTATTCTGCTACATTCACGATTATGCCCACCAGCGATATTGATGCTGTTGCCAGCTTCTCTGTTGAGAAGGATTATCTGACAATTTTTGTTGACGTAGCCGGCGACGGTTCTGTAACCGCAGATCCGAACCCTGCTAAGATCAAGAAGGGCTCCGGCGACACCGTTACCCTGACTGCTAACGAGAAGAATGCTCCTTTCACCGGTTGGAATCTGGCTTGTGAATACGAGATCGTAGAGGGCAGCCTGACCAGCAAGACTCTGGTTATCAAGCCCCTCACCGACGTTCATGTAACTGCGTACTTCGGTCAAGAAGTTCCTGCCAATAACAGCGGAACAAACAAAGGAGGTACTTCTCCTGCAACAGGCGATTATTCTGTTATGATTATGGCTCTGGTTCTCATGGCGATGGGTCTCGGTGCATTTGCAGTTAAGAAGATTAAGGATTAATCAGAATAACCAAAGATTAAGCGGTGATACTGTCACCGCTTATTTTTTTCTATATTCAATGTATTATGAGCCATAGTTTATTACATAAATCCGGTATATCATACATCTCTTCCCAAAAAGCCCTCAAATATTCAATGGCGAAAACAGAAGATTTTTACATTTTTCTTTCTTCACGCACCTTGTATCAACTCAAGAGATAGAGAGTGCAGTTGAATCTTTCTTTTGCGGTAAAGAACGTGTCGTGGAATCGAGAGCTATTTTTTTCAGTCTTTCCCATATGGTATAGATGTTATACGCGGAAGATATAAGTCATTTGATGAATTTGCTAAACAATTCAACATCACTGTGAAAAAAACAAAAAAAGCCAAATACACGAAACAAGAAGTTGATAGTATTATATCTAGGGCAACACCGCACAATTTGCTTGGCAAATGAGCAGTGAAGCGATTATCTGTAAATGGTTGTGGAAAACTTTTATTTTCCCTTTTCAGGGTAGTCTTATTAAGCCGACAGACAAGGTCTGTCAGCTAAGATCAGATTCGCCAAGGCAAACATGATGTTGAACTTGGCTATCTGTTTTTGCAGTCCTCGGTACCGCGTTTTCTTAAAGCCGAGTTGCCGCTTGACGACAGCGAACACATGCTCGACTTTTGCTCTGACCGATGACTTCTGATGTTCTCTTTTCTTTGCGGCATATTTACCGCTTCTGCTGAGTTTGTTAAGTTGGGACGGACGACGATTGATTTGGTATTTGATCTTCTTGCCGTATTTATTGCGAACGATTGCTGTTTCTCTTTTATCTGCGCCGGTATAACCTGCGTCGCCGTTAACGGTTTCTTCTTCACCGGTCAACAGGTTTTCTGTTTGCGTGACGTCATGGACATTTGCTGATGTGCCTACTACCGTATGCACCAATCCGCTGTCCTTATCCACACCGATGTGCGCTTTGTAGCCAAAATGCCAGTCGTTTCCCTTTTTGACCGACTTCGCTTCGGGATCTCTCTGCTTTTCTTTGTTGGTACTATAAATAGCGTAATCTAATCCTCA
Organism: bacterium; assembly: GCA_020624805.1. Taxonomy (GTDB): domain Bacteria; phylum Bacillota; class Clostridia; order Oscillospirales; family Acutalibacteraceae; genus Ruminococcoides. Next base: position 57 of record JAHKVW010000048.1, on the reverse strand, counting down.
TGATCTGATGAAGGTTAGGTTGCGCTGTTTCTTTTGTTTGAGAGGGTCTACTCTTTG
>JAHKVW010000047.1 GCA_020624805.1 bacterium | reverse complement strand
CGCCTTGTGTGCGTCGTATTCGCCGTACATCTCCGCAAGCTCCCTGATGCGGCTCTGATACATATCGGCGGAGTCGGTCAGCACGGTACCGAGCACATCGTTCTCGGTGAACTCATAGTACTTCGCCATCTTGATACAGCACAGGATATTCGCGATACCGGAGATGCCCAAGAGGCTGAGCTGTTCGGCAAGCTCGCGCTCAACGCCGACGGATACCAGATAATCGATACCCTCGGGTGTGTTGAACAGTCGGAGCAGTCGCTGGCTGTCCTCGTCGTCGATGTCAACCACCATGTCGGTGTTCTTGACATTGTGGATCCACGGGATATGCTTGTCGCCGATGCCCTCGATGCGGTGACCGCCGAAGCCGTTGTCCAGAATGGTGGGGCACTGTAATGCCTCTCCGACGCCGAGCTTGAGGTTCGGGTACTGCTCCTTGAGGTAGTCGCCCGCGCTCATCGTGCCCGCGGAGCCGGAGGTGAAGCACGCGCCCGCAAAACGATCCTTGTCGCCCTTGATCGCTTCAAACGCGTCCGCTAACGCGTGACCGGTGACATTGTAATGCCACAGCGGGTTGCCCATCTCCTCGAACTGGTTGAAGATCATCACCTCGGGGCGCTGTCTGAGCTCCCATGTCTTGTCGAAGATCTCTTTGACGTTGGATTCACATCCGGGGGTCGCGATGACCTCGCCCGCGATCTTTGAGAGCCAGTCAAAGCGCTCGCGGCTCATCTCGGCGGGCAGGATCGCGATACTGTCGCAGGACAGCAGCTTTGAGTTGAACGCGCCGCCGCGGCAGTAGTTGCCGGTGGACGGCCATACCGCCTTGTGCTTTGTCGCGTCGAACTGACCGGTCACCAGTCTGGGCGCTAAGCATCCGAACGACGCGCCGACCTTATGACAGCCGGTGGGGAACCATTTGCCGACGATCGCGAAGATCCGCGCCTTCACGCCTGTGAGAGCGGAGGGCAGCTCGATGATGTTCGGGATCTCGCGGAACAGACCGCCGCTTTCCTTGGGCTCGTTCTTCCATGTGATGCGGAACAGGTTGACGGGATCGACGTCCCATAAACCCGTGTGACTGAGCTTTTCTTTGATCTGCTCGGGGATCAGCTCGGGATGTTGCATCTGGCGTATGGTCGGGATGATGATGCCGTTCTCCCGCGCCTTTTCGATATTGTGTTGTAATCCTTCTTTGTTAACGGTAAAGTCGATCATGATATCCTCCTAAACTATGGTGGGGTATATGGTAGGGCGGGGGCTTGAGGAGTTGTCCAAATCTTTGATTTGGCATACAACTCCCATGCAACAGCGCTCCAAGAACAGACTCAGTCTGTGATTGGCTTAGCGCCACTGCTTGCTCCCGCCGAAACATTTCCATAATTATCATTTTGTAATGCGAAGCAAATCAATCTTTTCGTAGGGTACGGCATTTATGACGTACCGTAGAATGACGGACGTTTTTGATATCGGGAGCATTGGATAGGAAATAAGTGTTCCTGCCATGCGGTACGTCGACGAGCGCCGTACCCTACAATTCGGTTAATCAGATTCCGCTTCGTCCGTCAAGTACGAATAAAGCGTGAACTTTGAGATACCGAAGTAGGTCGCGATCTTGTCGCCGGATTTGGTGATCAGCAGCGCGCCCTTGCTGTCTAAATAGCGGATCGCGCGCTGTTTGTCGTCCTTGTTCATCAAGGCGACGGGCTTGCCGATCAGCTCGGTGGATTTCCACAGCAGCTCGTCGAGCAGCTCGCCGACGTGCGGCGTGATCTTCTCGGGCTCGGACGCGGTCGCGGGAGCGGTCAGCTCCGTCAGCGACGCGGCGGCAACGCTCAGGGCGGTGATGTCGTGGTTGATGGAGAAGATCGCGATCGCCTTGCCCTTTTCGTCGCGGATGTAGACGGTGGTGGATTTGAGCACCTTGCCGTCGGTGGTTTTGGTGAAGTAGCCGACGCGATCCTCGCGCGTCTGCTCCGCCTGACTGAGCTCCTCGAGCACCACAGCCGAAGCGCCGTCCCCGACACTTCGACCCGTCACCTCTCCATTTTCGATGTAGATGATGGAGCTGTCGGCGGCGTTCCTGCCCGTCAGGTCGTGGATGGCGACCTCACAGCCTTTGCCGTAGTGCAGGGCTATGGCGTGTGCCAAGGAGCACAGGGTGGTTTTGAGTTGTTCGTTCAGCATATCATGCCCCCGTTTCCGCTGTCGATTTCGGCTTTGTCCGATCGGAGTCAGAAGCTCATTTCAGACAAATTTTTAGCCAATCTAAAAACTATTTATATTGTAATACATTCACGTGGGTTTATCAATGGTTCCGCGTGATTTTTTTTGAGTTTTTTTGTAAAATATCGGGAGATCCATCTTTCAAAATCGACCTATTGATGGTATAATGAATCATATATATTAGCGCGAGAGGCGGTGCTCCCTTGAAAACCTGTGATCTTCATACCCATTCTGTCTATTCCGACGGCACCTTTACGCCCGCCGAGCTGATCGACGGTGCGATCGGCGCGGGACTGTCCGCCATCGCCATGACCGACCACAATACCGTATCGGGGCTGAACGAATTCATTGCCGCCGGTGAGGGGAAGCCGATCGAGTTGGTGCCCGGCGTGGAGTTCACCACCGCATATAACGGGATCGAGCTGCATATCCTCGGGCTGTTCATCCCGCCCGAGACCCATTACACGATCAACAGCTATATCGACAAGGCGGCGACCCTCAAGGAAGAGAGCAACTACCGTCTCGTCAAGAGGTTGCAGGAGCACGGCTACGACATCACCTATGTCGAGATCCTCGAAAACTCCAAGGGGCATGTCAACCGCGCCAACATTGCCGCCGAGCTGGTCAAAAAGGGCTATATCGAAAGCATCGACTGGGCGTTCAAGAACATCCTGCACAAGGATTACGGACTGTATGAGCCACCCGAGCGACTGTCGTCGATCGAGACCATCCGCTTCATCCGTGAGATCGGCGCCGCAGCGGTATGGGCGCACCCGTATTTCCACATGACCTTCGATCAGGCGGAGGAGTTTTTGCCGCGCGCCGTGGACGCGGGATTGCAGGGGATGGAAACGATCTACAGCACCTATGATGACGAAACGACAAAAAAGGCAAAAGAGGTATGCCGGCGGTTCGGCATCTGTGAGAGCGGCGGCAGTGATTTTCACGGCGCGAACAAGCCGAAGATCTCCCTCGGAAAGGGATACGGCAATTTGCAAATCCCCTACGAATTCTACGAAAGATTGAAGAGTCTGAAAAACACCTAAAAATCTTTCAGAAAACCGAAAATTTTATTTGACACAAGCCCGTGATGTAGTATAATAAAAGTGTATAATGTATTGCGCCGCGGCGCGAGATTACCTGCGGCATGAATTGGCTATGCCAAGAAAAAGGAGGATTACCATGATCGATTATTCCGCAATCAAAAAAGCAGCCGAAAATTATGAAAAGGACATGACCGCTTTTCTGCGTGAGCTGATCGCCATTCCCAGCGAATCTGCCGAGGAAGAGGGCGTCGCCAAGCGTATCGTCGCCGAGATGGAACAACTCGGCTTTGACGAGGCGTTCATCGACAAGATGGGCAACGTCCACGGCGTGATGGGCAAGGGCGAGAAGATCATCGCCTTTGACGGTCACATCGACACCGTCGGACTGGGGGAGCTGAGCAACTGGAAGTTCGACCCCTACAAGGGCTATGAGAATGAGACCGAGATCGGCGGACGCGGCGGAAGTGACCAGACAGGCGGCGTGGTATCCGCTGTCTACGGCGCCAAGATCATGAAGGATCTCGGGCTGATCCCCGAGGGCTACAAGGTGCTGGTCACCGGTACCGTGCAGGAAGAGGACTGCGACGGTCTGTGCTGGCAGTTCATCCACAATGAAATGGACATCACCCCCGAATTCGTCGTCATCACCGAGCCGACCGATCAGGGCATCTACCGCGGCCATCGCGGGCGCATGGAGATCCGCGTCGAGGTCAAGGGTGTATCCTGCCACGGCTCCGCGCCCGAGCGCGGCGACAACGCGATCTATAAGATGGCGCAGATCGTGCTGGAGGTCAGAGATCTCAACGAGCATCTGCATTTTGATCCCTTCCTCGGCAAGGGCACCATCACCGTCACCCAGCAGTTCTACAATTCTCCGTCACGCTGTGCCGTAGCCGATTTCGCGGCGGTCTCGCTCGACCGTCGTTTGACCGACGGCGAGACATGGGAGAGCGCTCTGGAAGAGGTGCGCAACCTGCCGTCTGTCAAGGAGTTCGGCGCGGAGGTTTCGATGTATAAATACGAGCGTCCGTCGTGGACGGGACTGGTCTATCCGACCGAGTGCTTCTTCCCGACATGGGTCATCCCCGAGGATCATCCCGCCTGCAAGGCGATGGTCGCCGCTCACAAGGGTATGTACGGCGAGCCCAGAGTCGACAAGTGGACGTTCTCGACCAACGGCGTTTCCATCATGGGTCGCTACGGCATCCCGTGCATCGGCTTCGGACCCGGCGCCGAGGCGCAGGCGCACGCCCCCAATGAGATCACATGGAAGGCGGATCTGGTGCGCTGTGCCGCCGTATACGCCGCCGTGCCGATGAATTACGCGGAAAACTGAGTGTAGGGGAGGGTCTTTGAGGAGTTGTCCAAATCTGTGATTTGGTATACAACTCCCATGCAACAGCGCTCCAAGAGCAGGCATAGCCTGTGATTGGCTAAGCGCCACTGTGACCCTCCCGATTGAAAATCAAATGATTTTCAATGTTTATCATACCTTCCGTTGTATTCACAGTGTTATAAAAACCGATTTTGTTTCTGCAACCGATCACCACGACGCGCGTGTCCGGCGAGCGGGCGGGTCAAGACCCGCCCCTACAAAAAGAGGAGGATATACCATTATGACCAAAACAGCTGAACTCGCCGCAAAGCTCCGCGGCCTTGATATCAAAGACATGTATGAAAACGACTTTTTCCTGACATGGGACAAGTCGGATGACGAGATCGCCGCCGTGTTCGCGGTAGCGGACGCGCTGCGCGACCTCAGAGAACGCAATATCTCCACCAAGATCTTCGATTCGGGTCTGGGCATCAGCAACTTCCGCGACAACTCCACCCGCACCCGATTCTCCTTTGCCTCCGCGTGCAACCTGCTCGGCTTGGAGGTGCAGGATCTGGACGAGGGCAAGAGCCAGATCGCCCACGGCGAGACCGTCCGTGAGACCGCCAACATGATTTCGTTCATGGCGGACGTCGTCGGCATCCGCGACGATATGTATATCGGCAAGGGCCACACCTACCAGAAGGAGGTCGCCGACGCGCTCAAGGAGGGCTATGAGGACGGCGTGCTGGAGCAAAAGCCTACCCTCGTTAATCTCCAATGTGACATCGATCACCCGACCCAGACCCTCGCCGACCTTGACCACGTGATCCATTATTTCGGCGGCGTCGAGAACCTCAAGGGCAAGAAGATCGCCATGACATGGGCGTATTCTCCGTCCTACGGCAAACCGCTTTCGGTACCGCAGGGCGTGATCGGACTGTTCACCCGCTTCGGCATGGACGTCGTCCTCGCTCACCCCGAGGGCTATGACGTTATGCCCGAGGTTGAAGAGGTCGCCAAGGCAAATGCCACCAAGAACGGCGGCAGCTTTACCAAAACCAACGATATGAAAGAGGCGTTCCAAGACGCCGACATCGTCTATCCCAAGAGCTGGGCGTCCTTTGCCGCGATGGAGAAGCGCACCGAGCTCTACGGCAAGGGCGATTTTGACGGCATCGACAAGCTCGAGCAAGAGCTTCTCGCCGAGAACGCGACCCATAAGGACTGGGAGTGCACCGAGGAGATGATGCAGCTCACCAAGGACGGCAAGGCGCTGTATCTGCACTGTCTGCCCGCTGACATCACCGACGTCAGCTGCAAAGAGGGCGAGGTAGCCGCGTCCGTATTCGACCGCTATCGCGCGCCGCTGTATAAAGAAGCGTCCTATAAGCCCTATGTCATCGCCGCCATGATCTTCCTCGCCAAGGTCAAAGACCCCGCAAAGGCGCTGGAGGAGCTGGAGGCGAAGGGCAAGGAACGCAAGACGTATTAATTTCAATGTGTAGGGCGGGGGCTTGCTCCCGCCGATACTTTTTGAAATCACCATTCTTAATGCGAGGTAATTCGTTTTTGTTTCGCATGATGACATCATCGATTCGATAAGCTCCGGCGGGAGCAAGCCCCCGCCCTACTGAGGTTTCTGCTATGAAAAAAATCGTCGTCGCCCTGGGCGGGAACGCTTTGGGCAAAACCTTAACCGAACAATTAAAGGCGGTGGAGTATACCGCCAAGGCGATCGCCGACCTGATCGAGGACGGCAACGAGGTCGTCATCACCCACGGCAACGGCCCGCAGGTCGGCAAGATCGACGCCGCGATGAACGCCCTGCTGCTCGAGGATCCCACCGAGGAGAAAACCTCGCTCTCGATGTGCGTCGCCATGAGTCAGGCGTATATCGGCTATGATATCCAGAACGCCCTGCGCAAGGAGCTGATGCTCCGCGGGATGTACAAGCCCGTCGTCACCATCATCACGCAGGTGGAGGTGAGCAACGACGATCCCGCGATGAAGCACCCGACGAAGCCGATCGGCAAGTTCATGACCCGTGAGCAGGCGCAGCGCCTCAAAGAGCAGTACGGCTACGCGATCACCGAGGATTCCGGCAGGGGTTGGCGGCGTGTTGTCGCGTCCCCTCAGCCGCAGTACATCATCGAGATCGACGCCATCCGCGCTTCTCTGCGCGAGGGCTCCGTTGTTGTCTGCTGCGGCGGAGGCGGTATCCCCGTGCGCCGAAAGGGCGATTATCTCAAGGGCTGTGCCGCCGTCATCGACAAGGACTATTGCTCCGCGCTGTTGGCGGAAAACCTCAACGCCGATATCCTGATGATCCTCACCGCGATCGACAAGGTGAAAATTCATTTCGGCAAGCCCGACGAGCGCAGTCTGGACAGTATGAGCCTTGCCGACGTACACCGCTATATCGACGACGGCGAGTTCGCTGAGGGCAGTATGCTGCCCAAGGTCGAAGCCTGCGCGACATTCGTCAAAGCCGCCCCCGGCAGAAAGGCGATCATCGCCGCGCTGGATCAGGCGAGCGACGCGGTCAAGGGGAAGGCGGGAACCACCGTTTTTAATGAGGAATGAGGAATGAGGAATTAGGAATTTTGGGAAACGCTGTCGCGTTTTGAATGATAATAATGATATATAACAGTAACGCTCATGACTCTTTTGAAAAGCCATGAGCGTTTTTTGGTTGAGATTGCCACGGGCTGACACGCGTGTCGAGCTCTCGCAATGACTATTTATAATCGGGTGAGGACAGCGCCCTCCGTCAATTTTTCACTACAAAAGGGTGAGGGCGAAGCCCTCCCAAAATTCCTCATTCCTAATTCCTAATTCCTAATTATCACATTCCCCCTGCAATACTTCGCCTCCATCGCCTTGACGTCGCCGCCGAGGTAGATTGCTCTCTCTAAGCGTTCCTGCGGGCTCAGACCCTGCGGATGGGGGAGAAGGCTGTCGTTGAGGATGACCGCGTCACATTCATAGCCCTCTTCAAAGGAACCGACCTTGCCGAAAAACGCGCCGCCGCCCTTGGTCGCCAGATAAAAGACCTCGGTGACGTTCAGCGGTTTTTTGCTCTGATCGACCAGCCGCCAGTACAGCCGGCTGACCTGCAGCGCGTCCACCATCGCGGTGAACATGCTTTCGCTGTGACCGCCCGCCACATCCGAGCCCAGTCCGAGGTTCATGTCCAGCTCAAGGTATTTGCGCATCGGCGCGATACCCGAGGCGACGTTGGTGTTCGACGCGGGACAGTGCGCGATGAACACGCCGTTTTCCTTCATCCGCGCGATCTCGTTGTCGTCGGAGTACACGCAGTGCGCCATCACGGTCTTTTGGGGCTTGCCGAACAGCCCGAAGCGGTTGTACGCCTCGCCGTAGTTCTCCGCCCACGGACACAGCTCCCTGACCCATTCCACCTCACCGGGATTCTCGCTTAGATGCGACTGTACCCGCACGCCGTATTTTTTGCTCAGCTCGCCCAAGCCCTCCATCAGCTCGTCGGAGCACGAGGGCGTAAAGCGCGGGGTGATGATCGGCGCGGTGTTTTTGTATTTGTGCTTTGTGTTCAAGATAAAGCGCTCGGTATCGGCGATGGATTCCGCCGCGCTCACTTCACGCAGGTTGTCGGGCGAGTTGCGATCCATGTTGACCTTGCCGACGTAGCTGACCATGCCGCTCTTATCGAGCTTATCCATCAACAGCTCCGTCGCCTCTCTGTGCAGGGTGCCGAAGACCACCAGCCGCGTGGTGGCGCTCCTTTTGATCGCGTCGGTAAAGATGGTATACGCCTTGTCGGCATAGTTGAGGTTGCTGTATTTGCTCTCTTCGGGGAAGGCGTAGGTGTTCAGCCAGTCGAGCAGCTCCTTGTCCATGCCCAGTCCGCGGTAGGCATACTGCGGCGCGTGGATGTGCAGATCGACCATGCCCGGTATGACCAGCATACCGCCGTACTCGCGCAGCTCGAGATGGACGTATTGCTCCGGTACTGTGCCGAATACGCCCTTGCAAATGCCGTCCTCACATACCAGATAGCCGTTTTCCCGTGTGACCAATGTATTTTTGTCTGCGGCGTAGCAGATATCGCCGTGAATGATAAAGCTGTTCATACTGATCTTCCTTCATCCTAAGGTTGAGATTGCCGCATCGGAACGAGGTTCCTCCTCGCAATGACAATCAGTAATGCGCCCTGCGGCGATCTCAACCGATGTTATTCTTCCAGCCTATTATAACGCACCGGGTCAAAGCTTTCAATACAATTACGCATTTTTCCTCAACGGAATATAATAAGCAGTTGTCGTAGACTTCTGTCTGCTCTTTGTTAAAAATAACAAAAAACTGCCTGATTTT
>JAHKVW010000046.1 GCA_020624805.1 bacterium | reverse complement strand
TCATCACCTTTATCAATAAGATGGATCGTGACGCGCAGAATCCCTTTGATCTGCTGGAGGATATCGAGAATGTCCTCGGCATCAACACCTGTCCCATGAACTGGCCGATCGGCTCGGGTAAAGAATTCAAGGGCGTCTATGACCGCAAGAAGGGCAAGATCCTTTCCTATACCGCCAACAACGGACAGCGTGAGGTAGAGCAGGAGGAGATCCCGCTCGATGATCCCGATCTTGACAGTAAGCTTTTTTACGGACAGAAGGATACGCTCTTTGACGACATCGACCTGCTGGACGGCGCGGGCAATGAATTCGATATCGATATGGTACGAAGCGGACAGCTGACTCCGGTTTTCTTCGGCTCGGCGCTCACCAACTTCGGCGTAGAGCCGTTCCTGCAGGAGTTCTTGCAACTCACTACAGCGCCATTGGCGCGTGAAGCGGGCGGTGAGATGATCGCTCCCGATTCTGATTTCTTCTCCGCCTTCGTCTTTAAGATCCAGGCAAACATGAATAAGGCGCATCGCGACCGTGTGGCGTTCATGCGCATCTGCTCCGGAAAGTTCGATAAGAACATGGAGGTCTACCATGTGCAGGGCGACAGAAAGATGAAGCTCTCTCAGCCGCAGCAGATCATGGCGCAGGAGCGTGAGGTCGTAGAAGAAGCCTATGCGGGCGATATCATCGGCGTATTCGATCCCGGTATGTTCTCGATCGGCGACACCATTGTTTCACCGGGACAGAAATTCGCGTTCAAGGGGATCCCGACCTTTGCGCCGGAGCACTTTGCGCTGGTACGCCAGAAGGATACCATGAAGCGTAAGCAGTTCGTCAAGGGCATGAACCAGATCGCGCAGGAGGGTGCGATCCAGATCTTCCACGAGCCGGAATCCGGTATGGAAGAAGTCATCGTCGGTGTTGTCGGCGTACTGCAATTCGACGTATTGAAATACCGCCTTGAAAACGAATACAACGTTGATATCATCATGGAGAACACGCCGTATCAGTTCATCCGCTGGATCACCTCCGAGGTGGATTATAAAGCATTGGATCTGGCTTCGGATACCAAGGTCGTAGCGGATTTCCGCGATAACAAGCTGCTGCTGTTCCGCTCGGAATGGAGCATCGACTGGGCGCTGGAGCATAATAAGGGCTTGACCTTGCAGGATTTCGGTAACGCAGAGTAAAGGATTAATTAATATGCGCATGGAATGATTCGTTGTTCCGTGCGCGTTTTTTCTTGAATAATCTTTCTATAAAACATAAAAAACTATTGCGATAAAAATGCGGTTATGCTATACTGATATTGCCAACAATTACAAGTAAATAATGAACCATTCTTTGATTAATAGGTTAGTTTATTGGGAATAGTGTTTTTGTCTTTATGATAAAAACACTACGCTCTGTTTCAACTATTCCTAATTAAACTAACTTTGATCAGGATTACTTGTAATTGTTTGGCGACATTTCAGAGCTGTGTGTTTTTTATGCGTAGCTCTGTGTGTATGTAGGAGCTACGCATTTTTTGTTTAATTAGGGGTGATTTTCATGAAAAAGGCATTATCAATCGTATTATCATTTATTCTTATGTTGTCGGTTGTTCCTGTCGGTACGATCGGCGTAAGTGCGGCTGAGGACGAAGTGATCGAAATCAGAACCATCGCTGATCTATATAGTGTCAATAACAACATGAGCGGCAACTATAAGTTGATGAATGATATTGACATGACCGAGGATACATCAGTCGGTGGTGACTGGGACTTCATGGGCAACGGTTGGGAGCCGATCGGAAGTGATGGTATCTATGGCAATATTCCGTTTACGGGAACCTTTGACGGAAACGGTCACAAGATAATTGGCATGAGAATCAACCGCAATATAACGCCGAGCGGCGCAGGTACGATCTATCTGGGCTTATTCGCCAAAAACGAAGGTACTATCCAAAACCTCGGTATCGATGAAACAAGTATTGTCGCAGAAGGAGATTACTCAAGCGGTATTTGCGCTATTAACAGTGGCACGGTATTAAATTGCTATAATAAAGCCGCTGTATCTTCATCAACAAATAATTCTTATTCGGGCGGTATTTGCGGTTATAACAGCGGCAATATATCGAATTGTTACAATGAAGCGGATGTTTCAGCAAAGTATTATTCGGGTGGTATCTGCGGCTATTCAAAAAGCGGAACGATAAACGATTGCCGTAATACCGGTAACATAGCAGTTACTTTAACCGGCAACACAGTTTTTTCAGGTGGTATTTGCGGTTTCTCCGAAAGCGGTTCGTTTATTGACTGTTATAATAACGGTAGCGTATCATCATCTGTCAGTAGGATTTACTCATCATCATCATCATCAGGAATCAATTATTCAGAATGTTCAGTATATTCCGGCGGTATTTGCGGCAGTAGCGGAAGCGCTGTAAACAACTGCTTTAACACAGGAGCCGTCACATCTTCGGCAGATAACAGTTGTACCAGTAGTTACCCAAACGGCACTGTATCCGCTACCGCTTATATATATTGTGGCGGTATCTGCGGTAGCTCAAGTAATGATATCACGAGCAGTTATAACACAGGTGTATTATCTACTTCCGGCACTTCTACAGCTGATAACACCTACAGAAATGATTATTCAACTTCCTCTCGACCTACGACTAAAGCCGTAGCATATAGCTATGCTTATATGGGTGGTGTTTGCGGTACACTAACAGGCGGCACTATCAGCAACAGTTATAATACAGCTGATTTATCATCATCTATCGAAGCAACTGCACGTTATTATACAGTTTATGAAGATTATGTATCTAAACAATGGGTTAATAAGTATAGAACATATCAGAGTAGTATTACTACCGGTACAATAAAGCAACTCGGCGGAATCGTAGGAAAATCCAACGGAGAAATAAAAGGTTGTTATAATGTCGGCAAAGCAAACTACGGAATACAGGAAACAGGCACAGGAAGTATATCCAATTGCTATTACTTCAGCTCAGCCGGTTCTTCCAATACAGGTGCAAAAGCATTGACCTCTGCACAGCTTCAACTGGAAATGTGTATGCCGAAATTCGATTTTGAAAACACATGGGTAATCGATCAAACTACAGAGTACAGATATCCGCAGCTGATCAACAACAGACAGGAGATCTTGCCTCCACCCTTGCTAGGCGATGTAGACGGCGATGGTGAAGTCAGCATTATTGACACCACTTGTATTCAGAGAAGTCTTGTGGATATACCGATCGATCCTTACAATGAAACGACGGCAGATGTAGACAACGACGGTGTTGTGTCGATCCTTGATGCAACTTGGATTCAAAGATACTTAATAGGCTCGGAACATCCCGCGGGCATCGGTGAGCCTATTATATAGAAAAAATCAGTTAAACTGTTCTTTCCTAATAATGCTTTTTTGAGGGTAGATACAGAGTAAAAAACAATCTAAATTTGCAATCGGACAGACAAAACAGAACCACCTTGTGAATACAATTTCATGAGGTGGTTTTTTGTTAGGGTTCTTATCATATATCAGTCAATATATCTTCCTATTCATTCTGCATATCGCGCACAGCGAGAGCTTTCCGAAACCTTTGAAGAAATCGGAGGAACAGCATTATCTGGAGCTCGCCGCAAAGGGAGATATCATCGCGCGGAATATCCTTGTCGAGCATAACCTGCGCCTTGTCGCGCACATCATCAAGAAGTATTATCAGAATTACGGCGGTCAGGAGGACTTGGTATCCATTGGTACGATCGGTCTGATCAAAGCGATCAACACCTTCAATATCGACAAGAACATCAAGCTGTCGAGCTACGCCTCCCGCTGTATCGAGAACGAGATCCTGATGTTTTTCCGCAACAACCGCAAATCGGCGCAGGATGTATCTCTGAACGATACGATCGATACCGACAAGGACGGTAATCCGCTGACGCTGATGGACATTATGGCGTCGGATATGGATGTAGCCGAGGATGTAGACACCAAGCTCCATCTGGAGGTGTTGAGTCGCTATATCGACGAGGTGTTAACGCCCAGAGAAAAAGAAGTCATCATCAAGCGGTACGGGATCGGCGGTGTGAAGATACAGACACAGCGGGAGTTGGCGAAAAAGCTGAATATATCGCGCTCCTATATCTCACGCATCGAGAAAAAGGCGTTGGAAAAGCTGAGGAGCCGTTATGAGCAGGGGTAAGTTATAAGGTTGAGATTGCCACAGGTTGACAAATGAGTCAACCCTCGCAATGACTGTTTTAAGGTTGAGATTGCCACAGGTTGACAAATGCGTTAACCTTCGCAATGACTATATTTAAGGTGAGAGTGCAATCGATTGTCACACCGGGTAACATTCTTAATGACGAGTGATAAATCTTGACTATATCGGATTTTAAAGTATAATGAAATCAGTGCTTTCATATACATATCTCGGTGATCGTATGAAAGTCAAAACCATTTATCTGATGATACTGGCGGTTATATTGATAACCTTTTGCCTTGTGATGTATTCGGCGTTCTCCAATATCACCGCGCGAACCGCTGCCGATTCATTGGAGAAACAGCCGATGATCGTAATCGACGCGGGTCACGGCGGAGAGGACGGCGGAGCCGAAGTCGACGGCGTACTGGAAAAGGATATCAACCTGAGTATCGCCGGCAAGCTCTCCGAGATCCTGCGCCTTTGCGGATGCCGTGTAACAGAGATCCGTGACGAGGATATCTCCGTCTACGACAGTGACGCGCAAACGCTCAGAGAGAAGAAGGTCTCCGATCTCAAACGGCGTGTGGAGATCGCCAACGAAAGCGACAACAATATCCTGGTCAGTATCCATCAGAACAAGTTCGATAACAGCGCCTACAGCGGCGCTCAGCTGTTCTATTCATCCAACCATGATGACAGTCGGGTGCTGGCGGAAAGTATCCGCAGCGCGATCACATCACTGCTGCAAAAGGATAATACGCGCGAGCTCAAGCCCGCGGGCTCCGATATCTATCTGCTGGATCACGCCGAAGTTCCGGCTGTGATCGTCGAATGTGGATTCCTGTCCAATCAGGAGGAACGGTCAAAGCTGATGGATGACGATTATCAGAGTGAAATAGCATACGCCGTCGCCATGGGTGTGTTGGAATACAGTTATTCTGCCTTAAATAGTGAATAGGTTGAGATTGCCACAGACTTGACACATATGTGTCAGTCTTCGCAATGACTATTAAAAATATATGAGATTGCCACAGACTTGACACACATGTGTCAGTCTTCGCAATGACAATTTATATTAATTGAAATTGACACGGGAACCCTCAGGCGCTTCGCGCCAGCTCCCTTGGGAAAGGGAGCCGAATATAATAAAAAGGAATATGAATTATGGCTAAGATCAAAAGTGTATATATCTGCTCGGAATGTGGCTACGAAAGCCCCAAATGGTACGGAAAATGTCCGTCCTGCGGTGAATGGAACACCATGAACGAGGAGATCAAGGATACCGCGAAAACCGCTTCCGCATCACGTTCTCACGCGACTGCCTACGCGCCTCCGGTACATATTCGCGAGATCGACACCACGGACGAGATCCGTTATCAGACCGGCTCCAAGGAGCTCGACCGCGTGATGGGCGGCGGCATCGTCAAGGGCAGTCTGATCCTCTTAGGCGGCGATCCCGGTATCGGCAAATCGACCATCCTGCTGCAAATCTGCGAATACCTCGGCAGGAGCTTGAAGATCCTTTATGTATCGGGTGAGGAAAGCAAACGTCAGCTAAAGCTGCGCGCCGAGCGTCTCGGCGTTAATTCCGAGAATCTGTACATCTTGACGCAGACGGATGTAGAGCTGGTTTGCGAGACCATTCGTCAGGACAAGCCCGATATCGTGATGATCGACTCCATCCAGACGATGTCGCTGTCGGAGCTGAATTCCTCGCCGGGCTCGGTGACGCAGGTGCGTGAATCCACCAACTTCTTCATGCGTACCGCAAAAAGCATGGATATCCCGATGATCATCGTCGGTCATGTCAACAAAGAAGGCTCCATTGCGGGTCCGAAGGTACTCGAACACGTTGTGGACGCGGTACTGCACTTTGAGGGCGACAGACAGATGAGCTATCGCATCCTCAGAGCGGTCAAGAACCGTTACGGCTCCACCAACGAGATCGGTGTGTTCGAGATGACGGATGAAGGGCTCAAAGAGGTAGAGAATCCCTCTCTGATGCTGATTTCGGGCAGGCCGAAGAACGTCAGCGGCACCTGTATCGCGTGCGCGATGGAGGGTACCCGTCCGATCCTGGCGGAGATCCAGGCGTTGGCGGCGTCTACGGGCTTCGGCAACCCGCGCAGGATGTGTACGGGTTTTGATTACAACCGCATGAACATGATCATCGCGGTGTTGGAAAAACGCGCCGGCTACTACTTCAACAACACCGACGCCTATATCAATGTTGTCGGAGGGTTACGATTGGATGAAACCGCAGTAGATCTGGCGGTCGGTATCGCGCTGATATCCTCGCTCAAGGATGTACCCGTCAATGAAAACGCGATCGCGTTCGGCGAGATCGGACTTGCCGGAGAGATCCGCTCCGTCAGCCATGTACAGCAGCGCGTCAGCGAAGCGGTGCGTCTGGGCTTTACGAAGATCATCATTCCGTCGCACAACAAGAAAGATATCACCGGCATCAATGGCGTCGAGATCGTGCCGGTCAAGAATGTGCGACAGGCGTTTGAGGCGATCTGTGAATAAAGCGATCCTATCGACAAAGTACCCGCAGTTTGCCGCAAAATTGCGGGAATATGGGTATGAGATCATCCCAAGTGAAACCATACCGTGCAGTATGCCGTATGAGCGCGATCACGCCGATCTACAGTGTCTGATACACGATGATACGGCTTTTGTCCTGTCGTGCTGTACACGCCTTTTTGAGGTGCTTTCCCGCGATTATCATGTGATATCATGCGGCGAAAAATTCAGCGGCAGTTACCCCGATAACACCTGTCTGAGCGGCGTAACCTGCGGCGACAAGCTGATCGGCAGGATCGCGTCATTGGATGAAAAAGTCAAAGCATACTGCCATGATCACAAGATCGAGTTGATCCATGTCAATCAGGGATACGCAAAATGTTCCTGCGTACAAATCGCGGAAAACGCCGTTATCACAGCGGATAACGGAATCATTCGTGTTTTGCGGAATACAGAAATCGATGTGCTCCCGATAGGGAAGGGGAGTGTGCGGCTCGACGGAGCGGAATACGGATTTCTCGGCGGCGCGTCGGGATATGATCGTGATAAGCATATCCTATACTTCTGCGGCGATATCGATCGACATCCCGATTCGGAGAGAATCAAGCGCTTTTGCGAAATACATCATACAAAAGTAATCAGCCTATCGGATGATGAATTGACCGATATAGGCGGGATCATATTTTGTTAAATATTTCACAATGTAGGGGAGTAGGAAAAGAACTTGAATAGGCGAGATGATACGCTCGATAACAGTACGATCAAACAGTATTTACCCTCGGTCAGACAATACGTACAACTTATCCGCCTCCGAACGTAGGCGCCTTCTTTTCTCAAAAAAGGCTATTTCCAATAGATCACCTAATAGAATCGTTGATCGGCAAAGCATTATCCGTAGCTTTGTCGATCATCTTTATATTACTGGTCATTGACGTAAATCTATTATAAATATGATTATTACATTAATAAAACGCAAAGAATTATCGATTCAGATTTTTTGAAATGAACCGAACATCATTCAGAAAAAACTGAAACGATAAAAATATTAGAAGTATTAGAATTAATGATGTAATAAATGAAAAGCAAACATTCTGAAACACATCGATCAGAAAACAGAACATATAAAATAAATACAATGTATTACCGATAAACAATAATACACTGCAATCGCAATAATCGCTTCTACTCCGAAAACGCTTAAAAACACGCTTTTCCGGCTATATCTCAAAATATGCCCTCCCCTAAATTACATAAAATATTAATTTTGTTTATTCTTCTAATAGAGAAATTACGCCCCTCTCTTTTACTGTATAATAATAAATACAGTAAAGCGGGTCGGGCGCTTTTTACTGAACGAATGTCAGAGAGAAAAATGAAACTAAGTTACCGTCAACTTGTGAGGTGATTTGAATGAGTAAAAGTAATTTTGTGATCGAAGCCTCTGAGCCGATGAAAGATTATTTGTATTATCTGCAAACCGTAAAAGGTCGTTCGCCGACAACAGTGGATGAATACTTCAATGACCTGAGAACCTTTTTCCGCTTTATCAAAAAACAAAAGCGTCTTGTCCCCCCGGACACTCCCTTTCACGATATCAAGGTGGATGACGTGGATCTGGCGCTGATCTCCTCCGTTACGCTCTCGGACGGATATGAATTCATGAATTACCTGCTCCGCGTGAGAAAAAACGACAAAGCGGCTCGTGCGCGCAAAACCACCAGTATCAAATCCTTTTATCACTATCTGACCAATAAGAAGCATTTGCTGCAGGCGGATCCGCTCAAAGATCTGGAGCGTCCGAACGCGCGTGAAAAGAATCCCCTACCCAAATATTTGACACTCGAACAAAGCATCGAACTGCTCAATGCCGTTGACGGCAAGAACAAGGAGCGCGATTACTGCATTTTGACCTTCTTTTTGAACTGCGGTATGCGTTTAGCGGAACTGGTCGCGATGGATTACACAGACATCCGCTCCGATCATACGGCGCAGATCATCGGTAAAGGCAGCAAAAAGCGCATCATCTACCTCAATGACGCCTGTATGGCAGCATATGAGGCGTATATGAGAGTTCGTCCGGTGGACGGTGTTCGTGCCGATGACAAATACGCCCTGTTCCTCTCCGCGCAAAAGCGCCGTATCTCACGTGAAATGGTGCAAAAAATGGTATACAAATACCTCGAAAAGATCGGGCTGGACTCACAGGGATATTCGGTGCACAAGCTCCGTCACACCGCCGCCACGCTGATGTACCAGCACGGCAATGTCGATATCCGTGTGCTGAAGGATGTACTGGGTCACGAAAGCCTGAGCACGACCGAGATCTACACACACCTTGATTCGCGCCAGATCGAAGCCGCCGCAAAGAGCAATCCCCTATCGCGCGTCAAGCCGAAAGATAATAAATAGATTACCGGTTTAATAATAACTGAATATATTATAAGAATACACTCACACCCCGTTGTAGCGATACAGCGGGGTTTTATCATCAGATCATGAGTAACGAAACCCTTTGATGATCGATATGATCTCTTTCTTGTCCAAGCCGAAACTCTGCATCTCATTCAAATAATCCGCCGTTTTTGCGTGGATCATCTGATCAAGGATATCTTTCGCTATATCGATACGGTCACTGACGTACCAGCCCGAACCGCGCTTGGAGAAGATAACGCCTTGTTGTTCCAACTGCACATAAGCTTTCTGTACGGTGTTTGGTGTAACATCCGCTTTCGCGGCAACCTCACGCACCGACATCAATCTCTCACCGGGAGTAATATCACCGGATGCGATCATCACACAAATAGTATCACAAATCTGCGGACAGATCGACCGATTCTTATCTATTTGCCAATCCATAACATTCACCTAACTGTATTATTGTATTACTACAGTAACACAATTTGATTATTCTGTCAATAGCAGTTACAAAAACGAGATAAAAATAAACCTCTTAAAACAATGTCATAGAGTTAAGAAAATGAATCTCGCTTACGCTCAATCAATTAATACAATTCCTCAGTTGCCAATGGGCGACAGCTCCTTTTACCAAAAGGTGCCTTCTTAACTCTAAAATTCAACATCAAAAAAGGAGCACGATACAGAACCGTGCTCCTCCCCTATTCTCTGTTATATCAGTCGTTTGTGTAGTTATCGAAATAACCCTGTACCAGTACGACAGGCGTACCCTTATCGCCGGAACCGGAGGTAAGGTCACACAGTGAGCCGATCAGGTCGGTCAGCTGTCTGGGGGTCGTGCCCTTAGAAGCCATGTTGCCGACAAGGTTCGCGTCCTTGGTCTTGATGCTTTCCGAGATCGCCGCTTTCAGCTCATCGCCGTCGAGATGCTTGAAATCGTTATCCGCGAGATACTTGAGCTTGAGCTCGTTGGGCGTACCGATCAGACCGGAGGTATGCGCCGGAGATACAACCGGATCGGCAAGCTCCCATATTTTACCCTGAGGATCCTTGAACGCGCCGTCGCCGTATACCATGACTTCAACATTCTTACCGGTAGCGGACTTGATCTTTGCCTGAATGTCCTCTACCAGCGGCTGAGCGTTCTGCGGGAACAGCTTGACGGTATCTTCGGTAGACTTGTTGGAGCCTAACAGACCGTAGTTCTCGTTATAACCGGAGCCGTCTACAGGCGCGTTCATGATATCGTCGAGACCCAGAACGACCTTCGCGCCCGCTTCTTTGAGGATGCGCTTGGTGCGCTTGCGGGTGTGGATATCGCAGGTGAGAACGGTATCGGTATAGTCGAGAATGGTCTTGGGACGGTTGGCAAAGATGATCTCTACCTCTGCCCCACTCTCTTTGATCAGATTCGCGTAATAATCGACATAGTCAACGCCGGTGAACTCATGCTTATTGACGCCGAACAGCTTGCGGTAACGCTCGAGCGTCAGCACATCGCTGTAAGGATTGACGCCCGCTTCATCGATCTTGTCGATGGAGACCAGCTCATTACCCACCTCATCGGACGGATAGGACAGCATGAGGACGATCTTTTTGCAGCCCATCGCAATACCGCGCAGGCAGATCGCAAAGCGGTTGCGGGACAGGATCGGGAAAATCACGCCGACAGTACCGCCGCCGAGCTTCGCCTTAACATCATCGGCGATATTCTGCACGGTCGCGTAGTTGCCCTGCGCACGCGCTACGATCGACTCGGTGACCGCGATAACATCTTTATCACGAAGTGAAAAGCCCTCGCTGTCTGCGGCAGCCAGAACGCTGTCGGTTACGATCGAAGCCAGATCGTCACCGGTACGGATGATCGGGCAACGGATACCGCGGGAAACGGTACCGACTAATCTTTCATTACTCATTCATATACACTCCTTTAGCAATTTAATAAATTAAAGCCATAGAGTATTATAATAGTACTGAATGGAATTTTAATTCGAAATTAGAATTAAAAGAAGATTTATTATGATTGATATGCTTTCCGCCATACTGTTTATACTTTCGGCACAGTTGCCATCTTCGTCTGCGCCGTGCGCTTGCCGCTTACGTCTTGACACATTCGCCTTCGATTCCCTTCATCTGCTCTTTGCTTGTTTAGTAAAAAAAGGAAGTATCGGATGATACTTCCTTTTTATGTTAAGGGTGAGCAAAAAAGATGAACCCTCGTCCGAATACTGTGGAGTAGTGAACTTCTGTAAGAACTGCTTACTCCGCAAAACCGCATTGATTGTTTTGATTAATTTATCAGAATTATATGGATAATATCATAAACATTCCCGTAGCAACACTGCTTTAAGCTCTGAAATAATCGTATTCAAATCTTCGGTCAGATTATCGCTTTGTGTCAGCATATCGTCAAAAAGTCGGTTGAGGTTTTCTTCAAAGTGCTCAGGAAGAGTCGTGCAATTATTTCTGCAAAGCGCCATCAATCGCTTTTCGCCCGGATGTGTTTGCTTGTTCAATGCGAAAATCACATCAAAATACGATTCCAAAAAGGCGGCTGTTCTGTGAACAACGCTTACCCTGTCGTTTCTGACGTTAGCCTTTTTCACTTGAAGAGAGTATGCGGGCATAGCGCCGTATAAAAGAGCTGTGTTTCTTTTGATGATGTTTTTTCGAAGTTCTTCGGGATAAGGAACAGAAAAGCGCTCTTTGGCGTTTTGAAGCCTTCCGTGCTTATCGCAGACAATTTTACAGGTCAAAAGGTTATGCCACATACAGGTGGTATATCCGTTG
>JAHKVW010000045.1 GCA_020624805.1 bacterium | reverse complement strand
TTCCGCTACGCTCCATTCGGCTTCAAAATCTTTCCTCTACACACACATCTATTATTTTGGGTGTTTTCCGACTGCACTTTTCTTGACATCTTCACGGTCAGAAGTTTGGAGTTAGGAAAAAGCCTTCCCCTCGGGGGGAAGGTGGGCAATTTGCCCTAAGCAAATTGGTCGGATGAGGGGCTGAGTTATCCGAAAGATCATCTTTACAAAGAGAGTGGGGCATTTCTGCAATTCTCGGTGAACACATAGCCTCACCGAGTCCGACATCAATAGGAAAGGTTGTCCCCTCATCCGTCACCTTTGGTGACACCTTCTCCTCGCCGGAAGCGGCTTCTTCTGCGAAGACAGCTGACCCTTTTGTCCGCTCTGCGGACATTTCCCCTAACAGGGGAATCTCCCCTTGTCCTTCGGACATTCCCCCAACGGGGGTACCCCGAGGGGAAGGCTTTTTAATAAACTGAAGGGAGGGTGCGTATTTACACCCTCCCTTGTTGTTTAGTTGTCGATACTATTGGATAAAACCCTCAGTCACCTAATACAAATATCAGGTGACAGCTCCCTTAGGAAAGGGAGCCTATTGACTTCCGACTCACCGTAGCAGAAACTTTCCAAACGATATCGGAATATGTCATTCCGACCCGCCGTGGTAAAAACTTTCCAAACGATATCGGAATATGCCGTTCCGACCCGCCGTTGATGGGCGGTATCCGCACGATCAAGAGGTTGCAAAAGGCGGAACCAAGACACACGTGTCAGCGGTTGAGATTGCCACGGGGCTATGCCCCTCGCAATGACTATTTTGAATAAAGCGGCGCGCCGCTCAGCGGTCTTCTCGGAAGTAGGAGAGTCCCAATGCCTCGGGCGGTTGATTCTCGCGCTTGTTGCGCATGGAGTTGACGATCAGCACCAGTACGGTGACGAGGTAGGGAGCCATTTTGATCAGCTCCTGTGTGCTCATATCCACGGGGATGAACGGGAAGAACTGGTTGAGGTAGTTGTGGATGATGTACAGTCCGCCGAACAGGATGGAGCCGATGATGGCGAAATTCGGCTTCCAGACGGTGAAGATAACCAGCGCGATCGCCAGCCATCCGCGGTCGCCGAAGCCGTCGTTCGACCAAACGCCGCTGACATAGTCCATGACGTAGTACAGTCCGCCCAGACCCGCAATCATACTGCCGATGCAGGTGGCGAAATACTTGTAGCGAGTGACGTTGACGCCCGCCGCGTCCGCGGTAGCCGGGTTCTCACCGACAGCGCGCAGATTCAGACCGGTACGCGTCTTTTTCAGGAACAGTGAGGTCACGATCGCGATGATCACCGCAAGATACGCGAGGAAGCCGTAGCTGAGGAATATCTCTCCGAACCAGCCTAAGCTGTCCGCAATGGGCAGGTGGGCGGAGAAGAATTTTGAGGTAGTGCTCAGGGTGATGGACGGCACATCAGCGCCGACGATCTTGATCAGCGAGCCGCCGAAGAAGTTGCCCAGACCTACGCCGAAGGTGGTGATGGCGAGACCGGTGACGTTCTGGTTGGCGCGCAGGGTGGTGGTCAGGAAGGAGTAGATCAGACCCATGATCAGCGAGCCGATCAGACTGCACAGCAGCGGGATCATGATCGCTAAGAAGGGATTCGCCATGTCCTTGTCGGGCAGGGAATTTTCGTACATAAAGGCGCCGATAACGCCGGAGATACCGCCGACGTACATCACGCCGGGGATACCGAGGTTGAGGTTACCGCTCTTCTCGGTGACGATCTCACCGGTAGCGCCGAACAACAGCGGGATGCCCTGCATCACCGCGCGATGGATGAATGCTACGATCATTTGCTCTCAACCTCCTTCGCGCGTGTTCTCTTGATACTGTAATTGATAAAGAACTCGGAGCCGATGATGAAGAAGATGATGATACCGGCGATGATCTCCGAGAAAGAGGTGTTAAGTCCGAATACGGTGGAGATCTCTTTCGCGCCCAGCTCCATGAACACGAGCAGCAGTGAGGTCAGCACCATGAACAGCGGGTTGAACTTGGCGAGCCATGATACCATGATCGCGGTGAAGCCTCTGCCCGCGGCAGTGTTGGGGGTGATGGTATGGTCGGTACCGGATACCAGCAGCATACCCGCGACGCCGCATAACGCGCCGGAGATCAGCATGGTGCGGATGATGACCTTTTTGACGTTGATACCGGCATAACGAGCGGTGTTGATGCTCTCGCCGACGACGGAGATCTCATAGCCCTGTTTGGAGCGGTTGAGGTAGAAGTACATCAGCACGGTCAGCACGGCGACGATGATGATATTGAGCAGATAACCGTATTTATCCACCGACGAAGGCAGATTCAGCCAGCCGGCATGGTTATCGGTATTGATGGTATTGATGACGTTGTTGCCCTTGTTGGACGACCAGATATAGGTGAAGTAGGAGACGATCTGGATCGCGATGTAGTTCATCATCAGGGTGAAGAGGGTCTCGTTGGTGTTCCAGAACGCCTTGAACACCGCGGGGATCACGCCCCAAATCGCGCCGCAGAGGATGCTGACGACGATGACCAGCGGCAGTACCACGGGTGCGGGGAGCTTGTGGCCGAGCAGCAGCATGACCGCTGTCGCGCCCAGACCGCCCATCAGCACCTGACCCTCGGCGCCGATGTTCCAGAATCGCATCTTGAACGCGGGCGTCACGGCGAGCGATACGCACAAGAGCATCGCGACCTCCTGCAGCAGCACCCACACACGGCGTGCGGAGCCGACAGCGCCCTTGATCATGGTGCCGTAGATCGCAAAGGGATTGTTGCCTGTTACCGCGACGATGACGATCGCGCAAACGACCAGTGAGGCGAGAACGGACAGGATACGGATCAGCCACGACTTCCATGTCGGCATATCCGTGCGCTTGACAATATGGAACGGCTTCTCACGGGAGCTCGCTTCCTTAGTGACTGCTTTCGTTGTTGTCATCCTTCTCACCCTCCTTTTCTTCTGTATTCAGATTGGTCATCATCAGACCGACCTCTTCCTTGGTGGCGGTCCTGCCGTCGACGACGCCGTTGAGCTTACCGCCGCACAGTACCGCGATACGGTCGCACAGCGCCAGCAGTACGTCGAGATCCTCGCCGACATAGATGACGGCGACGCCCTTTTTCTTTTGCTCATTGAGCAGTCGGTAGATGGTATAGGATGTGTTGATGTCCAGTCCGCGCACCGCGTAAGCCGCCATCAGCACCGTAGGATCGGAAGCGATCTCTCTGCCGACCAGTACCTTCTGTACGTTACCGCCGGAAAGCTTGCTGACGGGAGTGGAGATGCCGGGGGTGACGACCTCGAGCTCATCCTTGACCTTGTTCGCCAGATCGCGCGGGGACTTGCGGTCGGTGAAGGGTCCGACGCCCTTTTCATAGGAGCGCAGCATCATGTTATCGGACATGCCCATCGCGCCGACCAGACCCATACCGAGTCTGTCCTCGGGCACGAAGGAGAGCGCTACGCCCAGCTTCTTGATATCGGAAACGGATTTGCCGACGAGCTCCACTTCCTTGCCGGTTGCGGGATCGATATAGATGATGGAGCCGCCGTCCTTTGCCGCCTGTAAGCCCGCGATCGCCTCAAGGAGCTGTTTCTGTCCGGAGCCGGAGATACCCGCGATACCGAGGATCTCGCCGCCGTAAGCCTCGAGGCTGACGTCATCCAGCGCGGTCACGCCGTACTTGTCGAGACAGGTCAGGTGCTCGACAGAGAGGCGGAGCTTTTTATCCTCGACCTCGGGACGGTCTATGTCCAGCTCGACCTTCTGACCGACCATCATATCGGTCAGGGACTGGACGGTCGCCTCGCTCGTTTTGACGGTATCGATATATTCGCCCTTGCGCAGGATGGAAACGCGGTCGGAGATCGCAAGGACTTCGTTGAGCTTATGGGTGATGATGATGATGGACTTGCCGTCCGCCTTCATGTTGCGCAGTACGGCAAAGAGCTTGTCCGTTTCCTGCGGGGTGAGCACGGCGGTAGGCTCATCCAGAATGAGGATGTTCGCGCCGCGGTACAGCGCCTTGACGATCTCGAGCGTCTGCTTTTGAGAGACGGTCATGCTGTAGACCTTCTTCTTGGGGTCTACGTCAAAGCCGTAGCGGTCGCAGATCTCGGTGATCGCCTTCGCGATCTCTTTTGTGCCGCCGGTGGTTTTTTTGTTCATGCCCAGCGCCACGTTCTCGGTGGCGGAAAAGACGTCGACCAGCTTGAAGTGCTGGTGGATCATGCCGATGCCTAAGGCATAGGCGTCCTTGGGCGAGTTGATGTGTACCTCTTCACCGTTGACGAAGATCTCACCGGAATCCTGATGATAGATGCCCGAGAGCATATTCATCAGGGTCGTTTTACCGGAACCGTTTTCGCCCAGCAGCGCGAGGATCTCTCCGCCCATGATATCCATCGAGACGTCCTTGTTGGCAACGACCTTGCTGCCGAACGCCTTGGTGATATGGCGGAAGCTGACTGCCGCTTTATTTTCCAAAGATTCTTCCCCCTTCAAGTAAGTGAATAGTGATCAGTGATCAGTGTTCAGTAATCAGATAACGTCGGGAACAGCCAAAACTGTTCACTGACCACTGATCACTAACCACTATGATATAAACCACGTAAAGGGAAGCCGTGAAAACAGCTTCCCTTTACGATATTAGAGCATTAAATTAGAACTTGGTGTTCAGCAGGGTGATGCCGTCGATGTCCAGAGCAAAGTAAGGAGCAGAACGGTATTCGGACTCGTGGAAGTAACCGTCAGCGATTACCTCGGTGTCGCCCGCGAAAGCCTCGTCGGTATCGACGTCAGCCATGTAGCTGGTCAGATGGCCTTCTTCATCGACCTTAGCGCCGACGTTGAGCTGCTTAGACTCGTCAACGGTAACGGTGAACGCCTTGGTATCGAATACGTGGATCTCGCCGCTCTCGAGCTTCGCCTTGATCTCGTCGATCTTAGCCTGAGTATCCTTCGCGGCAGCCTTCTCGTTGACCTCGGTCAGGACAACGGACTTGGTGCCCAGCGTACCGGTCCAGTCAGCATCGATCTTGTCGCCGTTCATAGCAGCCTTGATGGCATACTCGAGGTAGGGAGTCCAGTCGATCCTGGAGGATACGATAAAGGTGTTGGGGCAGGACTCGAGGGTGGAACCGTTGTAGGAAACGTCGGGGATACCCGCGTCCTCACAAGCGGTCGGAGCGCCCATGGAGTCAGCGTGCTGAGAAAGCAGTACACAGCCGTTGTTGATCAGCGTGGTAGCAGCTTCCTTCTCGAGGGTCTCGTCATACCAGGAGCCGGTGAACTGTACTTCCATGGTAGCGGTCGGGCAGATGGAGCGAGCGCCGAGGAAGAAGGAGGTGTAACCGGACTTAACCTCAGCATAGGTGTAAGCGCCGACATAACCGATCTTCGCCTTATCGGCAGTGATCTTGCCGCTCTCGATCATCTCGTTGAGCTTCATACCCGCGGCAACGCCTGCGAGGTAACGGCCTTCGTAGATGGAAGCGAACGCGTTGTGATAGTTATCGAGCTTCTCGGTGTGAGCCATGGTACCGGTCGCGTGAGAGAACTGGACCTTGGGGTTCGCCTTGGCAGCCTCGATCATGTAGGACTCGTGACCGAAGGAATCCGCGAATACAAAGCCGCAGCCCTGGTCTACCAGGTCAAGAGCGGTCTCTTTGCAGGCATTGGACTCGTCGATGTTGGTCTTGAGGATGCACTCAACGCCGAGGTTCTCACAAGCAGCCTTCGCAGCGTTGATGAAGTTGAGGTCGTAGGTGGAGTTTTCATCATGCAGGAAGATGAAACCCGCCTTGAAGTCAGACTTCTTCTGGTCCGCAGTAGCCGCGGTGTTGTTGTCAGCAGGCTTGTTGCCGCCGCAGGCAGCGAGAGCGCCGCATACAAACAGAGCGACTAAAAGCAAAGCAATAATTTTCTTCATTTTTTCCTCCTAATACTTTCTATAAGGATTTTTTACTGCGTTTCCGAAAAAGGAAACACACCTAACAAATAAATTATACATAAAAAGGCAACACTTTACAATTCGTTATTATGTCAAATTTTGTATGCAAAAT
>JAHKVW010000044.1 GCA_020624805.1 bacterium | reverse complement strand
TTTCCTTGCAGGAACGGCAACCCTTTTGGGCATCGCCCATTTCCCCTAACAGGGGAATCCCCCCGAGGGGAAGGCTTTTTGACTCCGCAGTACATTACAGTGCCACAGATAAAGGCGCACGCGCCCCCCGGGGGGAAGGCTATCATACCAACAGAAAGGATTCTATCATGTTAGTTTTATTTACCGATACCGATACCGATATCACCCCTGCCGAAGCGAAGGAATTCGGCTATCATCTGATCAGTATGCCGTACTCCATCGACGGCGTTACCACCTATCCCTATGAGGATTTTGACGAGTTTGACGCGCACGCGTTCTACGATCAGCTCCGCGGCGGGGTGCTCCCGAATACCTCGGCGATCTCTACCCAGAGGTACAAGGAGTATTTTGAGCCGCATTTCAAGGCGGGCAACGATATCCTGTATGTACATTTCTCGCGCAATATGACCGCGACCTTTGACAACATGGATATCGCCGTGAAGGAGCTGTCGGAGCAATATCCCGATCGCAAATTCTATGAGATCGACACGATGGGTATCACCCTGTGCTCCCTGATGACCGTCAAGGAGATCGGCGATCTGTATAAAGAGGGCAAAACCGCCGAGGAGATGCTCGAATGGGCAAAGACCGAGGTGAACAAGGTCGGCTGTTATTTCTTTGCCGACGACCTCAAATTCTTCAAGCACAGCGGACGCGTGTCCGGTATCGCGGGCACGATGGGCACCCTTTTGGGCATCCGTCCGATCATCTACATGAACGAAGAGGGCAAGATGGTCTCCGTCGGTAAGGAAAAGGGCAGAGTCAAGGCGATGGAGCGCCTGTTAAGCTTCGTCGATCAGCTCGGCGAGAACGTCAAGGATCACCGCGTGCTGGTCGGTCATGCCGACTGCCGCGATATCGCCGAGGACATTGAGAAGATGCTCAAGGAAAAATACGGCGACGACCTGCGCACCGAGATCGTGGACGTCAACCCGACCGCGGGCAGCCATTGCGGCCCCAACACCGTCGGCGTCTGCTTCCACGCCAAGAGAAGATCCCTGTAAGAGTGGTCAGTAGTCAGTGATCAGGGATCAGTAGGGACGACCAATGGTCGTCCGTGTCCCACAGGGACATTCTCCAAGCGAAAGAACGACCTGTTATTGACAGCATCACGAAATCGAGGAAATATATGATCACCATCAAAGAAGTATCAACCAAAAAACAACAAAAGCAGTTCATCGATTTTCCGCTCGATCTGTATCGGGACAACCCGTATTTCGTCCCGCCGCTGTACGGTGACGAAAAGTCGATGTTCAAAGAGGATTTCATCTACAACGACACTTGTGATATCGTCAACTTCCTCGCCTATGACGGCGATAAGCCCGTCGGCAGGATCCAAGGGATCATCCAGCGCGCGGCGAATCAAAAGAACAACGAAAAGCGCGTGCGCTTCACCCGCTTCGACGCGATCGACAGCCCCGAGGTTGCCGCAAAGCTCTTCGGCGCGGTGGAAAGCTGGGCAAAGAAAAAGGGCATGGACACGATCCACGGCCCGCTCGGCTTCTCCGATCTCGAGCGCGAGGGACTGCTGGTCGACGGCTTTGACCAGCTCTCGACCTTTGAAGAGCAGTACAACGCGCCCTATTACGCGACGCTGATCGAGGGTCTGGGCTTTGAAAAGGAAGTCGACTGGACGGAGAGCAAGATCTATCCGCCCGACGAGGATGACGGCACCATGCGCAAGATGGCGGACTTTGTCATGAAGCGCTACAACCTGCATTTCGGCGAGGCGAAGAATATCAACGAATTCATCGAGAAATACGGCGACGATTTCTTCGGGCTGATCGATAAGGGGTATGAGAACCTTTACGGTACCGTGCCCTTTACCGAGGCGATGAAAAACGAGATCATCAAGAGCTTCAAGCTGATCGTCGACACCAAGCACGTCGCGATCATCCTTGATGAAAACGATAAGGCGGTATGCATCGGCGTATGCTTCCCCTCGATCGCGAGGGCGGTGCAGAAATCACGCGGCAAGCTCACGCCGTTGGCGCTGATCCGCCTGCTGCGGGCGATCAAGCACCCGTCGGTGATCGACTTCGGTCTGATCGCGGTCGACCCGACCTATCTCAACCGCGGCGTATCGACGGCGATCTCCGCAGAGATTTTGAAGATTTTGCAGGACGACAGCATCGAATACGCGGAAACAAACCTGAATCTGGAGGACAACGCCGCCATCCAGAACCAGTGGAAGCGGTTCAAGGAAGTCAAGCATAAGCGCAGAAGAGCCTATGTGAAGAAGATATAGGCTCCCTTTGGTAAAGGGAGCTGCTGAGCTTGCGAAGCTGAGGGATTGCATAATTGACCGACCAACGGGAGAATCCAAATAGTAATAAGGATGCCATGATAATTGGCGATTCACACAATCCCTCCGGGTCAAAACTTGTTTTGACCCACCTCCCTTTACCAAAGGGAGGCTGAGAGAAAGGTGCCATTATGAAACTGATTGTTGACTGCTTCGGCGGCGATAAAAGCCCTGCGGCGAATGTCGAGGGCGCGGTGCTCGCCTTAAAGGAGCATGATGACCTGAGCCTGATCCTGACAGGCGACGAAACTATCATAAAAAATGAGCTTGACCGCCTCGGCTATACGGGTGAGAAGATCGAGATCGTCCACGCGCCCGCGGTGATTACCGGCGAGGATAAACCCACCGACGCGATCCGTCTGAAAAAGGAAAGCTCGATGATCAAAGCGATCGCGATGCTCCGCAAGGATCCGGAGATATCCGGCGTGATCTCGACCGGCGCTACCGGCGCGCTGATCGCCGCGGCGACCCTGCGGATCGGACGCATCCGCGGCATCCGCCGACCAGCCTTCTGTCCGCTGCTGCCCACCATGGACGGCGGCATCGTGGGCATTTGCGATTCCGGCGCGAACGTGGATATCACCCCGGAGATGCTGCTGCATCAAGCGATCCTCGGCTCGGCGTATCTTAAAAATGTCTACGGCGTCAAAAATCCCCGCGTCGCGCTGCTGAATGTCGGCGTGGAGAGCGAAAAGGGAGACGACCTGCGCAAAAAGGCGTACCCGATGCTCAGGGATTGCGACAGTATCAATTTCGTCGGTAATATGGAGAGCCGCGATCTGCTGTCGGGCAAATACGATCTGGTTGTGTGCGACGGCTTCTCGGGCAATGTGCTGGTCAAGACGACCGAGGGCACGGCGCTGGAGCTCTTAAAAAAGCTGAAAAAGGATATCTATTCCAAGACCATCTACAAGATCGGCGCGCTGTTGATGAAGAAGATGTTCATGGAAGAAAAGGAATTCTTGAACTACCACAACTACGGCGGCTCGGTGCTGCTCGGCTGTGAAAAAACCATCGTCAAGGGTCACGGCAGCTCGGACGCCAACGCGGTGCGCATCTGCATCGATCAGGCGTACAAGATGTCCGCCGGCGCGATGAACGCCGAGATCGAAAAAGCTTTGGAGAAGATCAATGGATAAAGGCTCCCTTTCCTAAGGGAGCTGTCGTGGGAAACGCTGTCACTCTTCAAGGCTCCCTTTGGTAAAGGGAGCTGTCGCCTGTTGGCGACTGAGGGATTGCATAGATTGTTCGAGCTTTAGCGAGTAACCATTATATAAATAAGGTTGCAATGACAATCGGCGATTGATACAATCCCTCCGAGCTTGCATTGGCAAGCCCACCTCCCTTTACCAAAGGGAGGCATTTAGAATGAGCGCTGAACTTACATTATATATCATTTAGGGAGGAATAACATGTTTGAAGATTTAAAGAAGATTCTGGATGAACAGCTCCATCTGAACGGTATGGAGATCACCAAGGAAAGCCGCATCAAAGAGGATCTCGGCGCGGACAGCCTCGACGTCCTGCAAATGCTGATGACCATCGAGGAGGAGCACGGCATCGTCATCCCCGACGAGGAGCTCGCGAGCTTTGAGACGGTCGGCGACATCCTCAACTTTTTGGAGAAGAATCAGAAGCAATAAAAAACGGCAACAGCTCCCTGTGACTTTACAGGGAGCTGTACTTTTATGTTTATCATTTTTGGGCAGATAGCTTAATCCAAACATAGAGGTTGTAGTTTAGGCAGAATATACAAGAAGCATTGCAGTGGGTATTTGTAGGGTACGGCGCTTGTCGACGTACCGCGAGGTTTTTGATAGATGTCATCTTTTAGCGAAGCATATTCCTGTTTCCGTAGGGATGGTCATCGACCATCCGCAGAATGACGGGCGTTTCTGTTTTCGAAAACGCCGGATAGGATCACAACATCTCTGCTTTGCGGATGACCGGTGGTCATCCCTACGGAAGGATTGATTTGCTTCGCATATTAATGTCATCTTTACAGATGCTTCGGGAGGAGCAAGCCCCTCCCCTACAAGAGGTTTATCTTCTCCGGTTTTTTTGCAAACAAAAAAAGCAGGTAAAAACCTGCTTTTAGCGTATACTGATTGACAATTATCGATCATATGACCTTATGCGGAAGCGTTCAGACGCTTTGCCAGAGAAGACTTCGCTCTCGCGGCAGTATTCTTGTGCAGAATACCCTTGGTAACAGCCATGTCGATTTTCTTAGTAGCAAGACGTACCGCCTCAACCTTATCATCAGCGTTGGTATCTACCGCGATATACGCCTTCTTGATGTAGGTCTTGAGGGCAGACTTGATCGCCTTGTTCTGAGCGGTCTTGGTAGCGATGACCTTAACGCGCTTCTTTGCTGATTTAATATTCGGCATTGTCCCACCTCCTTAAAAAACAATAAATAGTAATCCGAATTCGGTTTAACACGGCACCGAAATCGGGTATAAACGCTTTCACGTACAATCAATCATACCATTAATACGCGCAAAATGCAAGCATTTTATGGATTTTTGCGGGATTTTTTTGATGATAGTATTTTGGAATGTACCTTGGCACAAGATGTTGTGGCACAAGGCTCCCTTTGGGAAAGGGAGCTCCCTCCGCAGGAGGGTGAGGGATTGTATAAATGGAGCAAAGCGACCACTGCCTTTACCAAAGGGAGGCTTGGAACGCATATCGTTTATTCTCTGTTTCGCATCACAAAGTACCAGATCAGGCACAGCACCAGCACCACCAGCGCGACGCCGCGGTAGATCCATCCGTATACGCCGCTTTTGAGGTCCATCGGGGTCAGCGCATTGACCAGCTCCCAGACGCCTAAGAACACCATGAAGCCCGACAGCACGAACATCATCGGCTTGCGATAGCGGGTCACGGTCACATAGATCAGGTATCCCGCCAGCAAAAACCAGATGACGGTATATAAATATCCGCTCATTGTGCCTTCTCTCTCTTCTTGCGTTTGGACTTCTTGCGCGTCATCAGCAGCATGAAGATGTAGTACAGCACGATCAGGATCGTACCGATGCGGTTGACATAATCCGGCACCGCCGAGGTGGGGTACAGCTCATAGATGAAAAACGAGAAGATCTGCCACGCGCCCTGAAAGATCAGGAAGAACGCCATCGGACGCAGCAGGGTCAACTTGCGAAAATACGGCGTGAGCATGATGATCGCCGCCGCAAAGCAGACGATCGCCGTCACAAAGGTGAGGATCATATTGTTAGCTCCTTTTTACATTATATTACTCTTCGTCATTGCGAGGAGTTGGTAATCAAGCCAACGACGTGGCAATCTCAACCGAATTATATATAGTATAAAGACATTGTCGGAAAATGTCAATGAGGGGGATGGAGAACAGTGAACAGTGAACAGAGAACGGATAATAGATAACAGATAATAGTGAAGGGAGGGCTCCGCCCTCACCCATTGATATACAAATATGAAACGTATATCGTAGGGGATGACGCTCGCGACATCCCGAAACCCATCCGATAGTTGCCGCCCAAATGCGGAGCAGATCCCGTAACCGTTAACCGTTCTCCGCATAAATTTTTCCTGTTTAACAAAAAATTCACAAATAAAATATTGACTTTTTCTGATTTTGGGTTATACTATGTATTGTAGTTAGCACTCGAACACCGAGAGTGCTAAAACAGGAAAGAGGGATTCAGATATCCGTCATGAGAATTTGGTATCTCGCTGACGCTCGATCAATGATGCAATCCCGCAGTGGCGCTAAGCCAATTGCAGATAATTCTGCTCTTGGAGCGCTGTTGCATGGGAGTTGTACACCAAATCAATAGATTTGGACAACTCCTCATCAGTCGCCGATCGGCGACAGCTCCCTTTACCAAAGGGAGCCTTGTTAGGCGCTCCAATGACCGCAGGCAAAGGAGGCGACAGTATGGGGCTCGCGTTACGAAAAGAGAAGATACTGTCCGCGGTGATCGATACTTACATCCGCACGGGTGAACCGATCGGCTCCAAGGCGCTGTTGGAAGAAACGGATCTCGGCGTATCGTCCGCGACCGTCCGCAACGAGCTCAAGTCGCTTGACGAAGAGGGCTATCTCCACCAGCCGCACACCTCGGCGGGTCGCGTGCCGACCAAACAGGGCTATCGCTACTACATCGATAATCTGATGAAGCCGGCGATCCTGCCCGAACGACTGCGCGAGAACATCGAGCGCGGCATCCGATCGGGCGCGGGCGCACCGGAAAGCATCCTGAGCCGCACGGCGATGGTGCTGTCGCAGCTGACCAAAGCGGCGTCCGCCGTGACCACCCCGTCCTCCGACGAGGCGAGGATCCACAGGATCCGCTTCGTGTCCACCGGACGGCACACCTCGATGGTGGTGCTCGTCACCTCCAACGGCATGGTCAAGTCGAGGCTGTTCCGATGTGAGTTCGTCCTCACGCCGCAGCTGCTGCAGATGTTCGACAAGGCGGTGAATGAGGCGTTCGCGGGCGTCAAGCTCACGGATGTGACGCAGGGTTATTTACAAACTGCCGCTTCGGGCATGGGCGAGCTGACGCTCTTCATCCCCGATGTGCTGATCGCGCTTTATGAGGCGGTGCAAAACGCGCTCGAGGTCAATGTGACCGTCGCGGGACAGACCAATCTGCTGTTCTCGGACAACTACGATTTTGACAGCGCGCGCAACACGATCCGCTTTTTGAGCGATACCAAATCCATTTCGGGACTGCTCAACAGCAGTCGTACCCATATGATCTATCTCGGCGAGGAGAGCAAGATCCCCGAGCTGAGGGACAGTGCGGTGGTATCCGCCCGGTATGAGATCGGCGGAGAGAACGCCGGCGCCGTAGCGGTGATCGCGCCGCTGAGGATCGATTACAAAACCATTATGAGCGAGGTCATCTTCGCGGCAGGATGTGTGTCCCGCGCGATCGGTGAACTACTCTAAGGAGGATAGATTTCGATGAAGAAAGAAAAGAAGAAGCCGGAGGTTGAGGAAACCGAGAAGGTGACCGAGGAAGAAAAGCCGGCAGAGGAAACGACGGAAAAGGAAGAAAAGAAGGAGCCGACTGCGGAAGAAAAGCTGCAGGAGGAGCTGAAAGCGGAAAAGGAAAAATACGTCAGGCTCTATGCCGAGTATGACAACTACCGCAAGCGCACCTCGGCGGAGAAGCTCCAGATCTATGACGACGCTACCGCCAAGGCGGTCAAGGAGCTGCTGCCCCTCGCGGACAGCATGACGCAGGCGCTCGCGCAGTTCGACGGCAAGGAGGTTCCCGAGGAATTCAGCAAGGGCATCGAGATGATTGCCGCTCAGCTGAAAACCTGCTTTGAAAAGCTCAAGGTCGAGCCGTTCTGTGAGGTCGGCGATCCCTTTGACCCCGAGCTGCACAACGCGGTGTCGATGGTCGAGGATGAAGCCTTGGGCGAGAACACGATCTCGGCGGTCTATCAAAAGGGCTACAAGATCGGCGACAAGATCATCCGCCACGCGATGGTCGTCGTGGCGAACGCGTAGCGTTCGCAGTGACGGAGTGAAGTGACTCCGTCGTGAAGAGCGCCTTCGGCGCGTGATGTTTGCTGACGCAAATCAAGGGAGGGCTTTGCCCTCACCTATCATAATATAAATAAACATCTTAAATAAACTAATCACTGGTCACTAACCACTGATCACTAACAAACGGAGGTATTTATTATGGCTAAAACAATCGGTATTGACTTAGGTACAACTAACTCTTGTGTAGCAGTTATCGAGGGCGGCGAGCCCGTCGTCATCGCAAACGCAGAAGGCGCGCGCACCACTCCTTCCGTCGTCGCGTTCTCTAAGAACGGCGAGCGTCTGGTAGGTCAGGTAGCAAAGCGTCAGGCGATCACCAATCCCGATCGCACCGTATCGTCCATCAAGAGAGAGATGGGCTCCAACTACAAGGTAAACATCGACGGCAAGGCATACACCCCGCAGGAGATCTCCGCGATGGTGCTCCAGAAGCTCAAGGCTGACGCCGAGGCTTATCTGGGCGAGAAGGTCACTTCCGCCGTCATCACCGTTCCCGCATACTTCACCGACGCTCAGCGTCAGGCGACCAAGGACGCCGGCAAGATCGCTGGTCTGGACGTCAAGCGTATCATCAACGAGCCTACCGCGGCGGCACTGAGCTACGGCATGGATAAGGAAAGCGACCAGAAGGTCATGGTATACGACCTCGGCGGCGGTACCTTCGACGTATCCATCATCGAGATCGGCGACGGCGTTCAGGAGGTTCTGGCGACTGCCGGTAACAACCGTTTGGGCGGCGACGACTTTGACCAGCGTATCATCGACTGGATGGTACAGTCCTTCAAGACCGAGACCGGCGTTGACCTGTCCGGCGACAAGATGGCGATGCAGAGATTGAAGGAAGCAGCCGAAAAGTCCAAGATCGAGCTCTCCGGCGTGACCACCTCCAACATCAACCTGCCCTTCATCACCGCTGACGCGACCGGCCCCAAGCATCTGGATCTCACCCTGACCCGCGCGAAGTTCAACGAGCTGACCGCTGATCTGGTCGAGAAGACCATGGGCCCCGTCCGCACCGCTCTGTCCGATTCCGGTCTGTCCATCGGCGAGATCAACAAGGTTCTGATGGTCGGCGGTTCTTCCAGAATCCCCGCGGTTCAGGACGCTGTCAAGTCCCTGATCGGCAAAGAGCCCTTCAAGGGCATCAACCCCGACGAGTGCGTCGCGATCGGCGCGGCTATCCAGGCAGGTGTTCTGGGCGGCGAGGTAGACGGCCTGTTACTGCTCGACGTTACCCCGCTTTCTCTGGGCGTTGAGACCATGGGCGGCATCATGACCAAGATCATCGACCGCAACACCACCATCCCCACCAAGAAGAGCCAGATCTTCTCTACCGCGGCTGATAACCAGACGCAGGTTGAGATCAATATCCTCCAGGGTGAGCGTGAGTTTGCCCGCGATAACAAGCAGCTCGGTCTGTTCGCGCTGACCGGTATCGCTCCCGCTCCCAGAGGCATCCCGCAGATCGAAGTCACCTTCGACATCGACGCGAACGGTATCGTCAACGTATCCGCTAAGGATCTCGGTACCGGCGCTCAGCAGCAGATCACCATCTCCAACACCTCCAACATGTCCAAGGACGACATCGACAAGGCTGTCAAGGAGGCGGAGCAGTATGCCGCTGAGGATAAGAAGCGCCGTGAAGAGGTCGACACCAAGAACGAGGCGGAGCAGGTCGCTTATCAGGCGGAGAAGCTCATCACCGACAACGGCGACAAGATCGCTGAGGATGACAAGAACACCCTGAACACCAAGATCGCCGCTGTCAAGGACGCGATCGGTAAGAACGACACCGACCTCATCAAGGCGGCAAAGGACGATCTGATGAAGAGTCTGCAGGATATCGGCGCTAAGATGTACCAGCAGGCGGCTCCCCAGCAGGGCGCTGCTCAGCCCGGCCCCGACATGGGTCAGGATCCCAATCAGGGCGGCAGCGACGGCAACGTATACGACGCGGATTATAAGGACGTTGACTGATAGTCGGTCAACAGTGAACGGTTAATGGTTAAGGGCGGGCGCTGCCCGCACCCGAAACCAAAGCCTTGACTTAACGAGTAAATTCTTTTATGATAAACGGGCGGGTAAGGCTCTCTTTACTCGCCCGCATCATACGTTAATAAGATAATCGGTTGAGATTGCCACGGCACAATACTGTGCCTCGCAATGACAATCGGTAGGTGGGTGAAACCATGGCAGATAAACGAGATTATTATGAAGTCTTAGGCGTGAACAAGGGCGCTTCGGACGATGAAATAAAAAAGGCGTACCGTCAGGCGGCAAAGAAGTACCATCCCGACCTGCACCCCGGCGACAAAGCGGCTGAGGAAAAGTTCAAAGAGGTCAATGAAGCGTACGAGGTGCTGTCCGACAGTGAGAAAAAGGCGCGTTATGACCAGTTCGGTCACGCGGGCGTCGATCCCAACTACGGCGCCGGCGGCGCGGGGTCGCCCTTCGGTCAGGATATCGATATCGGCGACATCTTTTCGAGCTTCTTCGGCGGCTTCGGCGGCAGACGTTCGGCAAATCCCAACGCGCCCCGACGCGGCTCCGATGTGGAAACGACCATGTATATCAGCTTTGAAGAGGCGGCAAAGGGCTGTAAGAAAACCGTGCAGTATCAGGCGATCTCTACCTGTAAGGACTGTAACGGTACCGGCGCGCAGAAGGGTACGACGCCCAAGACCTGCTCCGCCTGCGGCGGCAGAGGTCAGGTGACCATCAATCAGCGTACTCCCTTCGGCACGGTGCAGACCTCCCGTCCCTGTGACGCGTGTAAGGGTCGCGGAAAGATCATCGAGACCCCGTGCCGTACCTGTAACGGCCGCGGTCAGGTGCGCCGCAAAAAGACCGTAGAGGTCAACGTCCCCGCCGGTATCAACGATGAGCAGGTGCTCAACGTCGGCGGACACGGCAACTCCGGCGTCAACGGCGGCCCCGCGGGCGATCTGCATGTCTATATCGGCATCCGTCCGCATCCGATCTTTGAGCGCAGAGGCGACGATATCTGGTGCGATCTGCCGATCACCTTTGCGCAGGCGGCACTGGGCGCGACCGTGACTGTGCCGACGCTCGACGGCAAAGCCAGCTACGAGATCCACGAGGGCACCCAGCCCGGCGATGTATTCAAGCTCAAGGGCAAGGGTGTGCAGCACTTAGGCGGCAGAGGCAGAGGCGACCAGTTCGTCCGCGTCGTCATCGAGGTACCGAAGAACCTGAACAACAAGCAAAAGGATCTGATCAGGGAATTCGACGCCGCAATGGGCGATAAGAATTACCAGAAACGAAAAGGCTTCAAGGATAAATTGAAGGATATTTTCGGTTGATCGGATGAAGAGTGTCGAGGGATCTTGACGTGCCGACTTTGCAGACGGATCGCAGGTATAGCGGTTCGGAAAACAAGAACCGTAAGATCCTTTGAGCAAGCTCTCGGAATGACAATACAGATCTATCTACAGACCGGAGGACCCGCAATGCGGGTCCTTTTTTATGCATAGAAGCGATTGAGATAATAAGGGGTGACAATCCGGTGAACCCCCTTGAAAAACAATGAAAAAAAGGAATAATATTTTTGTATACATTTTCATCCGAATTTACCGGCTTAGCGCTTTAAATTGATAAAAACTCTTATGCAAAAAGCACAAAAATTATTGACAATGCTGCAGAATCGTGATATATTATATTTAATTATCTATAATAGGTTTATAATGAGGGAAAATGTCTGATAATTATACTCAACCTGAGCAGGCTGTGACCGATCCTGTCGAAAAGGGAACCGACGTTCGGAAAACGGAGGAAACGCCTGATAAAGCAGAGCAAAACGCTGAGAAAAAAGCGCCGAAGAAGAAACAGACGAAAAAGAAAAAAACGACGGCGCAGCTGCTGACAGGATTCCTGATCAAGCTTGCGGCGATCGCGCTGGCGGTCTGGCTGCTGTTTACCTTTGTCCTGGGGCTTGTCATCCATTACGGCAACAATATGCACCCCGCGATCCGCGACGGCGATCTGATCATCAGTCTGCGGGTACAGCGCCCGTACCTCAACGCCGCCGTGCTCTATGAGCATGACGGAAAGATGTGTCTGGGCAGAGTAGTCGGAATGCCCGGCAATACCATCGATATTTCCGATATGGGCGCGCTGACCGTCAACGGTACCGCTCCCGCGGAGGAGGTTTTTTATCCGACCTATCGCAGTGAGACCTCCGATATCAGTTATCCCTATACCGTAGGCGAGGATCAGGTGTTTATCCTCAATGATTTTCGCGACGATACGAATGACAGTCGTATGTTCGGCGCGGTCAGCATGAAGGACGTCAAAGGACCCGTCCTCCTCATGCTGCGCAGAAGAAGCTTTTGATTCGCGCATACCCCATATCACCGAAGCTATGTTTTTCTACCATCATCTATATACATAGCGAGGCGTGCGTAAGGCGCACCTTTTCGTGCTTTATTGATGTCGGTCAACCGATCGAGTTCAACGGGCAACAATGATGTTGCAGTTTCATCCGAAAAGGTCGTTGCGAACCTCCCTTAAGAGGTGTGGCGATCCCAACCTATAATATTTCGTCATTGCGAACCTCCTTTAGGAGGTGTGGCAATCTCAACCTTTTTCATACTGACCCCGGCGTGTGCCTTTGCTCCCATGGGTGGGAGCTTACTGATTCTGTATGCAATTTTGCAGAAATAAATTATTTTTTATCCTAAGGAGGAAAAAACCATGAAAACACGTTTTTCAAAACTCATGGCGATCGTAATGGTCTTCGCGCTGATCGTTGCTTTTGCCGCAATCCCCGCTTCGGCGGCGGGCTACTCACCCGTCGCAGGTGCTACAACTTCCTTTGTTAAAGATGTAGTTGTTGACACCAATGCAAACATCCCTAACGAGATATTCAGTTTTACGATTGAATCCGGTACTGCTCAGCCTGCTACCAGTAGTACTGTAGCTGTCCACGCAGGTCCCAATCCCAGTGCTGTGACAGTCGGTACGGCTTCGTTTACCTCGAATCATACCACTACAGCCGGAACTCCCTCTGACAATACCGATACGACTAAAAAGTATGCTAGGGAAACTGTCAATGTCGATTTCACCAATGTTACATTTAACGAACCCGGTATTTACCGTTATCTGGTTAAAGAGACTGCGGGTACAACAGCCGGCATGACCTACGATAACAGAACTTTATCTCTTGACGTCTATGTCATTGATAACAACGGAACGCTTGCAGTTAATAAGTATGTGCTTCATGAAGGACAGGGTACTATCAGTTCAAATAACACAAGCGGTTCTGACGGTACGGATGTAAAAGTATCCGGTTTTGTTAATAGTGTTGCTTCTCATGAAATTGAATTTGGTAAGGAAGTCACCGGTAACCAAGGTTCTAAAGACAAGTACTTTGCTGTTAAAATCCAGTTGACCCCTGACGCCACTCATACCATCGACGACGCCAGTACCTTCCCTGTTATCATGACAGCCGCTGAAAGGGAGCCTGTTCCCTCAGCCGCAACAGCAGCTTCTTACACCGCTGCTGCAATGAAGGAAAAGAATAACGTAGATGTTCTTACCGGTGGTCAGTTGAAGGGCGGTCACACATTCTATCTCAAGGATGGTCAGTACATCACAGTTCAGGGACTTCCCGACGGTGTAACATACACTGTCACCGAGGCTGCTGAGGATTATACACAGCAGAACGGAATCTCCAAGGATGTTTCCGGAAAAGAATATGATAATAATGATGCAATTTCCGGCACCTTGTCGAAAGACATCAAGACAGGTTTTGTCAATAATAAGGACGGCGTTATCCCCACCGGCGTTCTGCTGACCGTAGCTCCGTTCGCGATCGGTCTGCTGCTCTTCGGCGCTCTGGCAATCTTCTTCGTCGCGAGAAAGAAAAAGAGAGCGGAAGAGGAATAATCCTTTCCGAATAACGCGTTATCTTAACGCTTCTCTGACGCGGCTTTTGCCGGGTCATGATCTTACAAACTCCGACAGAGGTTAAGTGGACAATGATGAATTCGAGTGCGTGAATCGCGTGCTCAGCCTTTTGGCGTGAATGAATCAGCGTCTGCTTGGTTCTCATGTGCGTGTTCGGCGGTTTGAAAATGCTTGAAAAAGCATGATTCCCCTAAGATAAGAAATTGAAGGGAGGCAAAGGTATGCTGCGAAAAACGATTCGATTTATGGACTCCGCCGTCAATCGAATTGTAGCTATCCTTTGCCTCCTGCTGTTTCTTATATGCCTTTACGCCATGATCGACGCGGTCAATGTCTATCTGAACGCGAACGATAAGAGCGTACTCAAATACAAACCTCAGCTCGGTCACGGCAGCGAAGTTCTCGGAGAGCTTTCCGATGACGCCGTCGCGTGGCTGACGATCGATAACACCTCCATTGACTACCCTGTGATGCAGGGCAGGAACAATGATGAGTACATCAACAAAGATCCTTTCGGAGAATTTTCGCTGTCCGGCTCTATTTTTCTGGACAGTAGGAATCGTGCGGACTTTTCCGATCCTTACTCGATACTCTACGGTCACCATATGGAGCACGGAGCCATGTTCGGCTCTTTGGATGACTTTATCAAACAGGAGTAT
The DNA here is from genome assembly GCA_020624805.1 of bacterium. Taxonomy (GTDB): domain Bacteria; phylum Bacillota; class Clostridia; order Oscillospirales; family Acutalibacteraceae; genus Ruminococcoides. Next base: position 17,106 of record JAHKVW010000044.1, on the reverse strand, counting down.
TTTGATCAGCACCGCACCGGTACGCTGATCACGACCTCGGGACAGGATTACACCATCCGGCTGTTTGCCGCCTGTAAGGCGGACGCGACGGAAAAGACGGTGTTTGATCCGCCCGACAGCACCAATGAAAAATTGCTGCAATATCTCAAGCAGCATGCGGCGGTCTTTGAGCCGCAGGGCGTTGACGCCCACAGCAGAATACTGGCGATGACTACCTGCCAGTCCGCCGAAAGCATAGAGAGAATGATCGTTTTCGGCATATTAACACCGGTCACATAACCGTTAAGGAAGTATTCATGAAAAGAGTATTTGCTTTCAGCGTTGTTTTAGCGCTGATCTTCGCTGTGCTGGGCGCTCATGGTAGCGCCGCTCAGACAGTGCCCGTCGATATCTGGGTAGATATCAAAAACGGCGGCACGGCGGTCATTATCACAGAAGTCAACAGCCCCCTGCCCGATCGTTCGAGTATGACGCTCGCCGACGGACAGAGCGAGGCGTTCCATATCGATTTCTCCGAAGCGGGCACCTATTCTTATACCATCAGGATAGAGCCCGATGACAGAGAGATCACCTTTGACGATACCGTATACCGTGTCAATGTGTTTGTCACGGAGGAAAGCGGAAGGCTGTATACGAGTATCGTGATCTACAATCAAAAAACCGGCGGCAAATATTCCCCTCAGGGGTACGATGAGCCGTGCACGGTCACCTTTGTCAATGACTTTACCCCCGATGAGACGACCGCTCCGACCCAGTCAGGCGAGAGTGAAACGACGTCCGAGACGGTCACAGCGACAAATCGGGATTCGGGGAGTGCAAAAGGCGATTCAAACGACGACGCGAAAAACGCGTCGAAGGAATCGGACGTCAAGTCCCGTCCGCAGACGGGCGACGATTCACGGCTGGACTTTTTTCTGCTGCTTGCGATCATCGCGTCAGCGGGACTGTTCATGCTGTCGGTATTCTATTACCGCTCTGTTGTGAAGGAAATACAGAAAGGATAAATCATACTGCGCGATCCGCATGCCTGAATGATGCGGAATCGCCCTGACGAAACCGACTTAGAAAGATCCGGAAAGGAGGGTCGGCATATGCGATCATACAACAGAATATTGTCAGTCGCCGGCAGCCTGCTCTCCTTGAAGAAGCATCCGCGCGGAAGCGTCAGCCGACGGATCATGTGCCGGACCTTCTGTATCGTGTGCGCGCTGACAATTCTATTATCAAGTTTTCCGCTGTCCGTATTTGCCGTGACCGGCTCCGACGGACTTCGTAATCAAAGCATCGAGCTGAATTTGGACACCGACCCGGACGCGACCGTCAAGCTCAACGGTATGATGCCGCACAACGCCGTCGCGACCGTCACGGATGTGACCGGAGACTATGCGGAGGACGTCGACGCGCTCGAACCTTCATCGGTCATCGCCGCTTATGATATCACCATCACTCACGGCGACCGGGAATATCAGCCCGACGAGAAAAAGCCGATCCATGTGGAGATCGCCCATCCGGGGATCAGCGGCAGTGCCGAGACAATGCTCGTGCATATCAAGGATGACGGTACCCGCGAGGAGATCGAGGACTTTACCGTTGAGGACGGCAAGCTCAGCTTCTACGCGACGGGCTTCAGTATCTATGAGATCGTTGAGATCAACAACGGAGGCGCGACCGGCGGAAATGCGCAAAACGTCGCGGAGCTTACAGAGGAGGAAGGTCTGACCTTTGGCTTTAACCTATATTACGGCTCGCCGCCGAAATACTTTACCTCTCAGCTCAACAGTAATGACGCTCTCATAGAAACAACCAATCAAGCAGAGGCAGCCGTCTGGTATTTTGAAGAAGCCGGAGACTGTTTGAAGGTGTATACCTATGTCAACGGCGTCAAGAAGTATCTGCATAATAAAAGCGGAAATCTCGTGGAGTTGTCGGAGACAGCCGCGGATTCGCTTGAGATCCATATCGCCGCTTCAGCGCCCCGAGGCTTTTATATCAAGCAGGACGGCGCGGAAAAGTGGCTCCAGCATTCAAACGGCGGCGGCGGTATCCGTTATTATACCGATAACAAGAACGCGACGAACTCTAAGATTTATATCAGGCACGCTGTGCCGCAGGGTATCGATATCACCGCGATCGAAAAGCTCACCGAAAAACCGTATGGTCTGTTCCATTACTCGGACGGCTCTACGGTCGGTAACGCGCTGATGGCGCAGGGCGATACACATTCTCTGGTCAAGCTCGTCCTGACGGCGGAGGGCAATCACCGTATCCTTTATGTTGACGAGAACAACGAGATCGATCAGTGGCGTTTTCAATACGATCCTTCCGACGGAAAGTTTACCGTGTCGGTCAATAATGCGTCCGGTACGCAGTATCTATGCGCCGACAGCAACGGCATATCGACAACAGGCGTTCCCGCAAACGCCGGAAAATTCAACGTGCATGTCTCCGCGGATCATCGAATCCAGCTGGAGTCAAACGGATATTTTGTGACCTATGAGCCCAGAGGGCAGGATGAAGGCGGCAGCCGATTCGGCGTCACAACAATCTCCTCCGACAGCTTTACGTGGCTGAATCTTCTCGACCGCGCGTCGTTGGAAGACAACGATCTGATCACCTTCTCCGCCGACCGCGTGGGCGTGTCCGATATCCCGAACGGTCAGAAGGTCATCGTCTATGTGCGTGTTTGGAACGAAGAAGAGCTGCGCTATGATATGTACGCGGTCGACCGCGACGGCAGTCTCTATCCGTGCTATGCCTCGGGCGGTAAGATCATGTGGCTCGGCGACGATACCGGCTCGCTCGAATGGGAGTTCACCGAGTATCTGGACGCGGTCACCAAGCAGCCGAACTATTACTATGAGCTGTACAATCCGTATTCCGAAAAATATCTTGCGCCGCAGCTGACGGGTAATCAGGTCCTGTCCGAGAACCCGATCGGTATCAATATTCCCGGCAGAAGAGACGGCGAATTCTACAGCAACGTGATCGCGTGGGACAACACCCGATACGCTTATATCGGTCTGCGTCCCAACGCGGACAAAACAGCGCTCGAGCCCTGTGCCGAGTCCGCGGCACTGCCCTTCTATTTTGCCACGCTGGAGGAGCTCAACCTCAGTGACCGACTTCACGAGGTGCCGACGCTCGATAACAACCAGTACGGCATCAAGATGAAGATGGTCGATTTCGGCTTGTATGAGGGAAAAACTTACGGTTCCTCGAACGGCTCCACATTCACGTGGGATTACTTGAACGGCAAAGGTATAGATAAATTGACCACGGGACTCCTCGGCACATGGCTGCAAGATAACGGATATCCCATCGCTACTCCGACGAAAAAAAACATAAGCGACGCTTTTAACAATGCCGATTCGAGAGACGTCAATCATCTGTTCCTTGAGAGGGTACATGAGTCGAGCGGTTATTTTGAATTCGACAGCACCCAGAACTTTGCGACGCTGAAGCAAAACAACGGTGACGGAACCGTCAGCTGGAACTCCGGCGAGAACGGCGAGACCAACTTCACCCTGTATCATGAGCTGGGTACTCACGACAGGAGAGGTGACGCGAATTCGCTCAAGCACGGTCAGTTCTATCCGTTTGATACCATCCTGCCCGGCGTATATGCGAAGAACAACCCTCAGAACCTGTATTCGTCACTCACATCACCGAATATGGATATCGGCAGACTGCCGGAGGAGGATCCCAGAAAATACGAACAGCTTCATCTCATTCAGACAGAAGCCCCCGCAAACGCGGACTACTATTTCGGTATGGAAATGGAAGCGTCCTTTGTACAGACGCCGTCCGGTCTTGACGCGTGGGGTCACGATATCATCTTTGAATTCACCGGTGACGACGACTTCTGGCTGTATGTTGACGGTCAGCTCGTCCTCGATCTCGGCGGTACGCACTCCGCCCAGATGGGTACCATCAACTTCCGTACCGGCGACGTTTACTATGATAAGGCCGGTACCAGTATCCACGGTACGATGGAGCATTCCACCCTGCGCCAGATCTTCACCGATAACTATCTGGAGCTGCATCCTCACGCGACTCAGGCAGAGCTTGACGAATATCTGTCCGAGTATTTTGTCGAGGGCGAAAACGTCTTCAAGGATTATTCCAACCACACGATGAAGATGTTCTATATGGAGCGCGGCGCTAACGCCTCCAACCTGCATATGCGCTTCAATATCGCGGCTGTTACGCCCGGACACGTTGTCGTTTCCAAAAACGTCAGCGGTGAGGGCGCGGAAGAGCTCGACACGGACTTTCTTGAGTATCCGTTCCAGATCTACTATACCCTCCCCGAGGGTCCCAACGGCGAGCCCGGCGAGGAACATCTGCTGGGCAACGACGATGAACATGTTCGAGTGACCTATCAGAACTCCAACCACCCCGTCAACTACGTCCAAAAATACCGACCACCGGGATTCACCGAAGAACAGGCGTATAAAAATATCTACTTTATCAATCCGTCGAGGAGCGCGGAGATCGCCTTCCCCGATGACACGATCACCTACAGGATCGTGGAATGTGCCGTTAACTCCTCTGTTTACGGCAATGTCACGATCAACGGCGAGGAGGTTCCCGAGGACAGGATCGAGATCAGGGGCGATCTGAGGAGCTATTCATCCGAGACCGGCTCCGCTCAGCTTCGACCGAGTATCTCCTTTGACAACCACGTTAACGATAATGTGATCAAGGACCTTTTGATCACGAAAAAGCTCCTGGATGAAAACAATCAGGAGGTTACGGACGATCCCGCCACCTTCAACTTCAGACTTTCGATCTCGTCCGTTGAGATTCCCGCAGATCAGATCCCGCGTGCGAATATGTACAGCTACCTTGTACTTTCGCCGGATAAGAATATGTGTCGATATGATCCCGATACACAAGGCTTTACGGAAACATCGATCAGCTATTCCCGCGCGCACTATAAAGCCATACAGAACGGCGATATCTCCGGCGTCAGTGTCGATGACGTTACCTTCAAAACCTCGGGCTTCGGCGCGATCTCGGGTATCCCGGCGGGCTACACGATCTGTGTTCCCGGTCTGCCTGTCGGCTCTGTCTTCAAGGTCACCGAGGATCCCAAGACCGGCTACGGTCTGATGGGCTATGAACGCGTCATGGGCTCCAAGATACATGAGGATGGTCATGAGGAGGAGATCCCCTCTTATCTCCAGTATGACGACAATCCGCTGAATGTCGGTAAGGTCATTGCCGATGAGAATCCGCAGATGGAGGTCCATAACCGCAAGGGCTACGGCATTACGGCTAAGAAGGCATGGAGCGATCTGAGTATCACTACCGGACACAGCTCGGTCTATACGGCGGTGTATGTGGACGGCGCGTTGCTCGAAGGCTCCGTCAAGCAGATCAAATCCCCCGCGACCTCAGCCAACTATTTCTGGACAAGGCTGCAGCCGAACGCGGATGGCAGCGAGCGCACCGATCTGGAGGGCTACGTGATCAGGGAGGTCACCATCAGCAATCCGAATCCCACAGTGGCCGATGACGGTACGGTCACCGACGCCGGCACGGTAACGCAACTCGCGTCAGGCGACAGAGTCAATCTGGTCGCGTCGCGGATCGACGCCGTCACACCGGAGGGAGAGGATAATGATCGGGCATATGATTATATCGTTTCCTATGATCAGAACGATATCTCGAATACCTCGCGCGAGGATACCATCAACAATATCCGTGAGGGCGGTATCGCGATCCGACTCTTTAAGTGGGATTCCGATATCCCGCTGCGGAACGGTCAGTTCACCCTGACCGACAGCTCCGGCAATACGGTGGGCACCTATTATTCCGACTCGGACGGCTTGGTGACCGTTCTGTATGACTTTGACAAGAATCAGACCTACACGCTGACCGAGACCGCGGCGCCGAGAGGCTATGTCGGTCTGCAACAGAACCTTTGCTTTAAGGTGAACAACGACGGTTCCGTTTCACTGTTCTATGAGGACGGTACCGAGTGGGGAACCAAGGACAGTGTCGATCTGAAATGGGCGAACGGCAAGCCCGGCAGTAACGGCCTGAGCGCGTATGTCGACGTCTATAATAAGCAGTTCAACTTCAAGGTCGCCAAGATGGATAGTGAAGACAGCGGCATGATGCTGGATAACGCGCACTTCGCGCTTTATAAGCAGACGAATACCACCATCGGCGGTTATGAGAAGAACCGCGATCCCATGACCGGCTTTGAGGACATGGTCACCGTGAACGGTGAGCTGTATATCTGCGGCGGTGACAGCGGCAGAACCATCAATCCCGGCAGCGCGGGCTCCGTCTATTTCCTGACGGAAACCCAGGCGCCGCTGACCTATACACGGCTCGAGGACGACATCGTCTTTCGTATCTCACCGCTCGGCGTGCCTACTCTGATCAGTGACTCCTATAACGGTCAGCTGGTCGAGACCGAGGACAGCTATATCTATACGCTGAGCGTACCGAATGAGAAGAAAAACGAAAACAAGATCCTCACCGTCCGCAAGGTCGTATCGGGCAGCGCGGCTGACACCGATCTGGAATTCGCCTTTACCCTGACGGTAGAAGGCGCCGAACCGACCGACACTTATGAGTGGTTGAAAAACGGCGTCGCGCAGAGCGAGGGCATCCACTCCGGCGACACGTTCTATCTCAAGCATAATGAAACAGCGGAGTTTGCTGTTCCGCAGAATGTGTACGTCACGGTGAGTGAGCAGAACGGCAATTATTCGGCGTCGTTCCAGCTGAATGACGATCCGTCGGAGCAAACAAACTCCATGAGCTTTACCGTAGCGGATGATACGATGCTGGTAGTGACAAACACACTCGGACAGATCATTCCGACCGGCTTGTTTGACGCCATGCTACTCTTGTGGGAGATCCTTCTCCTGCCGGCAGGCATCACGGCGTTCTTCCTGTGGTATCGAAAGAAACACTATTGTTTTCCGTTTCGCTGAGCGTCATCGTTGACATAACAAAATGATCAAGCCCTTTTACAGAAGGAAAGCTGTAAAAGGGCTTTTGTTTGTTATGGCTTTTCTCTTTATAGAGTGCGATCTTGAAAAACAGGTCAAATCTATGGACAAACCCCACATGATTTGATACAATGAATGTAACGATTCAACGGAGGGTTGAAAATGAGTGTGATCGGAGAGCAAATCAAGAAGTATCGTGTCCAAAAGAAATACACGCAGGAGAAGCTCGGCGGCATGATCGGCGTCACGACGCAGGCGGTTTCCAAATGGGAGCGCGGAGGTACCCCCGACGCGGAGGTTCTGCCGCGGCTTGCCGACGCGCTGGGCGTCAGCATCGACGCGCTGTTCGGCAGAGAGGAGCAGGATGTACAGCTCTTGCTGAGCAAAAAGCTGAGCTCCCTGCCGAGTGAAGAGGCATTTCGTCAGGCGTTCAACTATTGTTGGTCATTCATCCCCGGACTGACGGGTGACGAGAGCTTTTCGGAGAGCTTTTACGAAGCTTTTTCCGGTCATCTCGTTCAGCAAACCAAACAAAGCCCGGATTTCATCGCAAAGCTCCTGCGTGACGACGGTTTGACGATGGCGCGGATGTCAAATGATTTCCGCTATTTTTTCCTGATGGTACGGCCGCAGGAGGACAGCATTCTGTCTTATTTTGAAAGTGAAGAAGCCATCCGACAGGTCTTTGCGCTCTTAGCGGATAAAAAGATCCTAAAAACCCTCTATTATCTTTATACGGTGTCCAACATCCCTGTCACTACCCAGCTGATCAGTCAGGGAACAGGGATGGAACTGAGCGAGGTGGAGCGCTGTATGAATACGCTTTGCGACAAAAAGATCGTGCACCCCATGAAGATCGCCTCGGTCGACGGGGAGATCAACTCGTATATCATCCGCTTTGAGGCGAACGTAATGCCGCTGCTCTGTTACGCGGACGAGATCGCCAAGGGATGCCAGTACCCGTTCTTCGGTCTGTGCGACAGAGAAAAACCGCTCTTTTAAACCGTCGGTTGAATCATTCTCCGATCTGTTGAATAATCGATTAAACAGTTGCTTGATATTGATCGGGCAGCTGTTTTATTATAGTGGTAGTAAACGACTCGCCAATCATTGTTGAAAGGATGGTTTTGATGAAAACTGTTTTGATGAAATATTTCGCTTTGATCCTCACGCTCTCTCTGCTTGTTGCTTGTATGACTGCGGTCGTCAGCGCGGAGGAGAGAAACTATCAGCCGCAGAGCTCCGTCGAAGAGGCGCTCGCTCAGGCGGGATCAGCGACAGGCGGATCGATCGCCACCAACCGTATCTACTTCCAAATGCCCCGCTCTGAGAGCTGGTACAGCGAATACGGCGTTTATCATAACCGATATTACGCGGGCATTTTCTGGTGGAGCGGTTCCGTTCAGCCTCAGTCTTATCCCGGCTATCGCGTGTGTGTCGATCATTACGATCAGGGCGTCTACTATGCTGACGTCCCCGCCGACGTTATCAATGTGATCTGGAACAACGGCTTTTTCGCGGAGCAATCGGAGAATCCCGATGTATTCGATCTGCATTGCCAGACCGAGATCATCAATATCGAAGAGGCATACGCGGGCGACTATGACACCCTTCCCGAGGGCAGTCCCAACCAAGATAATATGGACGGATGTATCTTCATCGTCGATCCCGATCCCGAGATCACCACAAGTCCGTACATCCCCAACAGACCGTTCGTCGGCAACTGGTATGTTTACTACGGGGACGGCTGTTACGGCAGCTACGCGACAACGAGCGAAAACTTCATCTCCCGTGACGAAAACTGCCTGAACCCCGATCACTTTGACGAACACGGCATCCATATCGGCGGCGATCATATCAAAGCGCCCGACGTCCCAGACGATCAGCTCGTCTACGGCGACGCCGACTGCGACGGTGCGGTGACGGTTCTCGACGCGACTGTGATCCAGCGCGTATTGATCGAATATCCGCAGGATGTTTTCAGCGAAAAGGCTGCCGATGTGGACGGAAACGGTCTGGATGTGACTGACGCGACCCGGATCCAGCGATTCACGGCAGGGATGATCGATCACTTCCCGATCGAAAACATCCCGGTTTGATGTCCGATCAACTAAAAAAGGAACAAAAAATGAAAGCGATTATCACAAGAGCGATCTGCGGTGTTCTTTGCGTTGTATTCATCATGATCACCGCGGGATGTACCGACCGAGCAAAAGAAACACAAAGCGCCGAAACCGCGTCGGAAACGATATCGACCGATAAGAAAGATCAGCTCGACGAAGTGTTATCGAACAACAACTTCAAGGGTATCGTGCAGATCACCAAAGGCGGCGACGCGATCTATCAGTATGTCGACGGCAACGATGATAACAAACAGCCGCTGACGATCGACGATTCCATGCCCATCGGCTCCGTATCAAAGCAATTCTGCGCGGCGTGTGTCATGCTGCTTTGCGAGCAAAAGAAGCTCAGTGTAGACGACACCTTGGAGCGCTATTTCCCCGCGTATCGATACGGCGACAAGCTGACGATCAAAAACCTTCTCAACATGAGCTCCGGAATCAAAAACCACCTGGAGCTGGTGGATCCGAAATCCTTGGGCGCAGATGAACAGGACAACGTCGATACCATCAATAAAGCGATATTTGACGCGGAATTGCAATTTGACCCCGGTGATGATTACGGGTATTCCAACTCCAACTACTTTTTGCTCGCCGAGATCGTGGAACAGGTGAGCGGCATCTCCTATCATGAGTATCTCAGAAAAAACTTTTTGGAACCGCTGGAAATGACCCACACCGGTTTTACGTATGGGGCAGCCGGGGATAGCGACCGTAACTTCACGCTTTCCGAAGCGTCGTCAACGCAAGCGGAATTCTACAATCCCGGCTTGACCAAGGGAGCGGGCGACGTGGTATCCAACGCGGCGGATATGGATCGGTGGATGCGCGGACTCAGCGGCGGCAAGGTGATATCGACCGACGCTTTCCGACAGATGACGCAGGACGTCAATCCGTACAGCTCGGAGGAATACTGCTACGGCTTTTGGCATATGTCATACGGCGGCGCGGGTCACGTCGGACAGATCCCTCCGCATTTCGGCGCGGTGGATTACATCAATACCGACCGTGATGTGTACCTGTTCGCTGTGTCTAACACCGGATCCGGCATGTCGTATGTACAGCAGATCCCGAGCGCGCTGCTGAAAATACTGTTTGAGGATAAGTAAAGCAACATGAAAAGACTGACAGCGATTATGATGATGGCGGTGATCGTGACATTACTGCTTGCATCGTGCGGAAAAAACGGAAACAATGACCTCCATACGCTGTATTTTAAGGATATCGAGAAGAGAAAAGAAGTCGTCGCCGTTTTTGAAAATCACGAGAGCAAGGCTGCGACTGAGGTCAAAATGAAATCAGTCGGCGAGGATCGATACGGCTGTACCTATTCCTGCGAGGGCGACCCTTCTGCTTATGATACGGTACACTTCAGTTATGACGGCTTCCATACTACTAAGGTCGCATTCAACCGCTGTGTCAGCGGATGGTACAATTCCAAACACGGTTTTCTGCCGTATACCGAGGGGTCGGATGATCCGTATGAAAGCCGTGTCCTTAACAGCGTCGATTCCGATGATACTTTTATCTACAACAACGAGATGTATGACGACGTGACCTTGACCTTCAACGGCTATGACAAGGTCTTGCACATATGGACGCCGGACGATTATGACCCATCCTCGGATGAAAAATACGCCACTGTTTATCTGCTTGACGGGCAGGTTATGATCTATCTGGGTTTTCCGGGCGAGACGCTTCTCAAAAGCGAGAACGCCGATGTGCAGGTACAGAGTATGACGGCGGCGACCGGCTATCAGGCGATCGTCGTGGCGGTCGATACCTTTGGCGACGCGAAGCAGGATTACACCCGAATGGATGAGCTGGTGCCCGATTTAGGTGAGCTTGCTTTCGAGGAAGAAACGAAGAAATGCGGAACGCTGCTCTCTGATTTTATCGCAGACACGGCGGTTCCTTATGTTCAGCAGCATTACAATGTTTATACCGACGCTTTGCATACCTCTGTCGTCGGCAAGTCTCTGGGCGGACTGGAAGCCTTCTATATCGCGTTGGAGCATCCTGAGCTCTTTGGTACGGCGGGCGTTATGTCGCCTTCATTCATGCTGTACACGGATGAAAGCTGGCGGTCGTATCTCAGTAAAAAGAGCTTTGATAAGCAAGCTCCTTTTCTGTATTTCTACTGCGGGAATGAAGAAGCGGACAACGGAGATGTGACCGATGAGATGGTCGCCCGCATCAAAGAGATGGGTTATCCCGAGGATCGGTTTGTCTACCGTCGGGAGGAGATAGGCGGTCATGAAACTTCCTTCTGGCGCGGTATTTTTTCAGAATTTTTGAACGCAATGGTTTATCAGGGCAGATAGATACATGATTATGATCAAGGGGATAAAGAAAATGAAAAGAGTATTATCATTCGCTTCCATTATCATCATCATAGCTGTTCTTCTCGCCGCCTGCGGTGGCTCCGACAGCGGCAAAACAGCGGAAACAACGGCGCCTGAGCCCGTGACGAATCTGTCAAAGCCCGACATGACAAAATGGCATTACAATAAAGAATATGATCTTTACTATCAGGTCGGTATCGCCTATTGTGAAACGCCTGCCGACGAACACTATGAACAGCTCGCGGTCTTTGTTCCCGGCGCGTATATGGACGCGGCGGATAACGGCGACGATACCTATACCTGCAAGCTGAACGACAGCGCTCAGCTGAGCGGCTATACCGTCCTGAACGCGCCGGTCACGATGGAGATCCACACGCCCGGTTATGCCGCCGCCGAAGCATTGAGCGAGGAGTTTGTGTCCCGGAACAAGGCTATTTTAGAGAATATCGCGGCGATCACCTCGCGGGGAATGATCTATATCTCTCCCGGCTGCCGCGGCATCCGTGAAGGCGCTCCCGCGGGCGTGACCGACCTCAAAGCGGCGATCCGTTATCTTCGCTATGCCGATGATGTGCTCCCCGGCGATATGGAGAGCCTCTTTGTGTTCGGCGTGAGCGGCGGCGGCGCGCAGGCGGCGATCCTCGGCGCGTCCGGCGACAGTGCGCTGTATGCTCCGTATCTGGAAGCAATCGGTGCGGTACAGGGCGTGTCCGACGCCGTCAAGGGCACGATGGCGTGGTGTCCCGTCACCAACCTCGGCACCGCCAACGCGGAGTACGAGTGGATGATGGGCTGTACCCGCAAGGATCGCGGCGCGGAAGAAAACGCGATCTCCGACGGATTGGCAAAGGCGTATATGCAATATGTCAACAGCGCCGGCTTCAAGGACGCCAACGGCAAGGCGCTGACCCTGACGGAGTCCGCGGAAGGGATTGCGCAGGCGGGCAGTTATTATGAGCATGTCAAGGGCGTGATCGAGACCTCGCTCAACCATTACTTGACCGATACGAATTTCGGCAACAGCTCCGCGCAGGAGTATATCGACAGCCTGAACGCGGATCAAAAATGGATCACCTATGACAAGAGCACCAATACCGCCAAAATCACAAGCGTTGCGGATTTTGCGAAGCACTGCAAAACCGCCTCCGACGGAATGTTGGCATTCGACGCACCCGGGAGCAACATCTTACTGTTCGGCTGCGGCGACGGGAAAGGCGCTCACTTCGACAGCATCCTTGCCGATGTGCTGACCGGGCTGAACAGCGAGTACGCCGCGGAATACAACGACGATCTCAAAAAGACCGATCCCCTCGGTTACAGCATCAAACAGCGCGTGGATATGTATACGCCGCTCTATTATCTGATGGAGAGCGAGGACGGTTACGAAACGGCGAAGGTCGCGCCCTATTGGCGGATCCGTTCCGGGATCAAGCAAAAGACAAACGCGCTGACCACCGAGATCAATCTGGCGCTCGCGCTGGATCAATATGAAAGCGTTGACAGCGTGGATTTCGAGACCGTATGGGAGCAGGATCATACCGAGGCGGAGCGTTTCGGCAACAGTACCGAAAACTTCACCGCGTGGGTCGATCGCTGTATGAAAGGCTGATATAAAGGAGAATTACCGTGATGATAAAAAAGATACTGTCAGGAATATTATGCGCCGTGCTGTGCGTTTCGATATTGACGGCGTGTTCCGATCCCGCGAACAGCACCGCCGATTCCAAAAAGGCGGTCGGTGAACTGATGCGTCCGCTGACGGTCAGAGCGCCCAAGAAGTACAGCGAGATGACCGCGACCTTTCTGAACACCGAGACCGGTGAAACATGGCAGACGGAAATGACGATCAGCGAGGAGGACGACTGTAACATCTTCAGCTGTGAGGCGGACGTCAACAAGTACAATATGGTGCATTTCACAAGCGACGGCAAGGACAGCATGGACGTCGCGTTCAACAGCTTCATCAGCGGCTGGAACGTCGAGAACGATATGTTGCTGCCATATACGGTCGGCGAAAAGCCTGTCTATGATCCGCAGTTTGAAACAAAGACGTTTTAGTTTGACGGTCGGGATAAAAAGGTCTATATCTGGACGCCCGATGATTATGACGAAAAGGCACAGGAAAAGTATTCCGTCATCTATATGTTTGACGGTCAGAGTGTTTTAGTGACCGGCAAGGACAAAGGGATGGATAACGATATGGTGTGCTGGAATGTCAGCGAGCACCTTGCGAGCATGATGGACGTGACCGAAAACAAGGCGATCCTCGTCGCAGTCGACAACTCCGACGCGTTCAGAATGGACGAGCTGGTTCCCGATCTGGGCGAGATCAACATGGAGGGCGAGCCCGAAAACGTCAAGGCGGAGGATCTGACCGAAAAGCGCGGCAGTGCCTTCGCGGATTTCCTCTGCGATACCGTGATGCCGTATATCAACGAGCATTATCATGTCCATACCGACGCAAAGCATACCGCGCTCGCCGGCAGTTCTCTGGGCGGGCTGGAGACCTTTTACACGGTGCTGTCCCATCCCGACAAGTTCGGAACGGGCGGCGTGCTGTCGGCTACCTTTGATATGTATGCCGAAAAGGAATGGACGGCATTTCTCAAGGACAAGCTGAAAATGAAAAACGCGCCGTTTTTGTATTTCTACGCCGGCAGCTATCACACGGATAACGGCAATGTGACCGAAACGATGTATAACGATCTGATCGAAAAAGGCTACGCCAAGGATAAGCTCGTATTCAGCAAGTATGAGTCCGGCGAGCATCTGATCGATTATTGGAGAAGCATCTATCCCGAATTCCTGGAGGCAGTGTTCACGCAGAATGTTTCGGCATTATCCTGCGGCGTTCCGGTGCAATATGAGGATACCACCGATCCCCTTGAGAAGTATCTTGAAGAACTTGATCTTGACCCTAACGATATCACACCCGGCTATGTCTATTATGATAACAGTGAGACGAAGTGGGATAAGGTCTACGCCTACTGGTGGGGCGGGCTGGCGTTCAACAGCTTCACCCGGGATCCGTATTATTTCGCGGAATGGCCGGGCTTTGAGATGGAACGCTTAGGCAGCTCCGATATCTATCGCGTCGTGGCGCCTTGGGGCAACACCGGCATCATCTTTGATTCCGGCGTGACCGACAAAGAGGTCGCTCAGGGCAAGACAGCGTTCCAGACCACCGATATCCCCTACACCAACGACCTGATCGGCAAGCTCTACAAGATCGATATGTCAGTCGATCCCACACCCGATCCCGGCAATATGAAAACAAAATCCCGATATTCCGCCGGAGCATGGTCGGATTATTCAGAATAGTCAACCCGCGGTAAAGATACCGCGCTGATCACGGACGATCCATCGACAATGCGAGAAAAGACGCGCGTCCGATCTCAACCGATAGAATCATAATACGATAAACAAAAGACAGGGCTGTCACAGCGTGCCCCGACCCCCGAAAGTTAGACTGAGAACTAACTTTCGGGGGTTTTTTGTATGAGAGTATAGTCATAATGATCGGAAACAAACCTCATAAAAAATCCGATTTTATAAAAATCCATAGATATTTGCAAAGAAGTTGCAAAGGTCGGGCTGATATACTGCAATCACAGTCGAGGGAAACAAACAACTTCTCCGAGACGACCGAAAAAGAAAAATTAAAACTTTTTCAAAAATCGCAAAGATTTGCAAAGAAGTTGCAAAGAACACCCTGATATACTGTAGTCACAGTCAAAGAGAAAAGCCGAGGCACGGAGCCCTCGGATAACGACGGACGAGGACTGAGCTGTGAAGTCGCAGCAGGCGACGAAACAGATCAGACGAGTAGGAGTTATACGAGGAACAGCGCAGAGCAACGAGGCCGGACAGGGAAAAGCGGTTGAGATTACCGCGTCGCATCCGCTCCTCGTAATGACAATTGAAAGGAGAAATCACCATGAAAAACTTATTCCATCTCAAAACCAAAACAGTCAACAATTACAATAACAATACAAATTCTACTAAAGGAGTGAAAACAATGAAAAAGACAAGAAGAATCAAAAACAGGATCATCGCGGGTATCTTATCCGCAGTAACGATCATTTCCGTAGGCGCAATGTCAGTAACATCCACCTCAGCATTTGCGATCCCCGGAATCGCCGAGACCGTACTCAGCACCACCTTCGGCTACGCGAAGGACGAGGTAATGAAGTTAGCCGGTCCCGAGCTCTCCAAGATGGGTCTTCCTCCGATTTTGAACATGGTTCTCGGACTTGACGACAATGAACCCACCAATCAGGATGTGCTCGATAAGATTGACAAGAGCACCGAAGAGATCAAGGCAGAGATCAACAAGGTCATGGACGAGGTCAAGGAGCTCTCCACCCAGACCGGCACCTATCACACCTTGCAGATGAATCAGCTCAAGGCGATCAACAGCAACATCGACACCAAGGACTTCCGCGTTCAGGCGGACACCGTAGCGGCAGATTTCGCACACGCGCTCAAGCGCATCGACGAGAACAAGGCGAACATCACCTGCGACGGCAGCGACAAGATCAACAACACCACCTACAAGGCTTACAAAGAGATCCTCGCAGACCCCAAGTGTAACGTCAGCGCCATGCAGGCAAACTTCGACGAAATGCTTCGCTTCCTCAAGGGTCAGCGCACTTCCAACAACAATGAGAACGGCTACCGCCAGCTCACCAACTATCTGATGGACAGAGTCGTCGCGGCTGACACCGGCAAGCACAGCTACAAAGAAACCCCCGACTACTACGGCGCAGTTGACGCCATCAACGCTGAGATCCGCGTGATGGAAGAACAAGTCCTGATGGATTACGCCATCATCAACGCACTCAACGCCATGCAGTTCCGTGTCAAGGAATACGAGATCGACAACGGCATCATCACCGTCAATGAGGACGAATCTCCCTACGCAAGATATGAGAACACCGCTGCCAACCTGCACAGCAGCATGACCGATATCGACAGTATCTTCAAGACCGTACTGAAAGAAAACGGCTCTATCCCGAGCAAGTACGTTGTCGCCGACCTGTATGTCTTAGACGGCAACAAGAGCGTAAAGAAGGGCTGCACCTCCTTCATCGACGCTTGGTCGCAGGGCATCGACAGCGGCAAGGACTTCAACGTCGTCGTTCTCAAAAAAGGTCAGTATCTGACCGCAGACGAAAAGAAGGGCTTCAAGTTTGACAATAACGTCAAGGGCCTGAACGACAAGGGCGGCTTTGAGATTCCCGAAGGCAGAAAAGTTTACATCAATATGTACTGCAAGAGCAACGGCTTCGACTGCTCCGCAAAGAAGGATCTGGATCTGTTCACGATCCGCAACGGCGCAAGTCTTGAACTCCAGAGCGCGAAGCTTTGCGGCGACAACCGCAAGATCGTGATCCCTGACAACGCGAACAACACCTCTGTAACGACAAAATATGTGGACTTCAATGGAGTCTCCAACTACGGCTCAGGCGCAAATCCCTGCATCGAAATCTCCAAGAAAGCTAATAACACAAGCATCGATATGCTCTGGACCAACTTCACCGGCGAGTACGCCAGCGAAATCCGGAACAACGGCAAAAACACCAAGTTCTCCGAGTGGTACGTCAAGCGCACATGGGAGCCCGAGGTTCGCGGCGGCGAGTACTGGGGAACCTGATCATCGATCGA
>JAHKVW010000043.1 GCA_020624805.1 bacterium | reverse complement strand
CACCCTTGGAGGCGTCGATCACCATCACGGCGCTGTCAGCCGCCATCAATGTACGATAAGTATCCTCAGAGAAGTCCTGATGTCCCGGTGTGTCCAGAATATTGATGCAGTAGCCGTCGTATTTGAACTGTAAAACCGATGATGTGACAGAGATACCTCTTTGTTTTTCGATCTCCATCCAGTCGGATACCGCGTGCTTAGCGGTTCTTTTTCCCTTTACGGATCCCGCTAAGTTGATCGCGCCGCCGTATAACAGCAGTTTTTCGGTCAACGTTGTTTTACCGGCGTCGGGATGGGAGATGATCGCGAATGTGCGTCGTTTCTCGATTTGTTCGGTCAAAGTGCTCAATTTATACCTCCGTGTATTCGTCAATATGACAGTTCCATAGTGCAATGTGCAATAGGAAACATATGTGTTTTTAGTGATACGATATAATTTTACTATTATTCTATAGTAAAAGTCAACAACTTTGGGGGTGTTTTTTCTACGTTAAATTGACCAAATGCACTTGACTTTTTTCTGATATTTTATTAAAATAGCAGTACAAACAAGAATTCATCTAAGTTTTTTCATATACCTTCCAAATTTGAGGCAGGAACGCGAGTTCCTGCCTCACCCCTTTGTATAGCATTTTTGTGATAAACAGTGGATTTTTCCACATGAAGGAGACGCTATGGATCCGATCGGACTTTATCTGCATATCCCGTTTTGTGACGGCAAATGCGCCTATTGCAATTTTTTCAGCCGTCGTCCGCATGAGGATGATGCTGAATTGAACGAATATACAGAGCATTTGATCGGCAGTATCAAAGTATGGGGCGAAAGAATCGACTGCCCGGTTGATACTGTCTATTTCGGCGGCGGTACTCCTTCCTTACTCGGTCATGAACGCCTGATTCATATTTTGAATTCTGTTTATCAGTCGTTTGATATCAGCGAAAACGCCGAGATCACAGTCGAGGTCAACCCATCATCAACATATGAACTGGATTTTAATCAGATGAAGCAGGCGGGCTTCAATCGTCTTTCGATCGGCTTACAAAGCGCCAATGAAAATGAGCTGAAACTCCTCGGCCGCCGTCATACTGTCGATGACGCGCGCCGTACCGTAGAACTTGCGCAAAAGGCGGGGTTCGATAATATCTCGCTGGATGTGATGCTTGCGATCCCGGAGCAAACGATCGACTCACTTGACGCAACGCTGGAATTCTGTTCGTCCTGCCGTGTTCAACATATCTCCGCCTATATCCTGAAAATCGAAGAAGGCACGCGGTTTGGCGCGATGAAAGATCAGTTGCCGCTATTCAATGACGATGAACAGGCTGAATTCTATGAGCAGACGGTAAAGAAGCTGTCGTCGCTGGGCTATCATCAATATGAGATTTCCAATTTCTCATTAAAAGGGTGTGAGAGCCGCCATAATCTGCATTATTGGCATGATGATGAATATCTTGGACTTGGGCCCTCCGCTCATTCCTTTATCGACGGCGAGCGCTTTTATTATGACAGTGATTTTCAGCGCTTCTATGATGGAACTGAGTGTAAAGAATCCGACGGCGGCGACAGCGACGAGTATATCATGCTGGCGCTCCGCTTGACGGAAGGGGTGAATTATGAGAAATATCGGGAGCGATTCGGGCGTCCGGTCAGTGAAAGGATGATCGCCTGTGCAAAGAGATTGCAGCAGCAAGGCTTGTGTCACGTCAGTGACACCGCGATCTCGCTTAGTGTAAAAGGTTTTCTGGTATCCAATGCTGTAATCGCTTATTTATTGAATTGATTAATATTATGACAAGAAAAACACGGAGCATCCTTGCGGAAACTCCGTGTTTTTTTAATGGCGGAAGCGGTGGGATTCGAACCCACGAGCCCGTGAGGACTACCTGATTTCGAGTCAGGCCCGTTATGACCACTTCGATACGCTTCCATACTCTTTTGTGCAACAGTTATTTTACTTTGTTTTTATGATAATGTCAAGTGTTTTATTATAATTAAGAGGCATCGACCACAAACATTGTTAATTATTTATTTATCTTGTGTTACACAAAGCGCTGCTGTATAATCAGTATAGATGTCAGAATATGTCGAATGATGAGAGGTGAGGTCGAATGAAACGGGTTCTTTGTCTGATTCTGTGTGTTGTTCTGTTGACATTAGCTTCTTTCCCGACATCTGCCCATACTCCTCAATCATCCCGCACCTATCAAAGCACAGATGATACGGGTATCTATTCCATCCGTTTCAACGGCTCCCATGCGGATATCACTCGCTACGCTTCTCATACGCTCAACGCGAGTGTAGATGCTCCCTCCCCTATTCGATCTGTCTGCGCTTATCGGGGTAAAGCGGTGCTGTTGTGCGAGGATGTCAGAAGAAACCAACTCTCAATATTTGTTTATTATACGGATACCGATTTTTTAGAGGGCTTTGTTATCAATGACGCGTTACTGTATAACAATACAGATTTCGCCTGCGATAACGGCGCGATCTATATCGAGAACTCTCAGGACGATCATGAGCTGATCGCTTTCTCATACAACGGTGGCTATCTCGGCAGATATCGCTTTGACAGTGAGATCAATGCTGTTTTCGGAGGATTTCGCGGCGGTATCTACGCGGTCGCCGGTGATACGCTGTATCAACTGTCATCGAATCGTTTCAACGCGTTGTCGGGTGATCATGTCGAGTCGCCCCTCTTCCCTGCCGACAGCAGTACTCTTGTATCCGGTCACGGTAAAGTATATGAATTAAACGGTGAACGGGTATCCTATCTGTTTTCCGTTGACGCTAATGACAAAGCGGCGTCGGCTTGTGTCATCGGAAACACGCTTTATTATCCGAACGGCAGTACCATAAACGCGTATGATCTTGACTCGGGTGAAAAGATCGCCTATTATCATGCTGCGGGACAGGTGATCTCGGTCTACGCAAACGGTAATAGCCTGATTGCATCCGGCGGTTCCGGATCATTTACGGTCAGTCAAGGGACTTTCACCTCTCTGAGAGTCAATGACGATCCCGGTGATGAACAAGCGGATGAAAACGGCGGAGATCAGTCGGCAAAGTCCTCCAACGACGGTGATAACGCGGCGAATCGCTCGGGTCAACGGCAAAGCGCGGGATCATCCTTGATCTCCTCCGACGTCTACCGTGTGGATCCTACGCGCTATTATATCTCCGGTATCTCACCGCAAACGACGGTAGCGGCATTCAAGAAGAACATGAACTACGATGGTTATTCGCTCACGATCTATCGTGGAAACACCGTAAAAAAGAGCGGTAATATCGGTACGGCAATGACCGCCGTGTTTGAATCCGACGAATTCATCTATACCTATGAATTGGCGATCAACGGCGATATCACGGGTGAAGGAAGCTGTAACTCGCGGGACTTGAACACGTTGATGGATTATCTGATCGGAGCGTCCGATTTCAACGGTGTGTATATGCTTGCCGCGGATGTGACGAATGATAACAAAGTCGATGTTTGCGACGCGGCAAAATTGAAAAGTATCATATAGACAAACAAACCCCCGCCGATTTGGCGGGGGTCATGCTTTATTCTGCGTCTTCTTTTGCTTCTGCTGCTTCTGCTGCTTCTGTTACAGCCTCGGCTGCCTGTGTTTCCTGAGTCTGATTATTTGCCTGAGGGATCATCATCTGATCGGAGGTAGCCTTTTCTGCGTCGCTGCCCTCACGCACAAACTGATAACCCATAAATGTCAGGTAATCGCCGTCTATGGCGTAGTCGATCGGAACGACCGTTGAATCCGTCACATAGTAGGTGAAGTTGATGGTGGAACCGTCGATGGTATAAATACCGTTGTATTTCACGCCGTCCTGCAAGAATTCCAGAACCATGGAACCGTCTTTATTGAAGGTTACCTTATAGATGTCGTAGTTCATGTACTTAAAGATCCATGAACCGACAAGGCTTTCGTCAGCGGTGAAATCCTCGGGAAGATCCAACAGCTTCTTTTCTCTCTTTGACTGCTTTAAGGTGAATTCATATTCATCGGAATAAGAGCAGGACATCTCCTGATTGCCGAACAGTCTGGAGCCCTTGATGGAATAAGTAGCGGATGCGCCCTGATAGAAGCTGCCGAATGATTTGTCCAAGGTGATGGTTTTGCCGTTCTCGTCATTCGTCTTCTGGAAAGAACCGTTCATTTCGATGCTTCCTAAGTAGCCTGTGAAGGTGCCGTCGGATTTGAACTCATAATAATAAGTCACATCATTGACGTCGTTAGACCATGTAACGTTTTCGGGTTCTTTCAGGAAGAACGCCATATAGCCGAGAAATCCGAGGATAGCGACCAGTAAGATGCAGCACGCGATGATGATCGGCTTTTGAAGAGTTGATTTTTTCTTTACCGGTTTCTCTTCTTCAACAGCCGTGATATCTGTAGTTTCTTCATTGTCCGGGGTATCGGCTAAAACCGTTTTCTCTGTGTCATCGGTAACGATAGCTTCATCGTTATCGGCTAATACTGTCTTTTCTGTATCTTCGGACACAGAGGCTGCGGTTTCTTCGGTGTTTAATTCGGGATTCGTTTTTTCACTCATAAATATGCCTCCTATTTTCAATCATTGTATATCATACTACAGATATAATCCAAAATCAAGACCTTGTTTTTGAATAAATATCTTTTTGTGTCATTCGACAAATTTCCGCCTTAATACAGCATAGAATTATCATTATTTGGTGATTATGATTATCATATATCCGATTTTTTGTTTTAATTACATAAACTTAAGTTTAGATATTGTCAACAAGCGCGTTTTATGATATAGTTTAGGTGGTTTATTATACCAAATTTGAATCATAGGGTGATTTGATGGATTATATGAACATTTACAAGGAATGGCTTGAAAAAGCGACCGAAGACCCGCAGTTGGTACAGGAGCTGAACGACGTCAAGGATGACAACGACGCGATCTATGACCGCTTTTATACCCCGCTGAAATTCGGCACAGCCGGACTGCGCGGTGTACTCGGCGCGGGTACCAACAGAATGAATATTTATGTTGTACGTCACGCGACACAGGGTCTTGCGAATTATATCAAGAAGAAATACGGCACCGGTGCCGTGGCAATCTCTCACGATTCCCGTATCAATTCCGATCTCTTCAAGATCGAGGCGGCGCGTGTGCTGGCGGCGAACGGTATCAAAGCGTATATCACGGAGGAGCTCGAGCCCACTCCGGTACTCAGCTATCTGGTTCGTCATTTGGGCTGTGTTGCCGGTATCATGGTCACCGCGAGCCACAATCCCGCGAAGTATAACGGCTATAAGGCATACGGCGAGGACGGCTGCCAGATGACTGATGTCGCTGCGGGTATGGTATTCGATGAGATCCAAGCACTGGATATATTTGACGACGTCAAGCTCTGCGATTTTGATGAAGCGCTCCAGAACGGTTCGATCGAATATGTCAAGGACGCTGTTTATGACAGTTATCTGGATGAGGTCAAGAAGAATCAGGTCAACGCCGGTATCTGCAAGGGAACCGATCTGAAGGTCGTTTATACGCCTCTCAACGGCGCGGGCAATAAGCTCGTCAGACGCGTTCTTTCCGACGTCGGCATGGAGAATGTCGTGATCGTCAAGGAACAGGAGATGCCCGACGGCAACTTTACCACCTGCCCCTTCCCCAACCCCGAGCTGGAAGAAGCGCTCGAAAAGGGTCTGGAATACTGCAAAGCGAACGACGCTGATCTGCTCCTGGCGACCGACCCCGATTCCGACCGTGTTAGTATTGCCGCAAAGCGTGCCGACGGTACCTATCGTCTGTACACCGGTAACGAGATCGGCGCGATGCTCACCGAGTATATCCTCAAGAGCCGCAAGGCGCTGGGCAACCTCCCCAAGGATCCCGTTGTCGTCAAGACGATCGTTACTACCAAGATCATTGAAGCGATCTGCAAAAAGTACGATTGTGAACTGAGAAACTGCCTGACAGGCTTTAAGTATATCGGTGAGATCATCCTCGGTCTGGAACAGAAGGATGAAGAAGACCGCTTTGTATTCGGCTTTGAAGAGAGCTGCGGCTATCTTGCCGGCACCTATGTCAGAGATAAGGACGCGGTCGTCGCTTCTATGCTGATCTGTGAGATGGCGGCTTATTATAAGAAGCAGGGCAAGTCCCTTGTCGATATCATCGACGGCATCTATAACGAGTACGGCTATTATCTGAACACCACGCTGAACTTCTACTTTGAAGGCGCTGAGGGTATGCAGAAGATGGCGGGCATCATGGACAGCCTCCGTGAGAACGCTCCCAAAACGATCGCCGGCTACAAGGTCGTATCCGTTGCCGACTATGATACCCATATCGCTACCGATCTGGTGACAGGCGCTACCGAGAAGATCGACCTGCCCAAATCCAATGTCCTCTCCTACACCACCGAGGGCGGTCACTGCGCGATCGTCAGACCCTCCGGTACAGAGCCGAAGATCAAGATCTATATCACCGCTATCGGTGCTACCGCTGATGAAGCGAAAGCGATCACCGACCAAATCGCCGAGGATATGAACGGTTATCTGAAATAATAGTATTGATCAACATAAAAAGCCAAGTTCATTCATTTGAACTTGGCTTTATTCTTTTATCTATGGTTTTATTCAGCAGGGTCGGATGGATCCGATTGGCTCTCCCCCGCCTTTTCCTGCTGCTCACGGATCATTTTGAGGAGCGTGCTTTGCTTGACCATCTTGCCGTTATGGAAGATGTAATCATCCGTATCCTTCAAAGAACTGATATCGATATCGGAGAAGTCATCCTTGACAGGCTGAGCCGCTTGCGCCGCCTTCTTTTTCTCCTGCTCTTTGAGACCCTTTTCGATCTTTTCGGTCAGCTCGCCGCTGATATCCTCTTTGTTGCGCATGATGTTCGTCATTCCGTCATAGATGAAGAAAACGATCATGAATGTCACGGCTGCGGGAAGCAGCAGAGCCCACAATAAGGAAACAACGATCGCCAGTACGGTCGCCGAGCGGATAAACGCGACGGCGGTAAAGCAAATACCGAACACGACGCCTGCCGCGATGGTAGCAAATATATTGTTCTTGAATTCACCGAACGACATCAACAGGCTGTTTTTATAGATGTATCTCAGCGGCAGATCATATGTCACGCTCATCAAGGGAATGTAATAGATCGTAAACAACAGCATCAGCGCGATGAGGATGCTGAAAAACAGCAGTACATAGAAGAACCATCCCGACGATAAAAATCCGACATAGACAGATACCGCCAACGTGCTGAATGTCACGATGATGTAGATGATGATGCCGTGCACCAGAAAATGCCAAAAGTTGCTTTTGACTGCCGAAAAATAGGTTTTGACTACCTTTACCTCGGTATCCCCTCTGGCGATATTCCGGCATACCATCACGACGCCGGAATAAAACGGATATAGCAGGATGATAGCCGTCAGTGAAAGCGGCAGGCTGATCGCGCCGTGAAACAACACGTTATTCAGCGCGTACAGCGCGCCGAACACGATCGCCGACGGGATCGCGAACAGCAGATTGGTCAAGAGAATACGATGAAAATTTGAAAAAAAGCGTTCCAGCAATAATTCAAATCTCATCCTTTTTCTTTCGTTTGTCATATTTTCCCCATTAAAAATGAAATTTATTCGCGAACAGGATCCACAGAACCATATCGGTGACAGCGCATGCGCCGACCGATAAGAGCGCGAACATCGTTTGCTTTAAAAACAGCTTCAAGCGTTTTCTCAGCTCAGCCTCGGTATCGTGACCGAACACGGAAAGACGCAGAAAACACAATGACATTCTGAATCCGCGGGTCGCGTAGCGGATCAGCGCGAACAGGAACAGTACCGTTCCCGGCAATACGACCAGAATGTAAAAGCCGATCCCCGCCAGCTGATACTGAGAAAAGATAAATGCCGAGGACAACCCGACCGTAAAGCCCTTTAACACGCTCAACAGCGGGACGGTTGCGATCCCCCACACCGATAACGCCGAGAGAAACACACAAAAGATAAACAGAAAGTAGGATACAAAGCAGGAAATGAAGATATCAAACACGCTCATATCCATGCGCGCGTCGATGTTGGTAATGAACAGCAGATCCAACTTTTCAAATACTTCCCGACTGAAGCCTCGTCCGGTCGCGGCGCCTACGATCAAGCCGATCAAAAACGCCGCGGCAAACGCAGACTGTATCCCGAAACGCGCGATCAGCTGTTTGATATCATAGCTTCGGCGCTTGATATCGGGAAGGCGTAACGCCTGATGATTGTTTCCGATTGTAAATACAAAGCCCTTCATAGTATCACCCGGTACATCATATGAGGGCTTGTATCATTTTATGTGTGGAAGGACGGATCATAGGCGCATTTGAAGCTGATCGGGTACTTATAATAGCCGTAATCCGCTTCATAATCGCCGTAGAAGAACATTTCGGTCTCATCGACACGGCGGTACAACAGACCGTAGATACAACTGCCGCCCGCGTGATGATACTGACAGAACTTATCGATGAAATACTGTTTGTTGATATAGTTGAAATCGTATACGCCGTTATGGGAACAGCTGAGCAGCGCGTCGATCAACTCGTCGTCATCGAATAGCGGACCCGTACCGTTGTTATAGGTGAAGCACACCAGCGCGTCAAACTGCTGTTGGTTGAATTCGATATCATGATCCATCAGGAAGTAGTTGACGTCAGAGGTATAACCCGCGTTGTTGACGTTCTGCACCAGATACGCATATGCTTGAGTCTTGGTCAGGTTATTATAGAACTTCTCACCGGTAAAGACCAGTACACCGTAGCCGAGCGTCGGATCATCGTCTGTGATCGGATCGATATAGACTGTGGGCGAGAAGCCCTCAAAGGTCGCGATCAGATCGATCAGATCATCGGAGGCGCGTCGTCTTGCGTTGACAGTTGTGGTCATATTGTTGGAATTTGTGACATAGGCGGTCGTTTCACCGTCCTTGCAGGAATACCAGCCCGGTTGGTTGTCAAACTCAGAATACGCCTTGACGTCATAGGTGCCGGCGCTCGAGAAAGAGGTCGTTCCCTTCCAGACGTAGGTATTGCCCTCTTTGACCTTGGAGGTTGCGTCGACATAGCGTGTGGATGAACCCATGTCTACGGCGAAGCGCACGGCGGTACGCATCGTATCGGTGACGCAGATGAGCGTCACGTTCTGATTCTTCGCGGCACAGTTCGGCGATGTATAGGCGAACTGAACGGGATAAGAGGATTCGACCGTCACCAGACAGGTAGCCGCACCGGAGGAGGTCTTGACGGTGATGACGGCAGTACCAGCCTTAACGCCGTAAACCAAGCCGTAGCTCTTTTCATTGCCGACGGTCGCAACCGACGTGTCGGAGCTTGACCATGTGACGCCGGAGGTGGTGCTCTTGAGCATGATGGTCATGAATCGGTCTACCGAACAGGTCTTGTGCGAAAGATTGACGGATGATCCGTTTCTGACTGTGATCGTACAGGTGGCGGACTTGGTGGAAGTGCTCGCCGTGATGGTAGCGGTACCCGCTTTGACAGCAGTGACGATACCGGAGCTGTTGACGGTAGCCACAGATGTATTGGAGCTCTTGAAGCTCACGGATGCGTTCGAGGTGGCTTTCAGATGATAATAATTGCCTGTATATACCGTAGCGGAGCTTGCGCTCAGCGAGAGTGTTTCGGGCGCGGAGGTCGGTTTCGGAGCTGTTGTGGGAGCCTGTGTCGGCGGTTGTGTCGGAGCTGCTGTGGGCTTTTGCGTAGGCGGCTGTGTCGGAGCGGGCGGATCGGTAGGCTCATCGGTAGGCGCTACGGTCGGTTTTTCGGTGGGAGCGTATTCCTCACCGACATATACGGTACAAGAGAGATTCTCGCCGGATACGCTGTCATATACGCTGATCTTAGCGCTGCCGTTCTTCTTGGCGAACACATAGCCGGTGTTGTTGACCTGCGCAACGGTGCTGTCGGATGAGGTGAATTCCGCGCGCGCGTTGACGGTATGCGAGTAAGCGTCGGTCACATTCAGCAGGAAACGCTCATTGATCTTGAGGTATACGGTGTTCTTGTTCAAATAGATGTGACGCACGCCCGCCTTGACATTGGTATCCGATACACTCGGTATGCCGTCGAGCGAGATGCCGCGATGGGCGTAGCCGGTGTCGGCAAGCTCCTCTTCTACAGCCGCGCCGATATCAGCTTCATCGGATTCAGCGGCGGATGCCGTGGGATAGGCGCATAGAAACATCGAGATCAACACCGCAGCCACTAACAGGATCGCCGTGATCAAATCGATTCGTCTTTTCATACTCTCACCGCCTTATAAAATAACATTTATATGATACTATTTTTCAGTCCTATTTGCAATGTCGGTTACAGCTTTGTATTTTTATTCAACTTATTATGCCACTTGAACAGGTAAAGTGTTACAAGCTTTGTAACACATAGGTCGTAAATCACGAAGGCGATATTGCCGATGATCAAAAAGACCCACGGCAGATAGACGCCGAAGAGAGTGAAGCTCTCTTTCGGGATCGACAGCAGCGTCATGCCGACAAAGAACGCCGCGATGATACAGACGTTGAACAGTGCGAGCTTGACGATATACTGCACGACCTTGGAGGGGATCCGTTCGATCACGCCCTTGAGGATCGGATAGAATCCTAAAAATGCCGTATAATACAAAGCGGCTTCTTTATCCGTCAACAATAAAAAGGATAAGACAGCCGTAACAAAATACACCGCGATCGCCCAGCGAAAACCGAGGTTGAATAAAAGCAGGATCAGCAGTATCCCAGCAAAGCACGGAAATGCGTAAGTGCCGAAAGGGATCACCGACGTCAGAAGCATAAGGACAAGGCTGAGGGCGGCAACTACGCCGCCCAATGACACTTTGACAGATGTTTTCATGGATTCACCTAAAATATTGACTTACATATAAAACAACAACAATCACATTCATCACCGGTGGGTACATAGCCATCGCAACATTCACTGCAACACTGCCAATCTTCTTCCAAACAAATCTTATTTGAAAGACGTTTTTGTCGTGATTGTTGTTCTCGATATTCTTTTTCGATGAAGCCCTTATCGATGCTGTCGAAGGCTTCCTGATACTCTCGGTCGGTCAGAGCTTTTTTATGTGCTTTTTCGAAAAAAGGCTTTGCCTGTCCTGCCCAGCCCTTTGCTAAATAAGCTTTTCCCATCAGGAAATTCCATTCAGCACTGCGATTCTCGTTGGGCACGCTTTTCAACAGGCGCAGCGCCTCGTCGGCATCGCCCTTGGATATCAATTGACGCACCTGCGGGAAAGCGGAGTCTTTCCGATGGATGAAGTAATCCGGATCTTCGGCATTGGTTATTCTGACATTTTCACGCAATTTTACGATGGCGTCGTAAGCGTCGATGATTTCTTGTCGTTTGGTAAAAGCAACATCGGAAAGCGGATGATCACGGTAGTTTTCATCACTGTACTGATGCATCTTCTTATTATAAACGTTTGTTATTTCACTGTTAGTCGCGTCTTCGGAAACGCCGAGTATCTTATATGGATTCTCTTTCACTGATTTTCCTCCTATGAAAAATCGGACAGGCGAAGAACGAATGATACAATTATCAGCACCCGCGTGAACAGCAGTTGCACAGACAGTTAGCGCACAACATACCGGTGCAGATATCGCATCCGGAGCAGCCTGTCCCCGTACCCATGGTGTTATAACCGGGGTTATTATAGGAGCGGCGGGCGTTCATATTGTTGAACGCGGCGCTGAATTCGGGGTTGGACGGATCCATCTGATGCGCTCTTTGAAAATAACTGAACGCCTGATCATTCCATCCCTTGCGCGAAAAGACCATTCCCATCAGGAAGTACCATTCCGCGTCACGATTCGTTTCGGGCGTACCGTTGAGCAGCTCCATCGCGTCGTCGAGTCTGCCGTTCATGATATACTGGCGCACATCGGGATAGGACGTCCTGCGATAAGAGTTCCCGGTGCCGTAGGAGCCGTTATAGGAGGAGCTTTGGGAGCCGTTGCGGCGCATATCACAGATCTGATCGTACGCCTCGTTGACTTCCTTCATTTTCTCCTCCGCTACGTCGGCAAGCGGACTGTCGTTGTAGTTGTCGGGATGATATTTCTTCGCTAAATTGCGATATGCGGTTTTGATCTCTTCGTCGGTCGCGGTCTCGGGGACGCCGAGCACCTCATAAGGATTCTTCATTTAATCCTCCGTTTTTATTGGCAGCATTGTATTTGCTGATGATCTTCTTTTGTATATTCACACAGGATACGCACAGCACATTTTGGATGATGCTGTCATACCTGCCTTTGTCGAGCAGTCCGTAGGATAACAGCGCGTCGGACAACGCGTGATTGAGATTTGCCTCCATATAGGCGGCTAAATGTTCTTTGTCATCCAAGAGAAAAGGATTGAAATTGTGATGCTTTTGATCCTTTTCATAGTCATCACAGGCGTCGATCAGATAGATCCAGCGCCCGATCGCGTAGCCCATCGCCTGCAGGATGCGCTTTGTGTTATCCTTTTGCAGTGGCTTGCGAAGAGGGATGTATTCGGTCAACAGTCCGCACATCTCGCTGAGCATGGTCGCGGTCGGATCGGCCGCCTGATCGAGGATGCAGTTTTGATCCTTCTCCGCCTCGATCTGCCGATCCATCATTTTGGAAACACTATTGTCGATCTCGGGATACTTCTTTGCCGCTTTTTTGCGCCAGCTTGCGAAGAACGGCTGTACCAATCGGTACAAGATCCGTTTGTACCACGGCGAGTCCAGCAGATTATCCTTGAGCTTATAATAGGCGGAAATGACAGATAATGCCGCCGCTAATGAGAAAGCCAAACTCTGTGTGTCGGCATAATGGCACTTCTTGAAGGGGTTGAATCGGCATCTGCCCTCTTGATAACAGGGCGGTTGTTCGTTGAGATCCAGCGCCATCATCGCGTAGAAGGTACAGTCATAACTGAGGATCAGCCGCGCGAAGATGGAATAATCCTTGCCGAGCTGTCTGCACAGCGTGCAATATATGCCGTTATAGGCTTCAAATTCTTTGCCGAGCAGATTAGCCTGATCAACCTTGATATATCCGAACAAGTCCTTCTCCCCCATATTATTTTCAATATTTTATCATATTTTGCCGTCGTATACATTAACAATATATGAATTTTCCTGTTGATACGGTTGTATTTTTCGCAAAACAGCGCTATAATAGAGCCGTTTCATGACAATAGTCATTGCGAGGCTCCCTTGGAGCCGTGGCAGTAGCTCTCAACCAATCAGCGTTCGCGTTTTCGCTCCGCTTCTTGGGAGAGCCTTGCATGGGTGCTGTATACCAAAT
>JAHKVW010000042.1 GCA_020624805.1 bacterium | reverse complement strand
CATCATGCAGCAGATCAAGGACGGCGATGAAAAAGCGCGTGAAGCGTTGATCCTACATAATCTGAGGCTGGTGGTGTATATCGCGACGAAATTCGAGAACAGCAACGTCAATATCGAGGATCTGATCTCTATCGGGACGATCGGACTGATCAAGGCGGTCAATACCTTCTCCCCCGACCGCAATATCAAGCTGGCGACTTACGCTTCACGGTGTATCGAAAACGAGATCCTCATGTTCCTGCGCAAGACCTCGCAGATGAAATATGAGATCTCGATCGAAGAACCGCTCTCGACCGATTGGGACGGCAATGAGCTGCTGCTAAGCGATATTCTCGGTTCGGACAGTGATACCGTCAGCGCGGACATCGAACAGGAGGTGGAGATCAATCAGCTGATGGAAGCGGTCAATCGGCTCAATACCCGTGAAGCGATGATCATGGAACTGCGATTCGGACTTAACGGCAACAAAGAACATACCCAAAAGGAGGTGGCGGACTTACTGGGGATCTCGCAGTCCTATATCTCACGGCTCGAAAAGAAGATCATCGGAAAGCTGAAGCAGGATTTGGAGAAGGTGATGTAATAATATATATTCGATTGAGATTGCCACGTCGCGGACACTTGTTCGCTCCTCGCAATGACAATTAGAAAAAGAGAGCAGTCTTCCCTATTCGGAAAGGCTGCTCTCTTTATATGGCTTCAATTCTCAGGGGCGGGATTACCGTCGCCGTCGTTGTTTTCACGGTCGCCGACATTGCCGTCACCGTCATTCACTTCGCCGTCTTCTTTCATATTCTCCCA
This sequence comes from bacterium, assembly GCA_020624805.1. Lineage (GTDB taxonomy): Bacteria > Bacillota > Clostridia > Oscillospirales > Acutalibacteraceae > Ruminococcoides. Next base: position 12,735 of record JAHKVW010000042.1, on the reverse strand, counting down.
TTCTGTCGCGACAACATCCTCGATAGTCTCCATCAGTGAACCGTCGGTGGGTTCGGTGGGAACAACCGTTCCGTTAGTGTCGACCATACTTCTGTTCTCGGTGGCACTGTCCTTCATATCCTTTTTGATATCAGAAACCGCCTCCGACGCTTTCTCCTTCACCTTATTCGCGGTCCCGGTGCAGGAACACAGCATCACGCCAACCAAAAGTGCCGCACATACAAGTGCTAATAAATGTTTCATCCTATTTCTCCTTACTATTGTACAATATTATCGTAAGCATACGATGTGAATAGTATGGACGGATTCTTGAAATATATACCAACGCTCAGAAAGAATGAAAGATCAATAAAGAAACCCATAGAAAAAGTGCGGAATGTTGCCACTCCGCACCGTAATGGTTATTAACTTATTCGTTAGCCAGAGAAATGATCTTTTCCGAGATCCTTGCGCCGCTTTCATCGTATTTCGTTATCACGACCGTATCATTGTCGAGATAATTCATCAAAGCGGTAGTACCGTCGGACAGCTCCTTGCAAACAAATTTAACATTGCCGTCAGCCGCTACGCGCACACCGTTGCCCTCGGGCTTATTATTCACCCACTTGCCGATGTGCATGGAACCGTCTTTTGCGCTGATACCGACGCCGACACCATGTCGCACATTCTCAGACCAATCACCGCTGTAGCACAGGGTGCCGTCCATATAGTAATAGGCGCCCTTGCCGGATCGCTTATCGTTACGATACTCTCCCTCATACGCAGTGCGACCGAGATCGGTCACGGTTCTGCCGTATCCGGAACGATTATCGTTGTCATCCAGCTCGCCGAAGTAGCTGTATACAGCGCCGTCTGCCATGATCTGCTTATCCGGCTTTGCGGCCTTATCTGTAGGATCATCCTTCGGTGTATCTTCCGGATTCTCTGTCTTAGGCACATCGAAAGGCTCTTGATCGGAGCCGCCATCGATATCGGCAAAGCTCTGATCCGTAGCCATGACGTCCTCGATCGGTACATCGGGAACAGCAGGCGTGATAAAAGGCTTCGCGTCGGCAATATCCAAGGATGCCGAAAGATTGCGCTTGATGTTGAAATCCTTCGCGTTGATCTTTTCATACAAAGGAGCGGCGTCATCCACGTAGCTCTTTTCGATCATCTGCGCAACGCCCGTCCTGACCTGATCGACAAACTCACGATAATGAGAGAGCTGAGCGTCGGACAGGAACCATACGACTCCTTCATCAGTTGAGGCGATCGCGGTATAATCGTTAAACGCCGCGTTCAATTCCTCACGCACCGGCTTCTCCAACACCTCGGGAGCGGCAAACAGCGCCACCGGCTCATCCAAGGCGTTATCCTTATACAACAAGCATAATCCGCCCTGGATCTTTCGCGGCTCAAGAGAGCGGCAAACTGCACCGTTCTCATCCATATATTCCACCTTTAATAAGGTATGGAATTTACTGAAAAGCAGACGTTTAAAGAGCCTGTCTTCCTGATAACAGCAAAGATAATACTTGCCGTTATCCGAAGGAAGTACCTCCTGAACCACAGCGCCTCCGGGTCGCTTGACCGTCCACTGCAAGGGCTTGTTGCGTTCGATACAATAATCATACAGCAGTGAAATACCCTCGCTGTCGTAGGTGATCCTGTCCCGGATCCTCTCAAAATCGGAGAAATAGCTTTTTCTGACCGCGGAGAGGATATCGCTGTTCAGATCGGTGTCATCGACCTGAGTAAGACAAAAGTTATAAAAATACTGAATACCCATAATTGATCTGTAACCCTCTGAGAAAGAATCAGATGGAAACCTTCATGGCAACTTCATACAGCTCGTTGTTGAACTTACGCGGCATATCGAGCGCTTCGGTGATATCATAATCAACGATCTTGCCCTCATGAGAAGCGATGACACGGTTGCCGACGCCCTTGGCAAGCAGATCGACTGCCGCAACGCCCATCTTGGTCGCCATGACTCTGTCGCGCAGTGTCGGCGAACCGCCGCGCTGTACGTGACCGAGGATGGTAGCGCGCGTCTCGATGCCGGTGCGGTGCTGGATGTAATGCGAGATCTCCTGAGATCCGCCGACGCCTTCGGCTACGATAACGATAAAGTGCTTTTTACCGGTATCCTTCTGCTCATAGATGCGGGAGATAACGTCACGCTCCAGATCATATTCGATCTCGGGAACGATGATCGCGGTAGCGCCGACCGCGATACCGGTCTCCAGCGCGATATCGCCGCAGTGACGACCCATGACCTCGACAACAGAGCAACGATCGTGGCTCTGTGCGGTGTCGCGGATCTTGTCGATCATCTCGACCGCGGTATTCATCGCCGTATCAAAGCCGATCGTATAATCGGTGCAGGCGATATCGTTATCGATGGTACCGGGGAGCGCGACGCACGGGATGCCCGCGTTGGAAAGCGCTCTGGCGCCCTTAAAGGAACCGTCACCGCCGATGACGACCAGACCTTCGATATCGAGAGAACGGCAGTAATCCGCCGCTTGCTGCTGATACTCGACCTGCATGAATTTCTTACTGCGCGCTGTATAAAGGATCGTACCGCCTCGGCTGAGGATATCGGATACAGAACGAAGATTCATCTCCTTGATGTCGTGGTTCAACAAGCCGTTGTAGCCCTTATATACGCCATATACCTGAAAGCCGCTGTAGATACCGGCTCTGACTACCGCTCTGACCGCTGCGTTCATACCCGGCGCGTCGCCGCCGCTTGTTAAAACTGCTAATGATTTAGCCATAATAGTTCCTCCTCTTTAGAAAAAGAATAAATACACGGTATATTATAATACAAATAATACCTCAGAATCAAGTATTAATACAAAATTCATTAAAAAATCGGGAACAATGGGATCAATCACTCCATCGTTCCCGATTAATTATTTCAGTATAACGTTCTCTTCACCGAGCTGATAGCCCAATTCACCGAGCAGCGTGGGATTCGGGGTCATCCATAGACTCTTAGGCGCCAAAAGCTGTTTTTTGGTTTCACTCAGATAAAAGACGACACGGGTATTGCCGCCGAAGATCTCTAACAGATTCTTCGCTTTGCGGTATTCTCTGCTCTCCAAAGACGGGATCCTGAGATATAAGGTCTGAGGTCGACGCGGGTCGATCACATTGGACGGCGCTTTTTTCGGAGCAGGTGCCGATACGGTGAGCTCGCTCGCGGGAGGTAAGGCGGTGATCTTGTCCGCCAAGACCCGCGGTTCTTCCTCTTCCTTCAAGCTCAACGTGCCCTCTACATCGATCACGGCGCCGGCATAGAGCGCGTCGCGAGATTCTTCCAACACATTCGGGAAGACGATGATCTCGCAGGTGCCGTAGCGATCTTCCACGTCGGCGAACGCCATCATCTTATTATTTTTGGTGAGCTGTGTTTTATTCTTGTTGACGGTCACGATCAACCTGACCTTAGCACGGTCGCGGTATCTGCCCTCTTCGGTATTCATGATACTACTGATCTTATCCGCATTCACGAATTTCGCGAACGGCGCGTATTCATCGATCGGATGACCGCTGAGGAACATGCCCGCCATTTCTTTTTCCATATTCAACAGCTCGATCAGCGGGAATTCCTCTAAATCCGGGATCGCGATCTCATTCTGTCCGCTCTGTGAGCCCATATCGAAAAGCGAGATCTGACCCGCTCCCCCACCGCGTCGGCGTTCGTATTCCAGATCATCTAAGATGGTCTTGGAAACGGACAGCATCTGGCGGCGGTTACAGTCAAGATGATCCAGCGCGCCGCATTTGATCAGACTTTCGAGCGAACGGGCGTTCAGCCCTTTTCCGTTAAGCCGTCTGCAAAAATCATAATACGACTGATACGGCCTTACCCTGCGTTCGGAGATGATCGCGTCGATGAACGCTAATCCGAGATTCTTGACCGCGGACAGACCGAATCGGATATGACCTGAGGACACGGTATATTTGCTGTCGCTTTCATTGACACTCGGCGGCAGTACGGAGATCCCCAGACGATGACACTCGCCGATATACACCGCGGTTTTGTTTTGACTTTCGATCACGGATGACAACAGCGCCGCCATATATTCGCGCGGATAGTGACATTTCAGATACGCCGTCTGATAGGATAATGCGGCATATGCCGCGGCATGGCTTTTGTTGAACGCGTAGGAGGCAAAGCTCTCCATCTCGGAGAAGATCGACAGCGCGGTCTGTTCATCGATACCGCGTCTGAGACAGCCCTCCACCTCGACTGTGCCGTTATCGTCCGCCAGTCCGTGGATGAAGATCTGCTTTTCACGCTCCATCACATCGTGCTTCTTCTTGCTCATGGCGCGTCGAACGATATCCGCGCGTCCGAGAGAATAACCCGCCAGTGAGCGGAAGATCTGCATGACCTGCTCCTGATAAACGATACAGCCGTTGGTGACATTCAGGATCGGCTCAAGCAGCGGATGCTTATAGGTGATCAGCTTAGGATTATGGCGGTTGCGGATATAGGTCGGGATCGAATCCATCGGACCGGGACGGTACAGGGAGATGACCGCGATCAAATCCTCGAACCGTTCGGGCTTGAGCTGAGCGAGCACATTTTTCATCCCGCCGCTTTCAAACTGAAATACGCCGTCCGTATTGCCGGTCGAGATCATCGCGTAGACCGCTTTGTCACCGTAATCGATATGCTCCACCCGAAAATGCGGTTCCGTGCGGCGGATCATGGTCTCGGCGTCATGGATGACGGTCAAGTTACGCAGTCCGAGGAAATAGCAATAGGTAACGAACACCGACAGCATTACCTGTTTCGGGTCGTTTTCCCCTGCTTCACACCGTGCGTGCGGCTTTCACCGCACACGGCGTTCCATCGTGAGCAAGTAGCCTTCGTTGGACTACTTTCGAATAGTGTCAGAATCGTTTCAAGTAGGTTTGGTCAATCTACTTTTATTTTGATTGACTTCTTTTACTTTCAAGTTTCTTGCGATATTTCGCAAGTCTCTTTAATGTTTCTTCTGACAAATCCTCTGGCAATTTTTCGTTATGAATTAGTTGATGACAATAGAGATGCGTCGTTGCAAGGTTTGACACCTTGTTAACTTTTTCTCTTGGTAACTTAGGGTTTACGTGATGGAAATGCGCCTTATTGGGCTCCACATAACCATTGCAAACTTTACATTTGCCTTTATCACGATTGTATGTGTATGGTCGGTTCATAAAATACTCAAAGTCATATAACGGGTTTTTGCTTACTCTTAGGTAAAAGGCGTGTTGCGTGGAATTCACCTCATCAACTCTAACCTTTAATCCCTTTTTCCTCATTCGCTTATTGTAGAGTTCTCTACCTTCTGGCGTAAAAGGATTTTCAGCCTGATTCTTTACTTTCGGGTTTTCCCAAGAAGCAAAGTTTATATCAGTTATTCCTATATACATTCCATCGTATCTTATTGCTGGGATGTGAGTTGTGTGTCCGCTGTGCAGACCGATAAGGTTTGATACCTTGTTTGCTCTAACCCATTTTCCACCAAATTTTTTGAGTGACTTGTATGCGGTGTATTTCAACAACCATGCATATTTTCTTACCACTACACTTATTTGGTCACACATACTGTAATAATTCATAAGTCCTACGATAATGGCATTTATCCTCGTGATTTCCTGAATCAGCCGTTTTGGGTTCCATGTTGCAACTTTGCGCAAATAGAATAATTCTCGACTAAGACTTTCCATCTTTCGTTGGAATCGTGCCTTCTCTGGTGAAACCTTGTTGACTAAGATGCCATTTTTCTTGACAATCATAATCTCAACACCGAGAAATTTGATGGGTCGGCTTGTAACATTTGTTATTAGTGTTTTTTCGTCTGAAAGTTCAAGCTTGAGCGTATCCCTAAGATATCTCTTTGCCTTATACTTTAGCCGTTCTGCAGCTTCTTGGCTATCCGTTAGAATAATCCAATCGTCTGCATATCTCACATAGTAACATGTCTTTAGATTGCTATACTTTCGTATAGCTTGTAGTTCGCCGTCTCTTCTGGTGTGTGGTTTCTGTAACCGCTTACGTTCGAAATCTCCAGTTATAAAATTATCAAACCTGTTCAGGTAAATGTTTGCTAACAGAGGTGAGATTATTCCGCCTTGCGGCGTTCCTAATTCACTTGTTTCGCACTCATTCATTATTCCTGCTTTTAGCATCTGCTTGATTATGCTGAGTACCCGTCTGTCACGGATGCCGATTTGCCACAGACTTTCAATCATAACATTGTGGTCAATGTTATCGAAAAAGCCTTTAATGTCGCCCTCGACTACCCAGTAGCATTTTGCTGTCCAGTTGATGCGTTTGATTCTTGCCACAGCCATGTCAGCAGACCTCATAGGTCTAAATCCATAGGAGTGTTCAAAGAACTGGCCTTCTGCGATTGGTTCAATCACATGCCTTACGCACTCTTGAACAATGCGGTCTGAAATCGTTGGAATTCCAAGCGGTCTTTTTTCGGACTTACCTGGTTTAGGAATCCATACTCTCCTTACCTTATCTGGGTGATAGTCTTTCAGTTTTCCTCTGACCATCTCTACCAGTTCGTCATACTGCATGTGTAAGCAATCATCGATAACCTTTTCATCAACACCTGGGGTGTGACTGCCTTTGTTTCTTTTGATTTTATGCACAGCCGAGACTATGTTAGGTTCGGAAGCTATTATTTCCAGTATTCCAGTAAAGTTACACTCTTGTCGTAATTCATATCTACTTTTTGCCGTCAGATACATGCTTTGTAGGAGTTCGTTGAGTTCCTTCTCGGTAGTTGGAACCTTGCTAAGTTTTGTCCCCAACGGCATCACCTCCGTGATACATATTGGTTAGTTCGTTTCGCACATCGGCTACCTTAGCAATGAACTATTCTACACTATTCTATCTCACGACTATGCCCCTTCGCCATGTGGTAGGCTTTCCCTACCTCAGACTACTACGGGCAGCTGTCCCTTGAATTCATAGGCCATTTCCTGCCTATTAGAAACATCAGCTCTTAATAGCTTTATCATTTTCTTCCAAGGTTCCCTTGTTCCATCAAATCTATCCTTTAATTATTGTAACTTAGCCTCTGCCTCTGACCCGTAAACCATTCTTTCTTCCGCTGTCGAAGGAATCAGAATTCCTAACCTCTGTGGGATAGGAACAGTAACCTCAATGGACAATAATGTTACTGCGATTTATTCTCCTACAGGAGCAACCCAACTTTCGTCGGGGTCTTAAATCACGAGCCTTACATACGGCAGTTCCTGGTGAGTAGGCATATTACATTTAACAGGACCCCCGACTTACTTCACAACCATGCATTCTACTCTATACTTTCTTAGCAGGCGGGTTCTAACCACTTTTGTACCAACTCTTACTTTGTATATTTCAATTGTTTAGGTCGTTTTTTTAGCCGACTTTACCGTGCTTTGCACCACAACATTTTAAGCTGTTGTCGCACAACGGAGTATCAGGGGATTGGGTATCGACATTTACCCAACAAGTGGAATTTCACCACTCTAATCAATTTGATAGTTAAACAACTTTCGTTGTTCCGCTAACTTGTTTCCATTTCTGGAGTGTTTCGTTAGCGAACAAGGCGCACATCCATCTTCAACAGTCCGAGCTCCTCCAGCGTGGTCATCGTGAACTGGGTGATGACCGCTTCATCGGACTTTGCAAGCGGTACATAATTGCTGACGGGCTGATCGGTGATGACGACGCCCGCCGCGTGCATGGTGATATGGCGCGGCACACCTTCTAAGGCACGCGCGATATCGATGATCTGCTTGACGGTCGTGTCCTGATGATAGCTTTGGCGTAATTCAGCGGACAGCGACAACGCCTTATCCAGCGTCATATCCAGACTGAACGGGATCATCTTAGCGATCTTATCGACCGTCGCGTACGGGATATCCAGCACTCTGCCGACGTCGCGCACCGCGCCTCGCGCCTGCATAGTACCGAAGGCGACGATCTGCGCTACGTGATCCTCGCCATATTTGCGGATAACGTAGTCAATGACCTCCGATCGTCTATCCTTGCAGAAATCGATATCAAAATCAGGCATACTGACGCGTTCGGGGTTCAAAAACCGCTCAAACAGCAGATCGTACTTGATCGGATCGATGCCGGTGATGCCGATACAGTAGGCGCATAACGATCCCGCGCCCGAGCCTCTGCCGGGTCCGACGGGGATATCCTTGCTCTTGGCGTACTGCACGAAATCATTGACGATCAAAAAGTAATCGACAAAGCCCATCTTGCGGATCACGGACATCTCATAGTCAAGGCGCTGAATCAGCGACCGATCGGGATTCTTGCCGTAATGTCGGTATAAGCCGTCGTAGCATAAGCGGCGGAAGTATTCATAGTGATCTTCGTTGTCGGGCGTTTTGAAATCAGGGAGCTTACGGTTGCCGAACTCAAATTCCACATGACAGCGCTCGGCGATTTTGGTTGTATTCTCAAAGGCTTCGTCCAGATCGCCGAATACGGCGCGCATTTCTTCCTCACTTTTGAGGTAGAATTCTTCAGTCTCGAAGCCCATCTTTTTATTTTTGACGGTGCTGTTGGTCTGGATACATAGGAGGATATCATGCAGGTTGCTGTCCTCTTTGCGAATATAATGACAGTCGTTGGTAACGACCAGACCCGCGCCGATGGTTTTCGCGATCTCTTTGAGTTTATAATTCAGCTTTTCCTGCTCCTTGATCCCGTGATCCTGCAATTCGATAAAGTAGTTCTCCTTGCCGAACACGCTTTGATAATACCGCGCCTTTTCCAACGCGCCGTTATCATCATCGGCAAGGATACGCTTCGGCACCTCACCCGACATACACGCGGACAGACAGATCAAGCCCTCGTGGTACTTTTCGAGCAGTTCATAATCCACACGGGGCTTGTTATAAAAGCCGTCGGTGAACGCGAGCGATACCAGCTTCATCAAATTCTGATAGCCGGTCTGATTCTCGCACAACAGGATCAGGTGATAATACTCCCTGTCCAGCTCAAAGGTTTTATCAAAGCGGGAACGCGGCGCGACATAGACCTCACAGCCGATGATCGGGCGTATCCCCTGCTTTTTACATTCTCTATAAAAATCGATCACACCGTACATGACGCCGTGATCGGTTATGGCAAGGGCATCCTGTCCGAGCTCCTTAGCCCGTTCAACCAGGCGGGAGATCCGACAGGCGCCGTCCAACAAACTGTATTCGGTATGTACATGCAGGTGTGTGAATGACATGGTTTCCTCTACTTTACTTCAGCTTGGATGTTGCCGTCTTTTACGGTGATATCGAGTAGATCGCCGCTTTTGACGTCCGTAACGGAGCTGACATTGTTTTCATCATGTGTGATATAGGCGAATCCTCGGTTCAATACAGCCACGGGATTGAGCGCTTCTACCTTTGTGAACAGCTCATTCGCCTGCGCCGTGGCGTTATCCAGCGAATGACCTGCCGCATTGGCGGCGCGTACTGCGAATGAATTGACCAATTCCAGATCCTTCTCCACTTCATCCAGCGGAGAATGTGCCGCCGTGATCTGGGACAGCTTATCGATTTCGGCTTGCTTAAATTCAAATTGAGTGTTAACGGCGGCGATACCCTGTCGGAACAAATTTTGGACATTTTCCAAAAGATCAAACCGATTCGGCACCGCAAGCTCCGCCGCGGCGGATGGCGTCGGCGCTCTCAGATCGCTGACAAAATCACACAGCGTCGTATCGGTCTCGTGACCGACAGCCGAGATGACAGGCACCTGACAGGCATAGATCGCTCTGGCGAGCCCTTCATCGTTGAACGCACACAGATCCTCCATCGAACCGCCGCCTCTGCCGATGATCACAACGTCGGCGGCTTTGCTCTGTGAAAACAGTTCGATCGCGTTGATCAGCTGTGCGGGAGCACCCTCACCCTGTACCAATACGGGCGCCAGCACCAGATCGACACACGGAAAACGTCGTCCGATGATATCCATGATATCGCGGATCGCCGCGCCGGTAGGCGACGTGATGATGCCGACTGTTTTCGGGATCGCGGGGATCGGCTTTTTATGCTCCTCGGCAAAGAGCCCTTCCGCGCCGAGCTTCTTTTTCAACTGCTCAAACTGCATTGCCAGTACGCCGACGCCGTCGGGCTGCATATCCTCGACGCGCAGCTGGTACTGACCGCTCGGTTCATAGACGGTGACCTGCGCGCGCATGATCACCTTCATCCCGTCCTCGGGACGAAAACGCAGATTGCGGACAGCCCACGAGAACATCACGGCGCGAATCACACTGTTTTTATCTTTGAGCGAAAAGTACATATGTCCGCTCTTTGAATTGATGTTGACGTTCGACAACTCACCCTCGATAAAGATCATTTGCAGTTCTTCATCAGACGCGAACAGGTTCGCGATACGCGCGTTGAGTTGCGAAACAGAATAGACTTTCGGTGTAGGTGTTATCATGATCGATCCTTTACAGAAGCGAGTACCGCCGTACCCGCGGCATTATCGCTGGAATATTCGGGCAGCGCAAACACACAGTCGTGCAGTGATCGTAATTCATCACGAATGATCAGATCGGACATCACGCCGCCTGCGTAGACAAATTCCAAATCGCCGTATTTGTCGCGGATCCTTTTGCTCATCTCAACGATTGCCGAGGAAATAAACAGCATGGTAAAGCGCGCGATATACGCGGGGCTTTTACCTTCTTTTTGATACTTTTCGGCGATATTCTGACCGCCGCTCAGACAGCAATCCAACTCCTTGAGCGTCGGTCGGACTTTGATCGTTTCATCGCATTGGTTAGCGAGCTTTTCGAGCTCTCTGCCGCACGGAAAAGACAATCCCAGCATCACGCCGACACGGTCGATCAGCTGACCGGCGTTCAAATCGAGCGTCTTTGCGACAATCTCAGTGGAGAGGAAATCATCCGTACCGTTGACGAGCAGTGCCTCGGTCGTACCGCCGCTGACATGAAAAGCGATGTGCTTTTGACAAAGCAGATCCAAACGGCCGACGCTGTACAACGCCGCCGCGATATGACCCTGCTGATGGGAAAAGCGGTATACAGGCACCTTCAATACAGATGACAGGATACACGCCGCCGTCGTTCCGACCGTAAAACACGGCATATAAGAGCCTTTTTCGGTACGCGGCGCGTAGGATACGCCGATCGCCTTGATTTGATCGGAAAAATCGCCGAAGGCATCTTCAAACAATGCCGGTAATTGCTGTACATGGTGAAACACCGCGTCACTCTGCCGCAGTCCCAGTTCACCGTCTTTGACAGGCAATAGCTTCCGTTTTGAGATCACCTTGCCGCTGTCACTGTCATACAGGCAAACCGACGTGGTGTAATTACTGGTATCGATCCCGAGATACATACTCATAGCGCTTTTGCCACCGCGCCGAGTACGCCGTTGACGAACGCGGTGTCATCCTCCGCGGCATACTTTTTGGAAAGCTCTACCGCCTCGTTGATCGACACCGAAACGGGGATATCCTCCAGATACATCATCTCATAGATCGCGACACGCATGATGGCGAGAGAGACCTTGGAGATACGGTTGAGCTTCCATCCGGGTTTCAGGTTGGAAGCGATCTTTTCATCGATCTGATCCTGATGCTCTTTGATCCCTTTCACGCAGTTGATCGCGTAGTCGCTCAAAAACTCATCGCGCGCGTCGCCGGCATTATCGGCAAGCTCGTCAATATCCGCGTCGGAGAACAGCGATTCAAAGCATAGAATGAACGCCTGTTCACGCATTTTGTAGCGGGAAATGTCATTGCGCGCCTGATTCGCGGTATTGTTTTCTTCACACATAAAAACCCCTCGTTTCGGCTAATCATTATGTCAATTTATTATAACATAATCATTTATCTTTGTAAATATCGGAACGCCGCGAATCAACAATCATAAATTATAACAAAGAGGATAAAAAACGGTCATTCCAATTTTGACAGATTCAACAATTTCTCTACAGAATTTTTATTGAATAGAACAGAATTTAATAGATATCTTGGTAAGTCTTAACTTTTGGTTGAAAACACGTTTATTTGATGATAAAATATTAAAGTACGCATTCATATAAGTATACGAAGAAATAGATATAGAGTGAGGTTTTTGAAGTGGGTACTACCGCATTTTATTCCAACAAATCTGAGATCTACAACACTTATGACGGTAATGATTTAGGCTATACCTATACGCCCGAGAGCACCACCTTTAAGGTATGGGCTCCTTCGGCTGAGCAGGTATTGTTAAAGTTATATTCCACCGGCTCTTTTTATGAGGACGGCGCTCAGGTATTGAGCATCAAGCAGATGCTGTATGACGCGGTGACCGGCGTATGGTCGACCACCGTTGACGGCGATCTGAATCACATTTACTACACCTATGTTATCAAGACCGAATCCGGTACGCATGAGACACAGGACGTCTACGCCAAGGCGGTAGGCGTGAACTCTCAGCGCTCGGAGGTCGTGAATCTTTTGGAAACCAATCCCTGGGGTTGGGAGAACGATCATCATGTCCTGCCCGAAAAGCCGAATGACGCGATCATCTGGGAGGTGCATGTACGTGACTTCTCATCCTCCGACACCTCCGGCGTCAACAAAGCGCATCGCGGAAAATTCCTCGCGTTCACGGAAAAGGGCACCTATATTCCCTTTACCTCTTATCCGACATGCGTGAACTATTTAAAACAGCTGGGCGTCACACATGTTCAGCTCAACCCCGTATT
>JAHKVW010000041.1 GCA_020624805.1 bacterium | reverse complement strand
GCCAATCAGCGTTCGCCTACAGCTCCGCTTCTTGGGAGAGCCTTGCATGGGTGCTGTTAACCAATCAATGTTCGCCTGCGGCTCCATTTCTTGGACAGCACCTCACCAGTTCGTGTCGATCTTCTTCTTACCGATGTCCTCGGGGCTGATGTCCATGCCGAGGTTCTGCAAAAGCTCCTGAGCACCGTTGTAGCCCATCTTCTTCTGGCGATGGTTCATCGCGGCGACCTCGATGATAACCGCGAGGTTACGGCCGGGCTTGACGGGGATGGTGACGACGGGGATCTCGATGCCGAGGATCTCCATATACTCGTTGTCCATGCCCATGCGGTCATAGACCTTCTTGCTGTTCCAGAGCTCGAGGTTGATGACCAGATCGATCTTCTCGCTGACCTTGACCGCGCCGATACCGAAGATGCGGCGGGCGTTGATGATACCGATACCGCGCAGCTCGATAAAATGGCGGATGTTGGCAGGTGAGGATCCGATCAGCGATTTTTTGGAAACGCGCTTGATCTCCACCGCGTCGTCGGCGATCAGACGATGTCCGCGCTTGATCAGCTCGATCGCGGTCTCGGACTTACCGACGCCGCTGTCACCGATCAGCAAAATACCTTCGCCGTACACCTCGACCAGTACGCCGTGGCGGGTGATGCGCTGTGCCAGCTCCACATTCAGGAAGGATACGATCGCCGCGTCCACTTCGGAGGTGGTATCAGCGGTCGTGAGGATCGGCACCATGTATTTACGCGCCAGCTCCAACATCGACTCGAGCGGTTCGATATCGCGCGCGATGATCATCGCGGGCGGCTTTTGGCTGATGATCGGCTCAAGCTGTTCGAGCTGTGTCTGCATATTCTCCATTTCTAGGAACGACATCTCCGTCTGTCCGAAGGCGATCAGATATCGGTTGTCATAGTATTTGAGGTGTCCTACCAGCTCCAGACCGGGACGATCCACGTCGGTAACGGTGATGAGAACCTCCTCGGGATCCACGGGCATATAATAGCTGGACAGACCGATCTCGTCGATCAGTCTTTTTAATGTTACGGAATACGGGCTGCTCATAATAGACCTTCTTTCTCAAAAAACTATGATAAACGGACGTCATCAACGCCGCATAAAATTCCACATATACATTGTATATTATACTCCCCTACCCAATAATTATAATCCTTTGAAAGAAATATGCAATAATCTATGCAGAATTTGCATACATTTTTTTGTTGCATTTTCACATAATAAAGAGAGAAACAGGAGGCGAAGATTTTGCTCACATTACTGATACGGACGATCCTGATCTACATCATCGTCACAGCCGCCGTGCGCCTGATGGGTAAGCGTCAGGTCAGCGATATGCAGACCTCGGAGCTGGTGATCACCCTGATCATCTCCGAGGTCGCCTCACTCCCGCTCGAGAATGCCGAACGACCGCTGCTCAATTCGCTGGTTCCGATCATGATGATCGTGGCGATCGAACTGCTGGTCTCACTGCTGATGATGAAAAGCAAGCGATTCCGCTCCCTGATCTGCGGTCATCCGATCGTCATCATCAAGGACGGACAGATGATCGATTCTCAGCTGAGAAAACTGCGGATCAGCCGCGAGGACGTCTATTCGCTCCTGCGCGAAAAGGATATCGCCGATGAAAGCACCGTGCGCTGGGGGATCATTGAGCCGAACGGCACCCTGAGCGTATTGACGGAAGAAGCGCTTGCCGGCAACGGCATCCAAAGCAAGGATCTGCAGGAACAGGAAGAAGAATCGAAACAGGAGGATGCGGAATGAAACGAGGATGGATCGCGCTGGGGATGATCGCGCTGGCATTGCTGCTCGGCGGGGTCGAATATATCTATGTCACCTCTAACGCCGACGCGTATATCAAGATGCTCGACAGCGCGGACGAGAAGATGATGCACAACGAGGTGCTCGACGCCGAGACCGAGGCGGAAAAGCTCGATAATCGGTTTCGCAAGCAAAGCGGGATGTTCAACATCTTCATGTTCCACAGCGAAGTCGGGCATATCTCCTCCGATCTCGCGATGCTCAGGCAATACGCAAGAACCGCGGATACAGAGGACTTTTTGGCGACCTCCGCCTGCGCCAGACGAAAGATACAGGACATCAAGAACGCCAAGCTGATGAAATGGGAAAACATTCTGTAAGCGCCTGAATAATATTAGGCTCCCTTTGGTAAAGGAGATTCCCCTGCTAGGGGAAATGTCCGCAATGCGGACAAAAGGGTCTGCTGCCTCCGCTAGGAGGGCTCAAACCGATAAAAGGCTGAGGGATTGCATAATTGTTTGAGCGAAGCGAGTAACCTCTATTATTCATTCTTCAATTTTCAGTCTTCAGTTTTCAGTAAATGTATAAAGGGCACCGTCCGAAGACGGCGCCTTGATCGATTCGGTTGAGATTGCCACAGCCCTTGACGCTCTGTCAAGGGCTTCGCAATGACTGATTGAAAAAAAGGCGCCACCCGAAGGTGACGCCTTGATGAATACGATAAAATCGCTTAGGCTTTTGCTTTTTCCGCCTTGGGAGCCTCGGCTTTTTCGCCCTTGCCGCCGCGCTTGTTCCAGAGTACCCAGAGGGGACCCGCGATGCACAGCGAAGAATAACAACCGGATACGATACCGATCATCATCGGCAGTGCGAAGGACTGTACGGAGCTGAGGTTGAAGATCAGCGCTACGACATAAACGGTGCCGATCGCCACGAGGGTGGTGATGGACGTCGCGATCGTACGACCCATAACGGAGGATGCGCTGTGGTTGAACACATCCGCGATATCCGCCTTGGGACCCGCCAGACGGCGTTCCTCACGGACACGGTCGTAGATAACGATGGTATCGTTCAGCGAGTAACCGATGATCATCAGGACGACTGCGATGAAGTTGGAGTCGATCGGCATACGGAAGATGACATACATAAAGTAGATCATCGCCACATCGTGGAACAGCGCTACCAGCGCCATCACACCTGCGGACAGACCGCCGATACGCTTGAATCGGATGGTAACATAGATGACCATCAGTACAGAAGCGATCGCTACCGCGGTCAGACACTTCAACAGGAACTTCAGACCCATAGAAGCCTCGACCGAGGAGTTCTCTTTGTACTGGAAGTTGTTATCGGGGAACTTCTCCTCCAGCGCGGTGGTGATGCCCTGGATGACGTCGGACTCGATGCTCTCGTTGCCGGAGAACTGGATGGATACAGCATACGCGTCAGCGTCTGCCTCATTATTCATAATATCCTTAGTGATGGTGAAAGAGACCTGATGTTCGGGAGTCGCGGACTGGATCGCGTCCTTGAGCGCCTCCTGATCGATCTCACCGGTGTAGGAATAATTGACGATGGTACCGCCCTTGAACTGGATGTCGAGGGTGACGCCGAAAATGAGATTGCAGATAAGACCGATGGCGATGATCGCGAGCGAAATGCCGAAGAAGATCTTACTCTTGCCGACAAAGTTCATATCCTTTTTCATTTACGCGCACCTCCAAACAGCCATTCTTTGCGCAAGCACTTCACACCGGAGATGCTCTTGAGCATGACGCGGGAGAGCCATACGCCCATGATAAAGTTAGAGATAACACCCATCAACAGGGTATAACCGAAAGCGTAGATGGTACCGGTGGTGGACTCGCCGAAGATCCATGAAAGGATGTTGGACGGGCCGAATACCAGCATCAGGATGACAGATACGATAACGATGGTCATGTTACCGTCGATGATCGCGGTCAGGGAGTTCTTGGTACCCTTTTCGATCGCGCCGTCAAGCGTCTTGCCTGCGCGGAATTCTTCCTTGATACGCTCGGCGGTAATGATGTTCGCGTCAACACCCATACCGACTGACAGGATCAAACCGGCGATACCGGGCAGGGTCATGGTAAAGGAGTCGAAAGCAGAGAAATAACGGGTGACCGCGGCTACAGCCAGCGCCATCTGACCGACGAGCGCGATAACTGCGACAAAACCGGGCACACGGTACTTGATGATCATAAACAGCGCGATCAGCGCGAACGCGATGATCGCCGCGTAGCCCATCGCTGTCAGGGAGTTCTGACCCAGTGTGGGGCTGATACCGCTGTAGGAAGCAGCTTCCAGAGAGAAGGGCAGCGCACCGCCGTTGATCTGGTTTGCGAGCTTGGTCGCGGACTCAGCGTCAAAGTTACCGGTGATCTGCGCGTGACCGTCAGAGATCACGCTCTGTACGGTAGGATTGGAAAGCTGGGTTTCATCCATATAGATGCCGATCTGCTGGTTCAGGTACTGCTGGGTGACCTGAGCAAAGGTCTGAGCACCCTCAGAGTTGAGTTCGAGCTGCACGATATACTGACCGGCAGAATCCTTGGACTGATCGATACCGGCAGTCGCCTTCTCAACAGCCGAACCGTCCATGACGGTCTCGCCGCTCGGATTGCGGAACGTCAGCTTCGCGGTAGCCGCGAGCTCGTTGACAGCGCTGACCGGATCGAACGTCGTATCATCCTCTTTCCACGGGAAACGGACGATGATACGGTCGGAGCCGTAGTCGGCATAGATCTCATAGTCGGTGATACCGTTAGAGACCATACGTGTTTCAATGATCGATTTCGCAGAGTCTAACTGCTCATCCGTGGCGTCGATATCGTCTGCGGGCTTAAAGGTAGCCTCCACACCGCCGCGGATGTCGATTCCCCATCTGATGTCGCTGATACCCTTGATCGCAGTCTTCTGGATATCGCCGTCATAGTATTTGATTCCGGCGAACGCCGTGAACGCAAACGCTATGATGAGGATAGCGACAATGAAGAATACAGGCTTAGAAATTCTTTTCATGCCTTGGACCTCCATATTTTTTGGTTCTTCTTTCGGATTTTTAACCGTACTGCGTGCATATGGCGCTAAAGTACCAATATAAAAATCCACAATAACAGATTAATTATACAGACTTACACCTGAAAAGTCAATAAAACTTTTGCAAGATTTTCAAGTTTTCATTGTTCTTTTGGAGAAAAAAGCGGCACTTTGATTCGATTATGGAATTAAAATGCCACCATAATTCCAATATCGAAATATACATTCTATATTTCTAATAACGAATTATGGTATTGATCCTGTTTTGGTTGCAGAAAAAAGCGCCCGCAAAAACCGCGGACGCTGTCTTGTGTTAGATTGAGTTTTATGCGTTCAGCTTCTCCAAAGCGGCAATGCGCGCGCACAGGCAGAAGACGTCCATTGCGCTCGCCAGATCATCCAAGCTCGGGAAGGACGGCGCGATACGGATGTTGCTGTCGTGCGGATCGTTGCCGTAGGGATAGGTCGCGCCGGCGCCGGTCAGATTGACGCCCGCTTCCTTGCACAGCTCCACCACACGCTTCGCGGTGCCGTCGAGCACATCGACGCAGACAAAGTAGCCGCCGCGGGGACGGTTGTAGCGAATGATACCGAGCTCGTCGAGGTTCTCACCGAGCTTATTGAGCACGATCTCAAAGCGAGGACGCAGGATCTCGGCGTGCTTCTTCATATGCGCCTTCATGCCCTCGATATCGCCGAAGAAGCGCACATGGCGCAACATATTCAGCTTATCATAGCCGATGTTCTGGAATTTATACTTACCCTTGATGACCGCCATATTGTTCGCGGAAGCCGCCATAGCCGCTACGCCGGAGCCCGGGAAGGTGATCTTGGAGGTCGAGCAAAACTCGATCGGCATGTCGATGTTGCCGGTTTTCTCACATTCCTCAAAGATGTTGAGGATCTCGTCATGATCATCGGTCAGATCGTGGATGCAGTAGGCGTTGTCCCACATGACGCGGAAATCAGCAGCGGCAGGCTGCAGCGCCGCGATACGGCGAACGACCTCATCGGAGTACGAGATACCCGAGGGATTCGAGTACTTCGGCACGCACCACATACCCTTGACAGTAGGATCCTTGACCAACTCCTCGACCAGCTCCATATCGGGGCCGTTTTCATCCATCGGCACCGGGATCATCTGAAAACCGAAATACTCGGTCACGCCGAAGTGACGGTCATAGCCGGGTACGGGACAGAGGAATTTACGGTCGGGCACCAGCGACCATGCGGGTGTACCGCCGGTAACGGGGTGGGTCATAAACAAAGAGATGGTGTCAAACATCATGTTCAGCGAGGAATTGCCGCCTACCATGACCATGTCGGGCGTCACGCCCATGACGTCCGCCATCAGCTTTTTGCACTCGGGGATACCGTCCATCACGCCGTAGTTACAGCAGTCGGTGCCGTCCTCGGCATGGCAGTCCGATTCCGAGGTCAGGATGTCCAGCATCTTTCTGGACAGATCGAGCTGATCGGGACTGGGCACGCCGCGCGCCATATTCAGCTTGATGTTCTTTTCCTTGATTATGTTGATTTCTTCCCATAAGGTTGAAAGCTCAGCGTCACGCTGTTCTCTCGAATAATCTTGATACTTCATCTTGCACATTTCCCTCTCTGAGATTGCAAATTTTACAAATAATGCTTTTATATAATATACCAAACGGACGTCTTTTGCAACCCTTTTATCAAATTCCTGCAAGTTTATTTCGTTTTGTGTCTGCTTTTCTCAACCGAAGCATATAAGAATCCGATCCACTTCTCACAGATTTATCAAGTTGCGGAAAAGCAGCAAAGGAGCCCTGTTCCACAATCAGCGTTACATAAAGATTGTAGGGGTCGGCGCTTGGACGCATGCGTCCGACGCACCGTGGAATGGCGGGCGTATCCGTTATCGAAAACGCGAGATAAGAAATAAACGTCTCTGCCATGCGGATGACCGATGGTCATCCCTACGGAAGATGGGATTTGCTCCGCAGTGAATGACGTTTAGTGAAAAGGTTTCGGTACGTCGCAAGCGCCGTACCCTACGGAGGGGTTGGATTTGCTGCGCACTCAGTAGACATAGAACGGAAAAGTTGCGGGATGGGTCTCCCCGCCGGGGAAGCGCCCGAAGGGCAGAGGGGTGCCGTCTGCGGCTGAGCAACAAGCCCCTCCCTACAATAAAATATCATCTGTTTCACGATTTGATGGCTTATAACTGAAGTGTTTCGGGAGGAGCAAGCCCCTCCCCTACAAATTAATTCATCCTCACTCTTCACCCTTTATCCTTCACCAAAACAGCTCCCCTGCCGATGACAGGAGAGCTGTGTGAGATCAGTATTTGTAATAATAGTTGTAATTGTAGTTGTAACGGTATCTGTACTTGTTGTAGCCGTAGCCCTTGGAGCGCATTTCACAGCCGACCTTGAGGAAGCCGAGCACCTTGGTATCGGCGAGCTTGACGCTTTGCAGGGCGCGCTCGATATCGCCGTGGCTGGTGATCCTCTCACGGACGACCATGACATAGCCGCCGACATAGTCCTTCAACAGAAGCGTATCGGTAACAACGCCCAGAGGAGGCGTATCCATGATCACATAGTCGTACTCTTCCTTTGCTTTCTTCAGCAGCTCCGCAAAATACGGAGAAGCCAGCAGCTCGGAGGGGTTGGGCGGGATCGCGCCGGAGGTCAGGACGTCCAGATTGGTGACCGCGTTGCGGTGAACGGCAGTCTGAAAATCACCGAACTGACCGATGATATCCGACACGCCGGTATCATTCTTGAGCTTGAGCAGATTGTGCAGGTTCGGACGACGCAAGTCGGTATCGATCAAAAGCACACGCTTGCCCATCTTCGCGAAGGAGATCGCCAGGTTAACGGTCGCGGTACTCTTACCTTCACCCTTGCTCCACGAGGTAACGGCAACGCAGTTGCTGTTCTGTGCGGTGAGCGAGAACACCAGATTGGTACGGGCGATCTTATATCCTTCAACGATCGCGAATTTGGAGTCGGAGGTCAAGACGTTTTTTGCTTTTTCGGCACTATTGCCTTTTTTATTGGCTTTATCGCCTTTATTTGTATTGATCAGCTTCATTTCTTCTTGCCACCGCCTTCCGTTTCAAAGTCTACGATCTCTGCGAATACGGGGATATCATACATCTTATACAGGTCGTCGCCGGGCTTGATGGTCGTATCGATGATCTCCAGCAGGAAGGAAATGACCAGCGACAGCACCAAACCGACCAACAGACCGATCAGGACATATCTCGGCTTATTGGGAGAGGAGGGCGAGGAAGGAACGTTCGCTTCTTCTACCGTATCGACCTTACCGGCGTCGCCGAAGTACTTTTTGAAGACCTGCGGCGCGGTATTCGCGACCAGATTCGCGATATTCGCGGCGGTATGGGGGTCGGATGAGGTCGAGCTGATTCTCAGAAAGTAAGAATCCTCCACCACGCTGATATTGATCGTGGCGCCGCTGATGATGCTCTTCATATCGGGGTCGACCGTGAACAGCGTCGAGCAGGTATTCGCCAGCATCTGTGAAGAGGTGATATCACTGGTGTTGACCTTCTCACCGCTCAGTGAACTGTTGTTCGCCTTATTGATATCGCTCTCAAACGAATTGCCGTTCTGTACCATGATCAGCGCGCTGGTAGAATACATCGGCGTCACCAAATACGTAACATAGAGGAACGCCAACAGCGCGCCCAACAATGTTACAATAATAATCAGCTTGATATGCTGCAGAAAAATCTTCAGCAAATCAGCGATCGTGATCTGTTTTTTCATCAAAATCCTCCTGTCGGATGGTATTACCGCAACGCGGCAGCTTTGCCCGGTTACCGTCAAAAAGGTATTGAGCCAAAAAGGGATACTTCCCTATTTAATCATTCTATATTATATCGCAAAGATACGCTTTATTATTCTTTTCCGGAACAATAGTAAAGATATTTTTCTAATTTGACATAATAAACAAATACTCGGTCGTTTTCGTAAAGACCATTTGACAAAATCGCTCTTCTTTTCTCCATCAAAAAACAGCCCTTCTGCGTCGCAAAAAGGCTGTTGATCTTCATATTGATATTACAGAACGCTGAGCAGTACGCCTGCCGCGACCGCGGAGCCGATAACGCCCGCTACATTCGGTCCCATTGCGTGCATCAACAGGAAGTTGCCGGGATTCTCCTGCTGACCGACCTTGTTAGCGACACGCGCCGCCATCGGAACAGCCGAAACACCCGCCGAACCGATCAGCGGATTGACCTTGCCGCCGGTGAACTTATACATCAGCTTACCGAACAGCAGACCGCACGCGGTGCCCATGCAGAACGCCAGCAAACCGAGCGCGATGATGCCCAATGTCTTCGGAGTGAGGAACACGGTACCTGTCGCGGTAGCGCCGACCGTCACGCCGAGGAAGATGGTGATGATGTTCATCAGCTCATTCTGTGCCGTCTTGCTGATACGCTCGACCACACCGCTCTCCTTAAAGAGGTTGCCGAGCATCAGCATACCGATCAGCGGAGCCGCGGAGGGCAGGACGATCGCGCAGATGATGACGACGATGATCGGGAAGATGATCTTCTCAAGCTTGGAGACGGGACGGAGCTGATCCATTACGACCGCACGCTCCTTCTTGGTGGTGAGCAGCTTCATGATCGGAGGCTGGATGATCGGTACCAGCGCCATGTAGGAATACGCCGCGACCGCGATCGGGCCGAGTAATTCGGGCGCTAATTTTGAGGTGACATAGATCGCCGTAGGGCCGTCCGCGCCGCCGATGATGCCGATTGCGCCGGACTGTGCGGGGGTAAAGCCCAAGAAAATCGCGCCGATAAAGGTGATGAAGATACCGATCTGTGCGGCGGCGCCGAGGATAAAGCTCTTCGGGTTGGCGATCAGCGGACCGAAGTCGGTCATACAGCCGATGCCCAAAAAGATCAGCGGCGGATAGATACCGAGCTTGACGCCCTGATACAGATAGTACAGCAGACCGCCGTAGGTGGGATCCTCATAAAAGATCTTGCCGCCGATCTCTCGTATTACGTGACCTTTGGCGGCGGGATCGTCTATCGAAGCGATCTCCACCAGATTGATATGCGGCGCACCCATGATGTCGGGGTACAGGTTGACCAGCAGCATACCGAAAGCGATCGGCAGCAGCAGAAGCGGTTCATACTGCTTTTTGATAGCAAGGTACAATAATACACAGGCTATCACGATCATCACATAGTTTTGCCAAGTCAACTGCATAAAGCCCGAAGACTCCCACAGTCCCTTGAGCGCGTCTAAAAATCCCTGAAAAATTTGCATGTTGTTCCTCCCCGGGCAGATCATCATTCCTCAGTTTTCTGCCCGATCTATGATAAATGCAAGCAAAGCTCGACAAGCCCCAAGGCATGTCAAAGATGATTGTCAAATCAGAACGGTCTGACGTTATCCGAGATACCGGCATTGCGCCATGCGTTGGAGCGGGAGGGCGCTTTGCGGATGCCCTTGATCCGGATATTCTTCGGTGAATCATACATGGAGTAAACGGCGGCGGAGATCACCGCGATCAGCTCGTCATTATCCACTTCATCGACCTCATCCGCCGCATAAGCTTCCCCCTCCGGCTCACGTTCCGCCTTAGGCAAATCGGCGTTGCGTGTTATTTTTTTCAGCTGTCGTCTGTTCTGAACCTTGTAAACGGCGGTGCCGTAAGCTTTGATGATGCCGATCAATACCAGCAGCACGGCAAAAACCACGGCAAAACCCGTCAACAGGATCGTCAATGACAATGTGATGTTTTCACCCATATATCCGGCCTCCCGATGTGCAGTGAGATACATCAGCCGTATCGGAATCGGTCGATACGACCACATGCTATCCCATATTATTCTATGTCAGGATGACAGAAATAATCTGAACCATGGTTTTGGCGGGCAGATTTCCGCCTACTCTTTGTTAAAATCCTCGCTAATCCATCAAGGATTAGCTGTGGTTTTGCCGCGATCAGACGAAAATCTGCTCCGTCAAAACTCCACAGGACTTAAAATGAGCAAGATTTCGAGCAAGTTTCGGTGCAGAAAGTGCAGACAGGCTGGCGCCTGCCAAGATTGATAAGCCGAAATTTGCCGAAATATTGCCATTTTCAGCAGGGTCGGATTATTGCTGTCATCCTAAAGTATACATCATCCGACAGGGAATTTCAACCATTATTTTTTCTCGATTGTACTGTACCGAAATACTGTTCCGCAGTACAAAAGGCTTCCCGGAAGGGAAGCCCTTTATCTGTGTTTATTTTCATTTACAGAATAATACAAATCAATCCGTTACAGCCGTCGTTGATGATCTTCTCCACTGTCTCCCCTATCTTGAGCCGTGCTTTTTCGGGCATACGGCAGAGCTTATTGTTCAGCCCCTCGCCGACCAGATCGCTCACGGACTTGCCGAAGATATTGCTGTCCCAGATCTTGGCGGGACTTTCCTCAAACTCCTTGAGCAGATAGGTCACCAGCTCCTCACTCTGCTGTTCCGACCCGACGATCGGCGTCACCTCGGCGGTGGTGCGCACGCGCATCATGTGCACGGACGGCGCGCTCGCTTTGAGGCGGATGCCGTACTTACCGCTTTGGCGCACGATCTCGGGTTCCTCCAGGCTCAGCTCCTCCATCGTCGGCATCACGATACCGTACCCGCTCTCCAACACATCCTCATACGCCTTGCCGATACGGTCATAGTTGCTTTTCGCGTTCGCCAGCTCGCAGATACACTCCATCAGCTCACGCTCATTACGGATATCGATGCCGCTTTTCTCGGTCAGGATCCGATAGAACAATTCCGGCTGCAGCCGCACCGCGATATCCGCCCTGCCTGTACCGAGATCCATCGAACGCAGCTCCGCGCTGTCGATATGCTCATTATCGCTCAGCCCCTGTACCGCGTCCTGCACCTCACGAATCCTGGTGATCCCTTTTGCGGTATCACGGATCGAGCCGAACACATCCGCGCGCAGCCAGTTATCCCGGCTCAGTCCCCTCAGCCACTCGGGCATATCCACATGGATTTCCCTGATCGGGAACTCGAACAGCAGGGTCGCCAAAATCGCCTTGACGGCGGTTTCATCCATCATCGCGCAGTCGACGGGAACGGTGGGAGCGCCGTATTTTTGGCTGAGGGACGTCGCTAAGGCAGAGGATGACGCACTCTCGGGCGCGGTCGTGTTCAGCAAAATGATAAAGGGCTTGTCGGCAGCGGTCAGTTCAGCCGCTACCCTTTCCTCGGCGCTCACATAATCCTCACGGTCGATATCGCCGATCGAGCCGTCCGTTGTGACCATCACGCCGATGGTGCTGTGATCGGTGATGACCTTTTTGGTGCCCAGCTCCGCCGCCTGACGGAACGGCATCTCCCGATCGCTCCACGGCGTATGCACCATGCGCTCGCCGTCGTCCTCGATGTAGCCCATCGCGCTCTCTACGATGTAGCCGACGCAGTCGATCATCCGCACGCTCAGTCGGGCGTTGTCCTCCAAGGTGATCGGCACGGCGTTTTCGGGCACGAACTTCGGCTCGGTGGTCATGATCGTCCGACCGGCGGCGCTCTGCGGCAGTTCGTCGAGTGCGCGTTCCCGCAGATTCTCATCCTTGATTCGCGGCAGCACCAGCGTATCCATAAACCGCTTGATAAAGGTCGATTTACCCGTCCGCACAGGCCCGACCACACCGATATAGATATTCCCGCCGGTGCGGTTCTCTATATCCTTATAAATACTTCTCTCTTCCATGATATCCTCCGTAACTGTTGATACTATTTATATATGTGCCTTTGTAAAGAGATATGACGGAGCATATCAGGCAGTCGGTATCATCAGCATCATCCCCGCACCGATCGTCTCACCCTCAAGGTCATTCTCGGCGATGATATCCGCGGGTCGGGAGCAGAAGTGCTTGGCGATATCCCACACCCGGTCGCCATCGTCGGCATAATACAGGATCAGCGTGCCGTCATGCTTTTTCTCAGGCGCGTCATCATCGGCGCTCACGCCGGTGACAGCGGCACAGCTGAGCCGTCTGCACATCGTCACGCGGTAACACATCTCCGCCCGCAGCTCGAGCTGTCGGTTATCCTTGAGCCGAAAGCTCAGGCTGTCCGCCGCGGCACGCAGGCGCAGGATCTCTGTATGACCCTCCGTGTCGGGACGGAAGCCGAACTCAGCGTCACGCTCGACATAACGGGTTTCATTCTCCTGATTCTCATAGTAGACGCCGACCGTCATCTTGGCGCTGATCATCACACCGTCATCGGCGGCGGTATAAGACGCAGTCAGCTTTTCACAGTGGACGTCGAGGATCTTTCCGATCTCTTCATCCAAGCCGATCGTCGCCTTTTCCGTATCGGTAAAGCTGCGGCAAAGGATATCGCTGTTGCAGGAGAAGGGCTCCGTCTGCACCTGCGCCTCTTTTTCGGTCGAGAACACATCCGACAGCACCTCGATCTCACAGCCGGCGTAACACAATGTATTGAAGCACAGCCTTGCGTCCAGCGACAGCACCGACGAGCCGTCGAGCGCGTCATCCGACAGATGCACATCACTGCTCATCACGCTCAGCTCGCCGTCGATCACGGCGTTTTCGTCCACACCCTCACAGTCGACGACGCGCGAGATCGGCAGGCTGTAGGACATACACTCGAGCGCGGGATCCTCGATCCCCGACAGGTACATCAAATCGAGCTTGAGCTCCGCGTTGAGCATGATCTTGTTTTGGATCGCCTTCATATCCGTGATCCGCGCTGACAGACGGTGACTGATCACGGTATGGATATCGCTTTTGCCGCTGACAGAGATATCCTCCTGCACCGAAAAGCTCTCCGAACTCAACCCGCAGAGGGTCGAGACCGTGAGCGGTTCGCTTTTGGTTTGTAACTCGTCGCCGTCGTCATAGGCATAATACGCCAGCTCATCCCTCACCGCGATGCGCACACCGAGCGAGAACGCTCCGTGCAGGCTCAGCTTGCGCGGACTGAGGGCGCGGCAGTTCAGATACTCGGGCTTTGCGTCGACATATACCACACAGTCCGGGGATTCACCCTTCATCGGCAAACTCTCCGAGAACGGCGCGCGGTACTCGTACACGCGGATCGTCCGATCACTGTCGAGGTAAACGACGCGCACACAGGAACTGCCCTCGATGTTCAGCCGATCGCCGCTGACATTGGTCATGTTCACCTCGGGGATCAGAGTGCATGACAGGATCTTCTCGATATCGGGACAGTAATCCGGCAGGCTGAGATCCACATCGACCGCCTGTTCCGTGACCGTATCCGCCGCATATCGTAACCGTGAAATGGTTTTCTTCGTCAGATGATATTCCATTTTTTCGCTCCTTAACCAATATGATGATGGTACAGTTTATGAGGCACGTTTCAAAAATATGATTTGGACAAAAAGAAAAAGCACCCGAAAAGGTGCTTTCAAAGCATATGCAAATATTATTGTAAAGGATTGCCGCAATTGGTGCAAAATCTCGCTCCGGCTATGATCGGTTTACCACAGGCGGTACAAAACCGCATCTGCGCGGCAGGCTGTTGTACAGATTGAGCCTGTTGCGGAGCGTAATCCTGATTCAGCGACGGCGTCTGCGCGGGCTGTCCGTAACCGGGACGCATGATAAAATCAAAGAGGTAGTTGACAACCTTTCGATTCTTGCCGTAATCGATGAGCTGGGTCGGCATACCGCACTCGGAAAAGATATTCACCTTTGTCTGCTGCCCCATCGGCGTCAGCGTAACGGTGATCTTCTCACCCCATGATGCCATGGAAGCGCCGTGATGCACCCTGAACCACACCCCTGTGGGCGTCGGATTCTCCGAACGCAGCGCAAAATTGCTCTCCGAGCCGACAGTACGCATCCGACCGATGATCAATTCGATCGGTAAATCGATGATCCGTTCATCCACTGCACTTCTCGCCATCTTAGCTCTCCTTTTCCTGTCTTGGATCGTCAGATCGATCCGGTTTTACTCGTCTTCTTCATCGTCTTTGTTTTTATGATTGCTGCGAAGGACAATCACCACGCCCACCAGCGTAATAATAACGCAGGCAATCGCGATGTAGCTGGACACCTGACCGAATACCTTTTCGGACAGGAGCAGAGAGATACCCATCAGCAGGATGCTGATCGCCAGCAGAGCGATCAGAACGATCAATACGGTAAAGTTCTTTTTTTCCATGATTTACTCCATTTCATCAACAGCGTCGGAAATAGCGGAAAAGTCTTCGAGAGTCAATCTTTCGGCGCGGGCGTTTTCATCCACGCCCGCTGATTTCAGTATATCACGAACTGTGTTCTTGTCAAGAGAAAGTGAGGAAGAAAGCGAGTTGAGCACGGTTTTTCTGCGCTGGGCAAACGCTCCTTTGATCACCGCGAAGAAGGTTTTTTCATTCCTCGGGTGAACCGCGGGCTCATGCAGGACGAGCTGTATGACTGCCGAATCCACCTTGGGCGCGGGCATGAACGACCCCGCCGACACATGAAACAACAGCTCGGGGTCGCAGTAATAGCGCACCGCCGCCGTAATGGCGGAGCTGTCGCGTGTACCCGGCTGTGCGCATAACCGCACCGCCGCTTCCTTTTGCACCATTACCGTGATCGTGCTGATCGGCAGCTTGTCCTCGAGCAGCTTCATAATCACGGGAGAGGTGATATAATACGGCAGGTTGGCGCATACGACCACTTCCATGCCGCTGAATTCTTCTTCGATCAGGCGGTGCAGATCCAGCTCCAGCACATCCGCGTTGACGACCTTGAGGTTATCGAATTCTCCTAAGGTCTCGTCCAATACGGGGAGCAGGCGCTTGTCCAACTCGACCGCGACGACCTTATCCGCTCTTTGTAACAGCTCTCTTGTCAGCACACCGATACCGGGACCGATCTCGATCACGCCGACGCGACGCCTCCCTTTGGTAAAGGGAGGTGGGTTCGTCTTTGACGAACTCGGAGGGATTGTTTCATTGCTTGAACCGGACGTTTGTGTCCGGTGAGTAACCTTCACGCTTTCTACCGCGGCGTCTGCCATGCGGGGGCACACCGAGGGGTTGATCAGGAAATTCTGACCCAACGCCTTGGAAAAGGTGAACCCGTGACGGCTGAGCAGCTCGCGGATCACATTTATATCTGTAAGTCTTTCCATGCGAGTGTACGCAATCCTTTCGGATACTTATTCTTTAAATGACCGTTGACCGCCTTGCCCAATCCCAGCGTCACGCCGTTGACTGTCGCAACGCCCCAGCCGTTGATCCAGTTGTCGATCTCCAGCTCCTCGCCGCTGATATATCGCGCGGCGGCAACATCCTCACAGCTCATGATCAGCCTTTGCTTGAAGTCATAGGGCGTCAGCGAGGTCGCAAGGTTATGATGCGGCTCGATCCGATTCTTTTTGAAGTCGCCCAGCTTTACGCCCGCGCGCAGGATATTCATCCCCTCCAGATCGGGCAGCAGCTCGACGTCGGGCAGGTTCAATATACGTTCGTCGATCACGTGATAATGTCTGAAATACGGGTTGCGCAGGATATCGCAGATGAATTTCTCGATCTCGACGCGCTCCTCACGGGGCGGCTCAAAATAGGTGAACATCTTTCCTTTATAGTTCTTCCCCTTGCACTTGCGGAACTTGGCGACAAAATGTCCCTCACCGCCGTGGAACGGATAGATACGGATCGCGTGCTCCATCGTCGGGGTACCGAAGCGACAGCCCGTGTCGATCAGCTCAAACTCGGGATGCTCGCTGAGAAAATGTTGTACCACACCTTCGTTTTCATCCGGAGAGAAGGTGCAGGTGGAATAGACCATCACACCACCGGGCTTGACTGCCGCGGCGGCGGAGTGGATGATCGCCTTCTGGCGTTCGGCACAGGAAAGGCTGTGCTCCGCCGACCACTCATAGATCGCCTCTTTGTCCTTGCGGAACATCCCCTCACCCGAGCAGGGAGCGTCGACCAAAACTTTATCGAAAAAGCCCTCTAACCGATCACACAACACATCGGGCTTCATGTTGGACACCACGGCGTTCTTTACACCCATGCGCTCGATATTCGACAAGAGGATATGCGCGCGCGGACGGACGATCTCATTCGCCCACAACAATCCCGTACCATTCAGATCGGCGGCGATCTGGGTGCTTTTACCGCCGGGCGCGGCACACAGATCAAGCACCTTATCACCCGGCTCGACATGCAGCGCCGTCACGGCGGACATCGCCGAAGGCTCTTGCACATAGAACGCGCCCGCGTGATGCAACGGATGCTTGCCGAGCTTTTCGACGTCCACATAATATCCCGTCGCCGAAAAGGGCACCTGTTCCCCCGCAAAGGGCAACAGCGGCAACAGCTCCTCAGGCTGGATCTTGAGCGTATTGACGCGGATCGCCTTATACGCCGGCTTGTCCACCGTTTCCAGAAAACGGTCGTAATCCTCGCCGAGGACGGTTTTCATCCGTTCAAAACAATCATTCATTTTCATAATAAATCGCCTCTTTTCGGGAATAATAAGGATGTGTATAAAGGAGGTGTCAACATGAGCAAGTCCAAGAAGAACGCGAAGAACAGCGCTCAGAACAACACGCAGAACACCGCAAATAACATGAGCTACGCAACCGATAAAAAGTCCGAAAACACCACCGACTGCAAAGAGAATCGTTCCGAGAACAAGAACGAGAGTAATTGTCAGTGAGTGAGAGGGGCATGGTTTAACCCATGCCTTACATATAAGGTTTATATAGGGATCTGTCGGACAGGTAACGGTACGTCATAAATGCCGTACCCTACAGAGTAATATCAGTAGCCTAATTCCTCGCCGACGAAGATGACCTTCAATCTGTCCTTGTGACGCTGACGGGCGGAGATCACATAGTTACAGCAGATGCGCTCAGAGCTCATACAGCCGTCGCACATATAAGAAGCGTCGTTGCCCATCGCCAGGCACTCGCCCTCTTTAGCGCAGTAGGTCTGACAATTCAGACGCTTGGTATTCTGCGGCGCGGCTACGCTCTTGAGGCGCATGACCGCTTCATCCAGATCCTTGACGAGCTTGTTGCAGCCGCAGATAAAGATGACCTGCTTGGGACCGTAGAGGATCGCGGATACACGGTTGGAGTTGCCGTCGACATTGTACAGCAGACCGCCTTCGGTGACAGCGTTGGCGCTTGCCAGATAGGTATCGGCAAAATACGCCTTGCGATAGATCTCCTCGACCTCCTCGGGCGTCTGCGCCTTGGAGCGGTCGAGATAGTTGTAGTCGCCGCTGTTGAGCATATCGATCACGCCGCATTCGCCGAGCGTGACAGAGCCGCCGTGGGTGACGGTCTCACCCTCGTTCATCAGGGTCTTGAGCAGCGGAACAACTTCTTCCTTGGTCTCGACATAGTATGCCGCCATCTGATTGGCGCGCAGTCTTTCCATTGTTTTTTCGATTTTCTTCATCATTTTTTCTTCCATGATTTTCCCTCCGTCAAATGATACAGCAAAGCCGTGTGTTACCTTGTATTATAACACACGGCTGTTTTCACTGCAACAAAAAAATCATCTTATACATCCACGAACGGCACGCCCAAAATCTGCGCGATACTCTGCGCCAGATTCCTCCCGATCGCGCCGATGTTCTCCTGGATCCACTCCGCGTCGGCGAGGTTGTCGTGATAGGCGGTCTCGATCAGCACGGCGGGCGCTTTGGTGCGCCGAAGCTCCGCGAGCGTCGCGGACGCGACCGTCTTGACCCTGTCGGGCAGTGGATAGATATCGCGGTAATTTTCGGCGATGATCTCGGCGGCACGTTTCCCTTTGGCGCTTGTCGGAAAAAAATAAACGTCCGTCCCGCGGACGGTACCGCTGTTCTGCGAACCGGCGGCGTTGGAATGGATCGCCAGATGCAGATCATAATTTCCCGCGTTACTCTGCGCGATCGCCTGACCGAGCGTTTGGCTCGGCGAATTGCGCGAGAAGGATATCCCCGACGAACGCAGATACGGTTCGATCGCGTCGGCGACCAGATTCATATAATACTCCTCACTCCCGCCGTTGACATACGGGTTCCATTCCTGTAATGACGGGCTCAAAAATACGGATGGCATCGCATCAACTCCTTCAAAAATCCATCTCCCCCAAAGGAGGAACCACGGGGGATCATGCCCACAAAAATAATATGGATGAAAACTGCGGATTATTCCAATTTAGAAATTTATTCTTGTCATAATATGTTATCATTTTTACAACCATTTTAATCAATTAAATCACTAAAGGAGGAAATGATTATGACAAAATGGGTTTGCCCTGTATGCGGCTATGTTCACGAGGGAGATACTCCCCCCGAAAAGTGCCCGGTCTGTAAAGTACCCGGCGAAAAATTCAACAAGCTTGACGACAACGCCGGCTTTGCCTGCGAGCATGTAGTAGGTATCGCAAAGGACGTTGCCGAGGACATCAAGGCTGATCTGCGCTCCAACTTTGAGGGCGAATGCAGCGAGGTCGGTATGTATCTGGCGATGGCGAGAGTTGCCGACAGAGAGGGTTATCCCGAGGTAAGTGCCGCTTTCACCAAGTACGCGTTTGAAGAGGCGGAGCATGCCGCGAAGTTCGCGGAGCTGCTCGGTGAAGTGCTGACCGACAGCACCAAGAAGAACCTCGAGCTGCGTGTCGAGGCTGAGACAGGCGCTTGTGCCGGTAAGCTCGATCTCGCTAAGCGCGCGAAGGCTGCCGATCTCGACGCAATCCATGACACCGTTCATGAGATGGCGAAGGATGAAGCAAGACACGGAGCGGGCTTCAAGGGTCTGCTGAAAAGATACTTTGGCTGAGCTAAAGAAATGTTTCGGCAGTGAATAATAATATGAATACAAGAGATATCAATCTCAGTGAATTGAAAAATGATCCTTATAACCCCAAATTCAGATACAAACTGATTTCAGAGGTGAATTATAAAAGCATCGGCGGTCAAGGTGACGTTGAATTTGATTGGTCGTTCTTTTGTATTGATCCAAACGGTGATTATGTTTTGATTCATGAATATTATGACATTCCTTGGGACTATCAACCTTCTCCCGATAATATTGATCGCGGTGCATGTTATATCAAGGAAGAATCACTTTCTGAGGATTCAGCCGCTGAATACTGCAACAAGCTCGGAAGCAAATCCGATAATTATGTTTATCTTCCTATTCAGCTTCATTTGATCGGCAAAGAGTTATCGTGAGACACGGAGAGGGCTTCAAGGGACTGCTGAACAAATACGCACAAGAAGGTTGGCGACTTCATACGATGATGACTGCGCCGACCAAAGATGAAAAGACACAGCTCACCACGATGGTTTTTGAGAGAGATGTGTTAGTTCCCTGATAAACAAATAACTCTTCACGGATTCCATAATTCTTTTGAAGATGTATTTCATAGCAGCAATGAGCAGCAAAGTGAAAGGACATTTCTAATATGGAGCAAAACAATTATGCCTCTACTACCCGATCACTCTGCCTTGTGCCCAACAGTATGCCGCAATGAATAATGATTAACAATTGATTCGAATTAGCAAATACTTTATATTCGAAAGGAAACAACAATAATGGATCAAAACAATTATGATCAGAACCGATACGGTCAACAGCAGCAGTATCCGCAGCAGCAGTATCCGCAGCAGCAATACCCGCAGCAGTACCGGCAGCCGCAATACCAACAACCGCAGTATCAGCAGCCGCAACAGCAATATCAGCAGCAGCAATACCGGCAGCCGCAGTATCAGCAGCCGCAGTATCAGCAGCCGCAGCAGCAGTATCCGCAGCAGCAGTATCCGCAGCAGCAATACCGGCAACGGCAACAGTATCCGCAGCAGCAGTACGCACAGCAATCGTATGCGCCGCAGCAGTATCAGCAACAAGGCGGTCGTCCCGCGGTTCCGCTTGCGACCGACTTCAGTCTGGTCAAGTTCTTTTTCCTGGGGATCGTCACCTTCGGCATATACCCCATCATCGTCATGAGCAGGGTTTCGACCTACATCAACACCATTGCTTCCCAATATGACGGAAAAAGCACGATGCATTATTGTTTGGTATTCTTCCTGTTCTCATGGCTGACCTTTGGTATCCTGCCCATCATTTGGTATCACAATACCAGCAGCCGTATCAGCGCGGAGCTAAAACGCAGAGGCATCAGGTACAGCTTCGGCGCAGGCACCTTCTGGCTATGGGGCGTTTTGGGCGCGTTCATCATCTGCGGACCGTTCATCTATACTCACAAGCTGTTGACCGCTATGAATCTTCTCGCGGGTGATTACAACATCCGCGGCTGATCAAAGAACGGATCGACCAATCATGTCAGATTCATCTGCATTTGACAGAATAAAACCGACTGACAGAACCCGTTATCGGCGCAACTCTCTTTGATAATGGATCTGTTAAAATACACAATACAAAACTATTTAAAAAAAGGAGAGTAAAACTATGCAAGAAATGCCTAACAGAGGAAAACACATCGTTATGTTCATTTTCACATGGATCTTATTTACCATCTGCGGCTTTTTCTCGATCGGCGCTTTCGTCACGATGAATAAAGCAATCAACGCAGGCGACGTAGAGCAAGCTAATCTCAGCGCGAATAAGGTACGTAAGGTATTCTGGGTCAGCCTGATCCTTTGTATCGTATTCGTAGTCTTATACATCGTTCTGATCACGGCAGGCGTTATCGCGGCGAGCCGTTAACGATCAAGCAACAGAAGACAATGATTCATTTGAGTTGCGTACTCTGCCGTCAGGCGTGAATGAATCAGCGACAACATAATCAATCAACAGGAAAGGCCGGTCATGATGATCGGTCTTTTTTTGTCCTCAAATCGACTAAACTTTGTTAAAAAAATAACAATATGTCTATAACCCTCAAAAATCCTTGCTTTTCTTTGGTGCAAATGTAAATTGAATCCCACCCCCGCATATGCTATACTTATGTTGTGCAAAAGCTTAAGGCAACACCGCACATTTCAGGTGTGCGGATTGCGCAGTAAGATTTTTCGTCAGAGTTTCTGAATGATCGGTATGCAAACTGACATATGGATGTTGGTTTTCGGACACTCTGATGAGATAATAATAAAAGCAAGGCGTGCGCCGCGAATTGGGCGGTGTTGCCTTAATTTCCTGTATAGGAGGAATAACAATGGATAAGGAAAAGTATCTCGTAGACAGCGTAGAAGCGCTGGAGCGAAAAATCAACGATGTGCGCAAGGCGCAGGAGAGATTCAGCACCTATTCTCAGGAGCAGGTCGACGCGATCTTCAAGGCTGCGGCTACCGCGGCAAACAAGGCGCGTCTGAGTCTTGCGAAGGACGCTGTCGCCGAGACCGGCATGGGCGTCGTCGAGGACAAGGTCATCAAGAACAACTATGCCTCTGAGTACATCTACAACGCCTACAAGGACACGATCACCTGCGGCGTTGTGGAAGAGGACGCGGCGGCAGGCATCGTTCGCGTGGCGGAGCCCATCGGCGTTGTCGCGGCGGTCATCCCCACCACCAACCCGACCTCGACCGCGATCTTTAAGTGCCTGATCTCCTTAAAGACCCGCAACGGCATCATCATCTCCCATCACCCGCGTGCGAAGAAGAGCACCATCGACGCGGCAAAGATCATCTTAGATGCGGCTGTCAAGGCAGGCGCGCCCGAGGACATCATCGCGTGGATCGACGTCCCCTCGCTGGATATGACCAACACCCTGATGAAAGAGGCTGACATCATCCTCGCCACAGGCGGTCCCGGCATGGTCAAGGCGGCGTATTCCTCCGGCAAGCCCGCACTGGGCGTCGGCGCGGGCAATACCCCTGCCATCATCGACGAGAGCGCGGATATCACCCTCGCGGTCAACTCCGTCATCCACTCCAAGACCTTTGACAACGGTATGATCTGCGCCTCCGAGCAGAGCGTACATGTACCGTCCTCGATCTACGAACAGGTCAAGAAGGAGTTCTTATATCGCGGCTGTTATTTCCTCAAGCCCGATGAGCTCGACAAGGTACGCAAGACCATCATCATCAACGGCTCTCTGAACGCGAAGATCGTCGGTCAGAGCGCCTACAAGATCGCCAAGCTCAGCGGTGTGGATGTTCCCGAGAACAGCAAGATCCTCATCGGCGAGGTGCAGAGCGTAGAGCTGAGCGAAGAGTTCGCGCATGAAAAGCTCTCCCCCGTACTGGCAATGTATAAATTCGACACCATCGAAGAGGCATTTGACAATGCCGAACAGCTGATCGCGGACGGCGGCTACGGTCACACCGCCTCCATCTACATCAATGAGCTGACCCGCAAGGATGTGCTCGACGAGTTCATGGAGCGCATGAAGACCTGCCGTATCGTGGTCAACACCCCCTCCTCACAAGGCGGTATCGGCGATATCTACAACTTCCGTCTGGCGCCCTCGCTGACACTGGGCTGCGGCTCATGGGGCGGCAACTCGATCTATGAGAACGTCGGCGTCAAGCATCTGCTGAACATCAAAACCGTAGCCAAGAGGAGGAACAACATGCTTTGGTTCAGAGCACCCGAAAAGGTTTATATGAAACAGGGCTGTCTGAGCGTCGCGCTCGACGAGCTGGGCAGCGTTATGAATAAGAAGAAAGCGTTCATCGTCACCGACGGCTTCCTGTATGCCAACGGTTACACCGCGGCTGTGGAGAAGAAGCTCGACGAGATGGGCATCATGCACACCACCTTCAGCGACGTCGCGCCCGATCCCACTCTCGGCTGCGCCAAGATGGGCGCCAAGATGATGGAGAGCTTCAAGCCCGACGTCATCATCGCCGTCGGCGGCGGTTCTCCGATGGACGCGGCTAAGATCATGTGGGTGCTGTACGAGCATCCCGAGGTCGATTTTGAAGACATGGCGATGCGCTTCATGGACATCCGCAAGCGCGTCTACACCTTCCCGCATATGGGCGACAAGGCGTATTTCATCGCTATCCCCACCTCCGCTGGTACAGGCAGTGAGGTCACGCCGTTCGCGGTCATCACCGACGAGAACAGCGGCATCAAGTATCCGCTC
This sequence comes from bacterium, assembly GCA_020624805.1. Lineage (GTDB taxonomy): Bacteria > Bacillota > Clostridia > Oscillospirales > Acutalibacteraceae > Ruminococcoides. The sequence goes on along the minus strand of JAHKVW010000041.1, from coordinate 15,787 downwards.
GCGGACTATGAGCTGCTGCCCGATATGGCGATCGTTGACGCGGACATGATGATGGACGCGCCCAAGGGTCTGACCTCCGCGTCCGGTATCGACGCGGTATCCCACGCGCTGGAAGCATACGCCTCCATCATGGCGACCGACTACACCGACAGCCTGGCGATAGGAGCGCTCAAGGTTCTCTTTGAATATCTGCCCAAGGCATATGAAAGCGCTGTCACCGGTGTGCCGAACAAAGAAGCGCGTGAGAAGATGGCGAACGCCGCTACCATGGCGGGCATGGCATTTGCCAACGCCTTCCTCGGCGTGATGCACTCCATGGCGCACAAGCTCGGCGCCTATCACCACATTCCTCACGGCGTCGCAAACGCGCTGATGATGAACGAGGTGCTGATGTTCAACGCCAAAGAAGCTCCCACCAAGATGGGCACCTTCTCCCAGTACGATCATCCGCACACCCTGCGCAGATATGCTCAGATTGCGGAGGCGCTGGGTGTTACCGGCAACGACGACAATGAAAAGCTGCAGGGTCTGCTCGACAGGATCACCGCTCTCAAGACCGAGATCGGTATCATGCCGACCATCCGCGATTATGTCAAGGATGAAGAAGCCTTCCTCGCCACCCTCGACGAGATGAGCGAGCAGGCGTTTGACGATCAGTGCACCGGCGCGAATCCGCGCTATCCGCTGATCAGCGAGATCAAGCAGATGTATCTCAACGCCTACTACGGCGAGCACAAAGACGTATAAGCGGTTGAGATCGCTATGGGGCGGCATCAAGCCGCTCCCACACAATGACTATCACGATATGGAGGCACACCATGAGCGAAACCAAATATGAGATTTTAGCACAACGATCCAAAAAGGTCATCTATAAAGACGGCGATACCGTCCTCAAGGTATTCGACAGCGATTACAGCAAGGCGGATATCCTCAATGAAGCGCTGAATCAGGCGCGCATCGAAGAGACGGGGCTGAATGTCCCGAAGCTCCTCGAGGTCAGCAAGATCGACGGCAAGTGGGCGATCCGCACCGAGTATATCCCCGGCAAGACGCTCGCTCAGCTGATGGAAGAGAATCCCGACAACCTCGATGAGTACCTTGATCTCTTCGTCAACATCCAGAAAGAGATCTTCAGCAAAGAAGCACCCCTGCTCAACAAGATCAAGGATAAATTCAACCGCAAGATCAGCGCCAGCCGCTTTGACGCGACCACCCGCTATGAGCTGCATACCCGCCTCGACAGTATGAAGAACCACAAGAAGATCTGTCACGGCGATTTCACCCCGTCCAACATCATCATCACGCCGGGCGAGAGCTATTATATCCTCGACTGGTCGCATGTCACACAGGGCAACGCCGCTGCCGATGCCGCGCGCACCTATATGCTGTTCTGCCTCAAGGGCATGGACGAGGTCGCGGAAAAGTATCTTGACCTCTTCTGTCAAAAGACCGACACCGCCAAGCAGTATGTACAGCGCTGGATGCCCATCGTCGCCTGCACACAGAGCGTCAAGGGCAAGGAAGAGGAGCAGGAATTCCTCGAGCGCTGGGTCAACGTCGTCGAGTACGAATAAGGGCACGCGTGCCGTTAGTCCAACTAAAGGCTCCCTTTCCTAAGGAGATTCCCCTGTTAGGGGAAATGTCCGCATAGCGGACAAAGGGGTCTGCTGCCTCCGCTGAGGAGGGCTGTCACGGACACTTGTGTTCCGTGACTGAGGGTTGATATAACGTATGTTTTTCATCCATTCAGGAAATCATAAAACCACATATATGACAACCCTCCGTCAACTTCGCTTGCGCTCGTTGCCACCTCCCTTAGGAAAGGGAGGCTTTGAGCCGGCACTGCAAAAGGAGTAAAACATGGCTGAATTAACGATTGGCATAAAAGGGGAAAAATCCGTTGCCGTCACCAATGAGAATACCGCGCTGATGATGGGCAGCGGCTCCCTGCGCGTGTTCGCCACACCGGCGATGATCGCGCTGTGCGAGGGGTGTTGCGCCCAATCGGTGGAAAGCGCGCTGGATCTGGAGATGACCACGGTCGGCACAAAGGTCGATATCGAACATATCGCCTCCTCCCCCGTCGGCGCTCCCATCCTGTGCAGAAGCACGCTTGTCGCCGTTGACGGCAGAAAGCTCGAGTTCGAGGTGGAGGTCTACGATAACGAAAAGCTGATCGGCAAGGGCAGGCACACTCGCTGCATTGTCAACGCGAAGCAATTTTTCGACAAGACCTACGCGAACGTCAAAAAAAGAATCACTGAATAAAGAAAGGACTGTTGCAATCGAATGCAACAGTCCTTTTCAATTATGATGCAAGTCTTAAGCCTTTCCCCGAGGGGATGGCTTCTTTGTTTATTGCTGTGTATAATACGGATTCTGACTCTGATCGGGGAACTGGATCGTCGGAGTTCCTCCGAGGCGGCGATAACCGCCGACAGGCTCGAGGTTATCGAGCTGGGTCGTATACGGCTCTTCATCCACCACAGGACGACCGCCGTTGCTGTAATCAGGCTGCGCGGTCTGCAACGGCTGCGCATACGACGCAGGCTGTGCCTGGGGCTGGTTCACCGGCTGCGCGTACTGCGTCGGCTGAGCCTGAGGCCTGTTCATCGGCTGACCGTACTGCATCGGCTGAGCCTGAGGCCTGTTCATCGGCTGACCGTACTGCATCGGCTGTGCCTGAGGTCCGTTCATCGGCTGACTGTACTGTATCGGCTGACTGTACTGTATCGGCTGAGCCTGAGGTCTGTTCATCGGCTGACCATACTGCATCGGCTGTGCCTGAGGTACGTTCATCGGCTGACCGTACTGTATCGGCTGTGCCTGAGGTGCGTTCATCGGCTGACCGTACTGTATCGGCTGAGGCTGCGGATAAACCGGCTGAGGCGCGGGCTTTGGCCTTGTGACAGGCATCGGATGCGCGTAATACATATTGTTTGCCGTGATCTTGACGCCGTGAGGCTCACGGTTCATGATCGACGTCTGGATGACCTGAGGCGTAAAGAACACGATGTGCTCGGGCATCCTGCACAGATAGCCTGCCGTGTCGGGATATCTTTCAAGTACCTTCTCCATACAGAGATAGGTAATGTACGCGTCTTTCTTTGACAGCGCGTAAACATTGCGGAAGCAAACGATATACAAAAAGATAAGCAGCAAAAACAGCAGTACCCAGTACACCCACGAATACGACGTAAAGGTGCAGCAGAAATCATAGAAGCCGTGGATCGCCATCGGAACAACCAGACTGAGCAGCAGGAATTTTCCTTCGCCGAAGCCCTTCGGCGTCGTCATGATTACTCCGTTTTGATACAGGTTCTTTTCCAAGGCGCCCGCATTGCGATTGATGAACCACTTGCCGTAGAAATAGCCCATCACGACTGAGAAGGCACAGTGCGCGGGTACGGCGGTGATCATACGCAGCACACCGGTGACCAATCCGCCCGTAAATACATACATGACATTCTCTGCCGCGGCAAAGCCCAGTGAGACGAACGCCGCGTAAACCACACCGTCAAAAAGGCAGTTGAAGCTCTTGCTTTTTCGGGTGAGCAGGAACATAAAGAGCCACTTGAAGCCCTCTTCCACAAGCGCGATACCGAAAAAGTTGTTGACAAATTCATAGAGGTACACCTTGCCGTCGACAAAAAGATACTCATATTCATTCGTAAAAGAACCGAAGAAGATGCCGTTATTCAGAATCGACAGCAATACTTCTACGACGATCGTCGGGATCGTTGCTCCGACGCCGAGGAAAAACAGTCCGACAAGCAGACCCTTCGGCTCCTTTTCGATACGATCCATCTTGTAGATATAGAACAGCAGCAATGCGGCAGGCAGCAGCCCGATCACCATAAATATCTCAGTCGATGAAAACATTTCTTAACACCCCACTCAGATGAATAATACTAATATTCCATTATAAGCTTTAACAGATTTATTAGCGGAATATGACGCAATAAATGTTAAAGTGTTTTAATGAGTATTAGTAATTAGTATAAAGTTGCGGCGGGAACAGACACACGTGTCTCATCCCGCCGACAATATTATCTCATATTATGCGGATCAAAGTCGGTTTATCCGATCAATTCCTTCAGTTTTTTGATGACGGACGGAGCGTCGGCACGACCGCGGCTTTGCTTCATGACATTGCCGAGAACCGCCATCAGCGCCTTTTCCTTACCGCTCTTGTAATCCTCGACCGCGTTCTTCATCGCGTTGATCGCGTTGTTGCAGTATTCGGTCAGGGTCGCGTCATCCAGACCCGCCATATCGGATTCGCTGACGAATTCGGTCACGGGCTTACCGCTGTCGAGCATCTGATCCAGCGCCTTTTTCGCAAGATTGTTCTTGAGCTTACCGCTCTCGAGCAGCTTGCACAGCTCGCCCAGCTGTTCCGCGGAGGTCTTGATGTCCAGCGCCTCTTTGTCCGCCTCGGTCTCCAGTCTGCGGAAGATCTGTCCGATGATGAAGTTCGACGCGGTCTTGGGAGATTTGAGCCCCTCGCTCGCTTTATCGAAATACTCGGAGATACTGCGGTACTTGGTCAGCTGAGCCGCATCCTTTTCGGGGATACCGTACTCCTCGGTATAGCGCGCGTATTTCTTCTCAGGCAACTCCGGCAAGCGCGCTTGTATTTCTTTCACTCTCTCACGCGGTACGTTGATCGTGACCAGATCAGGCTCGCGAAAATAGCGATAGTCATGCGCGTCCTCTTTCGATCTCATGGAGGAGGTGGTGCCGGTCGCGTCGTCATAGCGCAGGGTCTCCTGCACGACCTCGCCGCCGCTCTCGATCAGATCGACCTGACGCTCATATTCATAATCCATCGCCTTCGCGATATTGGTGATGGAGTTCATATTCTTGATCTCGGTACGGGTGCCGAGCTTCTCGCTGCCCTCGGGACGGACGGAGATATTGACGTCACAGCGCATGGAGCCCTCCTGCATACGGCAGTCGGAGATCCCGATATAGCGCATGGTCTGCTGGAGCTTTTCGACGTACTCCTTCGCCTCGTCGATACTGCGGAAATCGGGCTCGGTAACGATCTCGATCAGCGGTACGCCGCCGCGGTTGTAGTCGACATAGGTGTCACCGTGATTGTGGATCAGCTTACCTGCGTCCTCCTCGATATGGATACGCAGGATCCTGATCTTTCTTCCGTTTGAAAGCTGAATATAGCCATGCTCGCACAGCGGCTTGTCATACTGGCTGATCTGATATGCCTTGGGCAGATCGGGATAGCAATAGTTCTTTCTGTCCATCTTGGCGATCTCGGCGATCTCGCAGTTTGTGGCGAGACCCGCCATGATCGCGTATTCCACCACGCGCTCATTGAGCTTGGGCAGTGTACCGGGCAGACCGATACACACGGGACAGCAATGGGTGTTGGGGTCGCCGCCGAACTTGGTGGTGCAGGAGCAGAAGATCTTGGTGTTCGTCTGCAATTCTACATGGGTCTCAAAGCCCGCTACTAATTCATATTTCACAGCTTGACACCCCACTTTGTTTCGATAAATTTGTCCTCTTTCTGCTCATACCGATAGGCGAGGTTGAGGATGGTTTTTTCATCAAACTTCTTGCCGATGAGCTGCATACCGATGGGCAGACCCTCTTCGTCTACGCCGCAGGGGATCGATACGCCCGGCAGTCCCGCCGCGTTGACCGGTACGGTGCAGATATCCGAGAGATACGCCTCGAGCTGGTCGGTCTCTTCGCTGAAGAGATAACCGTTCTTGAACGCAGTCACGGGAGCGGTCGGCGCAAGGATAACGTCACAGAGCTCAAACGCCCTGTCGAACGCCTCGACGATCGCGCCGCGCAGGTTGACCGCCTTTTTATAGTAAGCGTCATAGTAGCCCGCAGACAGCACATAGGTGCCCATCAGGATACGGCGCTGTACTTCTTTGCCAAAACCCTCCGAGCGGGTGCGGCAGATCATATCGTGCGTGCCGTTATAATGCTCCGCCTTGTAGCCGTAACGGATGCCGTCGTAGCGTCCGAGGTTGGAGGAAGCCTCCGCCATGGCGAGGATATAGTAGCACGGCAGGGCAAATTTCAGCTCGGGGAAATCGAAATAAACGATCTCGGCGCCCATCTCCTCATACGCCTTTGCCGCGTCGAGGACAGCCTGTTTGACGTCCTCGCGAACGCCGTCGAGGTACTGGTTGGCGATACCGATCTTCTTGCCCTTGATATCATCCTTCAGGGTCGGGAGCGTCGGCTCACTGCCCTGCGAGGTGGAATCTCTTTCATCATATTTCGCGATTGCGTCAAAAACGATCGCCGCGTCCTCAACATCGTGGGTGATCGGGCCGATCTGGTCAAAGGAAGAGGCATACGCGATCAGACCGAAACGCGATACCGCGCCGTAGGTGGGCTTTAAGCCGACGATACCGCAGAAGGACGCGGGCTGACGGATCGAGCCGCCGGTGTCGGAGCCGAGTCCGTAAACAGCGAGATTACCGCCGACAGCGGACGCCACGCCGCCCGAAGAACCGCCCGACACATGGTCGAGGCTGTGCGGATTCTTCGCGCCGCCGTAGTAGGAGGTCTCACAGGAGGAGCCCATCGCGAACTCGTCCATATTGGTCTTGCCGAGCATGACCACGCCCTCTTTTTGGAGCAGCTCATACACGGTCGCGTCATAGATCGGCTTGTAGCCGGTCAGGATCTTGGACGCGCAGGTGGTATCGATCCCTTTGGTGGAGATATTGTCCTTCAAGGTCATCGGAATACCCTCGAGCATACCGATCTCTTCTCCGGCGGCGATCTTTTCATCCACCTTCTTCGCCTGTTCCAGCGCCACCTCGGGGGTGACGGTGATATAGGCGTTTAATTCTTTATTGGAATTTTCGATCGCGTCGAGGTACTGTTGTGTCAGCTCAACGCAGGTGATCTCTTTATTAACGAGCATCTCATGGATGCGTTTGATCTGTCCCATGTCACGCTCTCTTTCTGACGAGGAAGTGATCCTCCGCCTGTTCGGGGGCGTTTTTCAGGATCTCCTCGACGGGTAAGGATTCTTTGACCTCGTCCGCGCGGAAAGCGTTTTGCAGGTTGTTGATATTATCAAACTCGCCGCTCTTCACCTCAACGCTGTTGATCGTGTCGGCAAAGGCAACGATCTTCTGCATTTCCTCGGTCAAGCCGTCGATGTCCTTTTCGTCGACAAACAGCTTACTTAACAGCGCGATATTTTCGATATCTTCTCGTGTAATCATGTTCTCATCCTTTCGTAAGCCTCCCTTTTCTAAGGGAGGTGCCCGATAGGGCGGAGGGTTGCAACCCCCAGTCGCTTCGCGACAGCCCCCTTAGGAAAGGGGGTCTTTGCGTTTTATCTTAACTTAATATGCACTTCTCTGAGCTGCATCTCGCTGACCTCGCCGGGTGAGCCGAGCAGGACGTCCTGCGCGTTAGAGTTCATCGGGAAGGCGATGACCTCGCGGATATTCTCTTCCTCGGTCAGCAGCATCAGCATACGATCCACGCCGGGCGCCATGCCCGCGTGAGGCGGAGCGCCGTACTGGAAAGCGGTATACAGCGATTTGAACTTCTCTTTGAGATCATCCTCGGTGTAGCCCGCGATGGAGAACGCCTTCTTCATGATCTCGATATCATGGTTACGCACCGCGCCGGAGGAAAGCTCCACGCCGTTGCAGACGATATCGTACTGGTAAGCAAGGATATCGCAGGGATCCTTTTCAAGAAGCGCCTGCATACCGCCCTGCGGCATACTGAACGGGTTGTGGGTAAAGATGATCTGTCCGCTCTCCTCATCCTGCTCGAACATCGGGAAATCGACGATGAAGCAGAAGTCAAAGCGGCTCTTGTCGATCAGGTCGAGTCGGGTCGCGACCTCGGTACGGATCTGACCCGCGAGCTTGGGCGCTTCGGCGGCGGTATCGGCGATGAAGTAGATCACGTCGCCCGCCTTGGAGCCGTTGCGCTCGATCAGCTCTTCTCTGTCACCGGGCTTTAAGAACTTGTCGATCGGACCGTCGAATTTCATATCCTCGGTCACCTTGACATAGCCCAGACCCTTCATGCCGATGGAGAGCGCGAACTCCTCCATCTTCTTGAACCAGCTCTTGGAGCAGGACGCCGCGCCGGGCACGTTGATGGAGCGGACGCACTTTTTGAGGAACGGCTTGAAGTCGGTCTCCTCAAACATATCGGAGATCTCGACGATCTCGAGCGGGTTGCGCAGATCGGGCTTGTCGGTACCGTATTTCAGCATACTTTCCGCGAACGAAATGCGGCGGAAAGGCGGCTTGCTTATTTCTTTATCAGAATATTTCTTGAAGGTTTCATAGAGGACTTCCTCCGCTACCGCAAAGACGTCCTCCTGCGTCGCGAACGCCATCTCAAAGTCGAGCTGATAGAACTCACCGGGAGAACGATCGGCACGCGCGTCCTCGTCACGGAAGCAGGGCGCGATCTGGAAATAGCGGTCAAAGCCCGAGACCATCAAAAGCTGCTTGAAGATCTGCGGTGCCTGCGGCAGAGCATAGAACTTGCCCTTATGCTTACGCGAGGGGATCAGATAGTCACGCGCGCCCTCGGGAGAAGAAACGCCGAGGATCGGGGTCGCGATCTCCATAAAGCCCATCTCGCTCATCTTCCGGCGCAGGAAGGAGATCACCTGAGAACGCAGGAGAATGTTGTGATGCACCTTGGGATTACGCAGATCGAGGAAGCGGTATCTCAGGCGGGTATCCTCATTGGTCGCGGTCGAGGATACGACCTCGAACGGCAGATTATTCTTGCACTTGCCGAGAACGGTGAGGGTCTCGGCGACGACCTCGACCATACCGGTCGCGATCTTCTTATTGATGGTATCCTCGTCACGCTTGACGACCTTACCGGAGACGGTCACGGTACACTCGCGATTGACGTCCTTGAGCATGTTGTCATCATGCACAACGACCTGGGTCACACCGTACTCGTCACGGATATCGAGGAACATAACGCCGCCGTGGTCGCGGATATTCTCGACCCAGCCCGCAATACGTACCTCCTGACCGATATGCTCTTCTCTCAAATCTCCGCAGGTCACGGAGCGATAAATGTTAGCTTGCATCTTCTCATATTCCTTTCAATCATTGTCAATACGGGGAGCATTCAACGCCGTTCGCGCGGTCATCTCCGCCGCATAACAAGGCAATTTTTCCATATTCTGTAGTATTATATCACAACCGCCCCCCAAAGTAAAGGCGGCGCACCGCTTTTTTTGAATTATTATACATGGGATTGTTATGAAAAGTTACGCGTCTTATTTTTGATTAATTACACACGGGATTAATATGACAAGTTGCGCGCCGCTTTTTTTGAATTATTATACATGGGATTGTTATGAAAAGTTGCGCGTCTTATTTTTGATTAATTGCACACGGGGTTTTATGACAAGTCACACGCCGCTATTTATCATCAATCACAAGAAGAATCCATATTGATTCATTCTTCGGTTTTCAGTAATAACAAAAGCTCCCCTTACGAGAAGGGGAGCCGATAGTTTGTTTTATTGAGATCATCAAGGCTTTATCAGCCTCGCAATATCTCAATTAGGTATTACTTGAGGTAAGTCTGACCGTCGGAGGGGCCGATCGCGCCGTGAACGGTAGAACTGCTGTTCTCCAGAACATATACGCGCATGTTACCCTTACCGGTGGATTCTACGCTCAGCGTGCCGTTGCTAACGGTCTTCTTAGCGCCGGTAACAGCGTCTACATAAGTGCCGTTGGGGATGTTATTGAAGGTAGCGCCGTCGGTGACGGATACACAGGCGAGAGAGTCAACGTTCTTGCCGTTGTAGTCGCCGGTGTAGCGTCTGATATAAGACATACCGCCGCCGCTGACATAGTTGCTGTTAGTGGTGTACTGACCCATCTGCAGAGCGGGTACAGCACGACGGATCGCGTTGAGCTTCTGCAGATGCTTACACAGCGTGCTGTTCATGGTCGTTGCCATCGTACCGGTCGCGTTGCTGTACTGCGAGAAGTCGGTGGTGTTGACAGAGCCTTCGAGATAATCACCGAAGTACGCACGGCCGGAGTTTGCCAGAGCGATGTTGGGACCTTCGTCGATACGGCAACCCTTCTGGAACTCTACCTCACCGCCGTAATACAGACACGGAATACCGCGGAAGGTGAACATCAGGTCGAGGTTCTCAGCCCATGTCTGGGTACCGCCGGTAAAGCGATGCAACTGGTTCTGGTCGGGAGAATAGTCGTGAGATTCAACATAGGTGACATTCCATGTAGCGTCGTTGTTGTACTGATCCTGATCGAGTGCCGCGCCAAACGCGCCGGAAGCGGAATCGAACTGCCAGTGCATGGTAAAGTCGATAACGCCCATGCCGGAGCTCTGGGAATAGTCGGGAGTACGGTAGCTGATGCCGTTGAGGAACGCGTTCTGAGATGTCGGCTGACCGGTGGTGCTGACGTGGTTCTCACTGTAGGTGATGGCGTTCTGGATATTGTTCTTGATAGTAGCAGCGTCAGTGTTGTCGGAAAGCTTCGCGAGATCGGTCGCATTATCGTCCCAAGTATAGAACTGGACGGATTCAGCGGCGTTGCCACGATACCATGTCTGGCTGTAGCGGCAGCATACCTCACCGAACATATAGAAGTTATTGTTGCCGGAAGCCTTAGCCGCAGCGTTGATCTGATCGTTATACCACTTGTTCAGAGAGAGTCTGGGGATGTGGCGGACGGTATCGACACGGAAAGCGTCAACGCCCATATCGATGTAGTTCGCGTACGCGTCTACGGTGTAGTCCGCGACCGCCTTGTTCTCGGTGTTCAGGTCAACGCAGTCGCCCGCGATCTGACAGAACTTACAGGTCCAGTCATCCCAGTTCAGGCTGGCGAAATAACCGTTGTGGTAGTAGTTATTGGGGTTAGCTACCTTATCGTACGATACCATATCGGTAAAGCCCTGGGTCTGCTTCATCAGCTGCAAACGGGAGTCATACTGCTGCTGGGGCTTGAGGTTGTAATACTCCTCGGGAGTGCTGACATTGCAGTAATCGAGCAGTTCCTTGGACGGAACCATACAAGCTTCGATATCGGAAAGATCAGCGTCATAGTTCTTGGTGAAGAGAGGAGCGAGGTGAGCCTCACCGAAGTTAGAGGTGTGGTTCCATACAACGTCCTGTACGATCTTCATACCCTTTTCATGGGCGGCGGCAATCAGATCCTCATAGGTAAAGTCGTCGCTCTCATAACGCGGGTCTACCTTAGAGAAATCGAGTGCATGATAGCCGTGATAGTCATAGCCGGACGCGTTCTCGACAACAGGGGTGATCCAAACTGCGGAGAATCCCAACGCCTTGATATAGTCGAGCTTGTCGGCAAGACCTTTGAAGTCGCCGCGCCATGCGGGGTCTGAATCGGGGTTGTTCGCCTGTTTGTCATCCCAGCAGTGAACGTTGTTGCCGGTATCGCCGTCATAGAAGCGGGTGGTAATGACGAAGTAGATGGTATCCTGACGCATATCGACAGCAGTGTAATCATCCGCCTCATACGGATTCTTCTTGCTGAAACGTCCGTTTCTGTACCACCACTCGCCGGTCGTACGGGTGAGCTCCTTGGAGAGCTGTCCGGACAGGTCGGATGTGCCGTCGGTCAGCAGGAAATTGATTTTAGATGTGTTTGCGAAAGTGTAGGTGTACCATGTGCCGCCGACCGGCATCGTATCTCTGGACATCTTAACGCCCGGATAAGCGCATTCCTTGTTGGTCGGGAGTGCGTTCCAGTAGTAGATGTAGGGAACCTTGTCGGAGCTGTCCACATGGATAATGATGCTGTCGGCGCCGGTATCCGCGATATCGGTATCCGCCGCAACATCGGCGATCTCCTCATCTGCCGCCTGTGCAGAGATAACAGCAGCGGAGACGATCAGCGCAAGGCACATCAGCAGTGCCAGAACACGTGAAAATATCTTCATAATCTGTTACCTCCTTTTAAGATTGTACGGGGAATTTTTTGATGATTCCCGCTTTGAAACGCTGGATCAGAGTCGCGTCGATGATCGTAACGCTGCCATCGCCGTCGACGTCCGCGTTCAGCTCGTTGAGCGGTGTCGGCAGACTAATACCCGCCGCATAGCGCTGGATGAAGGTAGCGTCGAGAATGGTGACATCTCCGTCGCCGTCAGCATCACCATACACGGCAACAGGTGCGGGAGCATCTGTGGAAGGCTGAGTCGGAGCAGGAGGCGCCTGCGTCGGAGCGGGAGGCGCTTCGGTCGGATCCGGAGATGCCTGCGTGGGCTGGACCGGAGGCTGTGTCTCGGGCGGTGTTGTCGGTGTAACAGAGCCTACGCTGTTGAAGAGATACGAGCGCTCGATGGTCTTGTTATCGGAGCCCTGTACGTTGAGCGTCAGGGTGTGCAGTCCGAGAGCCGTCGGCGTGAAGGCGTAGCTCGTGTTGCGTGTGTAATACGGAACATTCGCGATATCGCCGGACGGATTCTTGATGGTGTACTTATAGAAAAGCAGGTTGGTGCCGGTTTTACCGCCGCCTGCCGCTACATTGATCTGAACATTCGAATTGTTCTGGATGTCACCGCCGTTCGGGGTAACGGTCTTGATGTAGGGAGCAACAACAGAGCTGCCGTCCTCGATGACATAGTTCTTGGTACGCTGATTGAGGTTGCCCTTCGCGTCCTTAAAGTCATAGGTCAGGGTATAGGTACCCGCATTCTGCGGCGTCCAGAGCACCTTATTAGCGGTGCTGAAATCGGACAGGACAGTCGTGCTGCCGTCCTTGGTGACAGAGAACTTGTAGTAGACCGTTCCCTCGCCTTCCGCTTCCGCCGAAAGGGTGATGCCCGTACCGTCGTACTGGGGAGCCGCAAGATCGGTCGCAAAGGACGATATCTGCAACGGCGAGGTGTCATAGATGCTCCACTCGTTGGTCTTATTGTTCCAGATGTAGCCGTCGCCGGGGTAGGCGAGATCGGATGTCTGGGAAGCGCCGTTGTTGCTGAAGATGATGTTCTTGTAGCTCTTTTGCAGCTCATAGCGCCAGATGTTGCCGCCGATGTTAGTCATTGCGGCGCCCGGCCAAGCCTTGTTGTTGTCGCTCGTGCTGTTCCACAGATAAGCGGTAACCGATGACCAGCCCGCTTCATTTTCACAGTAGACATAGGTCTTTCCGTCACTGCCGCCCGACTGTGTCGGCTGAGGAGCGGTGGTCGGATTGGTACCGCCGCCCTGAGTGGGCGAGGGTGTGGTGGGTTTGGGAGCCGTAGTGGGCACCTGAGTGGGATTATCACTGCCCGCTTTTACCGCGGTGAGACCCGCTGTTTCGGAAGTGAAGCTGATGCGGATGGTATCGCCGCTCGGGTTCCACAGATGGATACAGTTGAAGCCGTGGTAGTTGCCCGAGGACAGGTAGTAAGAACCTGCGTTGGCGATCGTTTGCACTGCGGGCGTCTTGACTGCCGAGTTTGCGGAATCCGAGATCTTCGAAACAACAAAGCAGTAGTCGCCGCTTGACCCGCTAAGGTCATAGTAGTAGTAGCCTTTCGAGCTATCATAAGTAAATGTACCTGTCGGAGTGGTGCCGCTGAAATTCGGAGAATTGCTGTTCTCACCCCACAGATAATAGGTTTCAGCGCCTGTAGCCACAATGTTTCTGGTTTCTGCCGCCGATACGGAAACAGCCAGCGCCAACATGGATACAAGCAATGTCAGACATAGCAAAAGGGATATAACGCGCTTTGTCCGTTTACCTTTCATTCCCATGATAGTTCCCTCCTTTTCATGTTAATTTAACCAGTTCTTAATCCTGGCCTCTGTTATTATACATAAAAATGTCTAATATAATTTTCTGAATTAGAAATATATTTTGATTTAGCTTGTATAATTTTTCATGGTTTTTTTGGGCATAATGCACAAAGAAAACACCGGAATAAAAGACCGCGACAGATGCTCGGATCTGTCGCGGAATGCTTTCTGTTTTATTTGCACAATTGACAATATTATCTCTTAGCTGTTACTGTGCATTTACACCAATCAGCTGTTTTTGATTTTATCCCAGTACGCTTGATACGCCTGTTCGGTTTTGTTGTCGCCGAACTCGTAATAGCAATGGTCGCGCACATCGTCGGGCAGATACTGCTGGTCGATCCAGTGGTTGGGATAGCTGTGAGGGTAAAGATAATGCTGCCCCTTCACATCCCGCTCCTCGCCGTCGGCATGGACGTTCTGCAGCTGCCGCGGCACGACCTGACCGAGACCCTTTCGCACATCCTCCTGCGCGGCTGAGATCGCGTTCACGCCGGAGTTGGACTTGGGCGCCAGACACACCATGATCACCGCGTCGGCGAGCGGGATCCGCGCCTCGGGGAAGCCGACCTGCATCGCGATATCCACACAGGATTTGACGATCGGGATGATCTGCGGATACGCCAGTCCGACGTCCTCGCACGCGCACACGACCAGTCTGCGGCAGGCGGAAATCAGATCGCCCGCCTCCACCAGACGCGCCAGATAGAACAGTGCCGCGTCGACGTCCGAGCCGCGCATACTCTTCTGATAGGCGGAGATCACATCGTAGTGCGAGTCGCCGTCACGGTCATAGCGAGCGCCGGAGCGCTGGGTCAGCGACTTCGCGAGCTCCTCATCGACCCGGATGACCTCTCCCTCATCCCCTGCCAGAACGCAGAGCTCCACGGCGTTGAGTGATTTTCTCACGTCGCCGCCGCAGGCGGAGCAGATATGCGCCTTTGCCTCGTCGGAAAAGACGATCTCCTTGCCCTTTTCCTCGCTCAGCACGCGGATCGCTCTGTTGATCGCCTTCAAGATCTCGTCCGGCTCGACGGGACGGAACTCGAACACCGTCGAGCGAGAGAGGATCGCGTTATAGATGTAGAAATAAGGATTCTCTGTCGTGGAGGCGATCAGGGTGATGGAGCCGTTCTCGATGAACTCGAGAAGGGTCTGCTGCTGCTTTTTGTTGAGATACTGGATCTCGTCGAGATAGAGCAGCACGCCGTTGATACCCTCGAAGGGGTTCAGCGAGGACACGATCTCCTTGATATCGGCGGTGGACGCCGTAGTGCCGTTGAGCTTTTTGAAGCTGCGATTGGTGATCCGCGCGATATAGGACGCGAGGGTCGTTTTGCCCACGCCCGACGGGCCGTAGAATATTAAGTTGGGGATGTTGCCGCTTTCGATGATCTTTCTCAGCGGTCGTCCGGGAGCCAAAAGCTCCTTTTGTCCCACGATATCATCGAGAGATTCGGGACGCAGTCTGTCGGCAAGGGGCGTGTTCATGGTTTTTTCCTCCGGAAAAACAGTGAATATTGAAAACTGAAAATTGAATAATGAATAATGGCGGTCACTCGCTGCGCTCGAACAATACTATTCAGGCGCGGGTGTCCCGCCATATATTATTCATTTTTCAGTGTTAAGTTTTCAGTTTTCAGTAAATATTTCTCGAAATATTATTCGTACAGCGGATACTTCTCGCACAGAGCCGCTACCATCTCGTCGACCTTAGCCTTATTGCCTTCAAAGTCCTTGATAACGAGAGAGATGCACTCGGCAATCGCATCCATATCCTCTTCCTTGAGACCGCGGGTGGTCACGGCAGCGGTACCGATACGGATACCGGAGGTGACGAACGGAGAGAGCGGCTCGCCGGGGATGGTGTTCTTGTTGACGGTGATGTGTACCTCGTCGAGGTTGTGCTCCAGCTCCTTGCCGGTCACGCCGTCCTCACGCAGATCAATCAGCATGACATGGTTGTCGGTGCCGCCGGACACGAGCTTG
>JAHKVW010000001.1 GCA_020624805.1 bacterium | reverse complement strand
TAGAAAAACCTTTCCAGCCCCCTCTGACGAGGGGGCACGCAAGTAGGATGATAAATAGGGACTAATGAAAGAATGCGAGGGGAGAGATAACGCAACTATACAATAGCATGCAAACGCATGACTCAATACCGTGAGTAATGATACCGGTAATGCGGCTTGAGTCAATAGTCGGAGAATCATTATTACGCATCGTTATCTCTCCCTCCGAGCTCGCAAGCGAGCCCACCTCCCTCGTCAGAGGGAGGCTTGTAAACGCTCTGTTCCTGACTAATGTGCTTTTTCGACAAACTAAAACAGGCTGCCCAACGGCAGCCTGTTCTTTCTTATTGACGTTTTTTCGGCGTGGGGAATTCCTCTGCTCCGCTGAGCTGTTCCGGTACATGATCCTTTTCGGAAACCATATCCTGTACCTTTCCGTGACGGCGATATAAAAAACAAGACCGTCAAAAGACGGTCCTGTCATAAAAATTACTGCTTATAAACGGTCTTGTCGAGCAAGGTCGCGATCCACGGGATCTTGCCGATCAGGGGCAGCTCGTTTCTCTTGCCGGTAGCCGCGTTGACGATACCGATGATCGCGACAACGAGGAAGAAGATGTAGCCCAGTCCCAGCAGGAGGGAAAAGACGTTATACACATCGCTGTGGACATAATAAGAGGGCAGATAATATGAATAAGCATAGGTATAGTGACCGGGGAAGATCGCGTTGATGATCGCCATCAGGATACCATAGGTCACACCGTAAGCCAGCTCGACCGCGAAGAGCGTCGCGCCCTGCTTGACATGGAAGCGGGTATAGTCGGAATCTTTTCTGACAAACATAGGGATCAGGAACAGCAGACCCATGTAGGAGAGCCACGCGATACCCTTGCTCTGCTGAACATCCATATCGGGCGTCACATAAGGCTGTGCATAGCCCTGCTGGTAATTCTGCTGATAACCCTGCGGATCAACGGGCTGTGCCGCCTGCTGATAATTCTGTTGATAACCCTGCGGATCGACAGGCTGTGCCGCCTGCTGGTAGTTCTGCTGATAACCCTGCGGATCGACGGGCTGTGCCGCCTGCTGGTAGTTCTGCTGATAACCCTGCGGATCAACAGACTGTGCTGTCTGCTGAACATTCTTTCCGTTGACAAAGGTACCGCAGTACGGACATGCATTCGCGTTATCGGGAAGCTGCTGACCGCAATTGTTACATAAAGCCATATCATAACCTCATTTCTGAATACAGTTTGCCCGACAGAGCGCCGGACGCTATCTTACAAATACTATTATATAAAGGAAAACTCCGCAAGTCAACCTCACATCTGATGTTTGGAATTCCCTATAAAGACAGCTTTCTTTATGAAATCCGATTTGTCAGTATTCACAAGATAATGATGCGTTTTTTCGGCGGAGCGATCCCTCTGTCTCAAATCTTCTATTGTCGCCTTTGCATAAAAACCGACTTGATTTTTTGTGAGATATCACGGGAGCGGTTTGACCATTCTATCCGTTTGAGCACTTGCAATCAGCATTTGATTTATAGTATAATACCCTTGTATGATAAACCGCGGATCGATATTGAGATTCAATAAAAGCCGCCATCTACAAATTCTATCAACCGGAGGAAAACATTATGGGACTTATTAAAGCTGCTTTAGGCTCCGCAGGCGGAGTATTGGCAGACCAGTGGAAAGAATTCTTCGTATGTGACGCGATGCCCAAGACGGTGCTCGCGCGCAAGGGTCAGAAAAAGACGTCGGCTCGCTCGTCCAACACCAAGGGCAGCGACAACGTCATCTCCGACGGCTCCGGTCTGATCGTCGCCGACGGTCAGTGCGCCATCATCACCGATCAGGGTGTTGTGGCAGAGATCTGTGCCGTACCCGGTCAGTACACCTACAATTCCGCGACCGAGCCTTCCATCTTCACCGGCAAGTTCGGTGAATCGCTCAAGCGCACCTTTATGGAGGTGGGTAAGCGCTTTACCTACGGCGGCGAACCGCCCAAGGATCAGCGCGTATACTACTTCAATACCCTCGAGCTGATGGAGAACCCCTTCGGCACCGCGAACCCGGTACCCTTCCGCGTGGTAGACAGCCGCATCGGTCTCGACCTCGACGTCAGCATCCGCTGCAACGGCTACTACAGCTATATCATCGACAACCCGATCATTTTCTATACCAAGGTCTGCGGTAACTTCGCGGGCGGCGACTACGAGCGCGCGGAGCTTGACCGTCAGCTCAAGACCGAGTTCATCGGCGCGCTGCGTCCGGGCTTCGGCAAGCTGTCCGACCTCGAGATCCGCCCCAACCAGATCCCCGCTCATGAAGAGGATATGCTCAACGCGCTCAATGATGTGCTCGACGAAAAATGGGGCAAGCTACGCGGCTTAAAGCTCGTTTCCATCGCGTTCCAGAACGTCGACCTCCCCGAGGAAGACCAGAAGATGCTCAAGGAAGTCCAGCGCAACGCGGCATTCCGCGATCCCAACATGGCGGCGGCTCACCTCGTCGGCGCTCAGGCACAGGCGATGCAGGACGCGGCAAACAACCAGAACGGCGCGGTAGGCGCGTTCATGGGCATGGGCATGGCACAGGGCGTCGGCGGCAACGCCGCGGCGAACCTCTTCCAGATGGGTCAGCAGCAGCAAGCTCAGCAACAGGCACAGCAGCAGGCGGCTCCCGCACCCGCCGCTCCCGCAAAGGGCGCTTGGACCTGTCCCTCCTGCGGCAAGCAGGCGACCGGCAAGTTCTGCACCGAATGCGGCACCAAGAAGCCCGAGGATAACGGCTGGACCTGCTCCTGCGGCGCGGTCAACAAGGGCAAGTTCTGCTCCAACTGCGGCGCCAAGAAGCCCGAGGGCGCACCGCTTTACAAGTGCGACAAATGCGGCTGGGAGCCCGAGGATCCGCATCATCCGCCGAAGTTCTGCCCCGAGTGCGGCGACGTCTTCGACGATAACGACAAAGTATAATCTTTTGACCAATACCGATTTGTAGGGGAGGGGCTTGAGGAGTTGTCCAAATCTTTGATTTGGCTAACAACTCCCATGCAACAGCGCATGGGGAGCAGATCCATCTGCGATTGGCTAAGCGCCACTGCTGCTCCTCCCGAAAGGCTTGTTCCCCACGGAAAGAATTGCTCCTCCCGCATCTCGGTAACCGGTCCGACAGAAAGGCTATAGGCGCACTATAGCCTTTCTGAATTTCGTATTACCGGCAGACTCTTTGCCACCGAATCACGATAATGTAAAGGAGTAAATATGGCAGTACATGAATATAAATGTCCGTGCTGCAGCGGCGCGTTAGCCTTTGACAGCACCATACAAAAAATGAAATGCCCCTTCTGCGATACCGAGTTCGAGGTCGAAGCCCTCAAGGCGTATGACGAGGACCTGAACAACGAGGGTACCGACAAGCTGGAATGGGACACCAACGCGGGCACACAGTGGACGACCGACGAAGCCTCCGGACTGCGCTCGTACATCTGCCAGAGCTGCGGCGGCGAGATCGTCGGCGACGAGAACACCGCGGCGACCGAATGTCCCTTCTGCGGCAACCACGCCATCATCATGCAGCAGTTCTCGGGTTCCTTAAAGCCCGACTATGTCATCCCCTTCAAGCTCAATAAAGAAGCCGCCAAGGCGGAGTACCTCAAGCATCTGCAGGGCAAGTTCCTGCTGCCCAAGATCTTTAAGGATGAGAACCACATCGACGAGATCAAGGGCATCTATGTTCCGTTCTGGCTGTTCGATTCCGACGCCGACGCGGACATCCGCTTCCGCGCGACCCGCACCCGCAGCTGGTCGGACTCTAACTATAACTATGTGGAGACCTCGTACTTCTCGGTCTACCGCGCGGGCAACGTCGCGTTCGACCATGTTCCCGTAGACGGCTCCACCCGTATGCCCGACGATCTGATGGAGAGCGTCGAACCGTACAACTTCTCGGAAGCGGTCGACTTCCGGACCGCCTATCTCTCGGGCTATTTTGCCGACAAATACGACGTCGACGCCGAACAGTCCATCGAGAGAGCCAACCAGCGTATCAAGACCTCTACCGAGGACGCGTTCCGTGATACGGTGCAGGGCTATGTCACCGTCACGCCCGAATATTCCTCGGTGCGTCTGCACGACGGCAAGACCAAATACGCGTTCTATCCCGTATGGCTGCTGAACACGACCTATAAGGACGAGAAATACACCTTTGCCATGAACGGCCAGACCGGCAAGTTCGTCGGCAACCTCCCCACCGATAAAGGCAAATTCTGGAGATTTGCCGCCATCTTCACCGCTGTCGCCGGCGCTTTGATCTACGGCGGCATGTGGCTGATCCAGTTACTGTAAGGAGGCGCGACATGACAAAACGACTTTTAGCGGCACTGTTCGCCGTTGTACTGATCCTCTCCGTCGCGATCCTCCCCGCGTATGCCGAAAGCGCATCCTACAGCTACAAGCTGGATGATTCCGCGGATGTGCTGTCCCCCGATGAAGAGACCAAGCTGCTCGCCACGATCAAGGACGTCAGCGAAGCGTGCAAATGCAACCTCGCCTTCGCGACCGTGAAGGACTTAAACGGCGCGAGCTTCTCTCATAACGGTACGACGCAGGATTATGCGGATATGTATTATGAGACCCTCTACGGCAAAAACACCGACGGTATCGTCGTCCTGCTGGTGCTCAACAACGGCAAGGGCAAGCGCGATATCTATATCTCCACCTCCGGCAAGTGCATCAAGCAGCTCTCGGACAGCGAGAGAGAGGATATCTTTGACGTCGCACTTGACAAGCACAGTCCCGATTCCAAGGGCTACTATGATTTTCTGAACTACATCGCGGTCGGTATCAAGGGCGCGGTCATCCCGCATGTCAAGTGGTATATGCTCCCCTTATCGTTCATCATCGCGTTCGTTCTCGCGATGCTCATCCTGTCGTTCCTGAAAAAGCAGCTCAAGAGCGTTGAGATGCAGCGCGGAGCGGTCAACTATGTCCGTCCCGGCAGCATGAACGTCACAGCGGCGCGCGATTCCTACCTATACAGCACCGTCAGCCGCACCGCCCGTCCCAAGGACAGCGGCAGCAGCTCGCACACCAGCTCCGGCGGCGGCTCTCACGGAGGCGGCGGCAGATCCTTCTGATCCGTATTGACTCTATATAGCACAGCAGGGGCTGTCGTATTTGATGCGACAGCCCCTTTCTTAATTATATTCGATAATAATTGACATCAAATCTCTTCTTTAGTATCATATAGACAGAAACCTCATGAAAGGAGCTTCCTTATGTTATGCTACCATTGTATGCATGAAAAGGGCGACGCGAAGTTCTGCCCTTTCTGCGGTAACGAGAATAAGCCGGATCCTTTCAGCCACCACCTTCCGGCGGGTACTCTCGTAGGGGGCAGATACATCATAGGCAGGGTACTGGGTGAAGGCGGCTTCGGCATTACATATATTGCCCTCGACACGCTTCTTGATATACCGGTCGCTGTAAAGGAATACTATCCTTACGGAATCTCTCAACGCAATTGCTCCGTTGATAACTCTGTCTGCGTCAGCGAAGGCGAAAATATCGATCTATATCAAAAAGGAAAAGAAAGGCTTTTGAAGGAAGCTAAGATCATTGCGCGTTTTCATAAAGAACCGGGTATCGTCGACGTCAGTGGTTTTGTTCAGGAAAACAACACCGCCTACATCATTATGGAATATCTCGACGGCATAGACCTGCGGCATTATCTGCGCACAAACGGAGCGATGTCCGTTGATCAGGCGATCGACCTGCTCAAGCCGATCATGCAATCCCTCGAAAAGATCCACGCGGCAGGCGTGATCCACCGCGACATCAGCCCCGACAACATCATGATGCTGGATGACGGCAGTGTCTGGCTGATGGACTTCGGCGCGGCGCGCAGCTATACCGACGACAACCGAACGATGTCCGTCATGCTCAAGAAAGGCTATGCGCCCGAGGAACAGTATCGAAGCAACGGTAAGCAGGGACCGTGGACGGACGTCTACGGCATATGCGCAACGATCTACCGCTGTATCACCGGCAAGACACCCGATGAATCACTGGACAGGATCTTTGAAGATAATCTCAAGCTGCCGTCACAGTTAGGCGTCAACATATCTCCCGAGGTAGAAAAAGTACTGATGTACGGGCTTGCCGTTCGTGAGCAGGATCGCTGTCGGAGTATGACGGAATTATTACAGCTGCTGGAAGAAGCAAGAACCCCCGTTCAACAAGTCTATTCCTCCTCGCCGACCGTCTATGATTCGCATAATGATCTTACGATGCTCGCGGAGGACAGCAGCCCTGTTTTTGACAGAGCGACCGAACCGACACCGATCACCAACGATCCCGTCCCGATCAATCCGGTCATCAGACAGACGCCCGCGGCAGATAACCGGACAGATCATGCTCCCGAAGTGAATACCGCAAATTCCGGCAAGAGAGCCAAGACGGCCATCGCCGTGTCCTTTTTTAGCATCCTCGCAGTGCTCGTTGTTATTTTTTTTATTATACAACCCATCCTCAGTAAAGCAAACTACAAGTTGGACGACTCCGCGGATGTACTGTCCGTTGAGGAGGAAACCAAGCTGCTCGACACGATCAAGTATGTCAAGAAATCATGCAACGGTAACCTCGCCTTCGTGACCGTGAAAGACTTAAACGGCGCGAGCTTTACTCATAACGGCACGGCACAGGGTTACGCGGATATGTATTATGAGAATACCTACGGCAAAGACGTCGACGGTATCATCGTTCTGGTGGTGATCAGCGGCAAGAAAGGTGAGCGTGAAGTCTATATCGCCACCTCCGGCAGCTGCGCCGAGCAGCTCACGAACAACGAGATCGATAAAGTCCTTGACGACGCAATCAACAACCATCATCCCGATTCCAACGGATACTATGATTTTCTGAACGTCATCGCGCTCGATATCAATGACGCGATCAAATAGGGTAAAGCGGTATCGTCGTCCTCCGCCTTGTTCTGTGATACTAAGTATGAAATATTACACTGACATCTGATCAAACCCTTTTTTAGAAATCAGTATAAAACACAGCATCCCCCACGTACAGCACGTGGGGGATGTTTTCTTGGATATTGTCCGAATGTCACAGGATCGGCAGTTCGTATTCTTCGGTCGCATAGATTATCTTCTCCGCTTCGGTGGGAGAATCCTTTTCTTCCTTGGAAGAAGCGCTGCCCTTGTCGTCCGATTTTGAGGAAGCGCCGCCTTGCGACGAGCTCTTATCTGACTGATCGCTCATAGAGGCGTTTCCGTAGGTTTTGCCGGATGACGAGACAAAATAATGCTGATCAAGATACTCGGGGATATCGACGGATTCGCCGTCGGCGTTTTTGATCGTCACGATCTCACCCGAGGAATCGATCTCGATGACGTTTCCTTCCTGATCCTTCTCGATCGTACCGCCCTTAGCGGTCGTTTCGGTCACCACCGTCGTAGCGGACGGCAATTCTGTCGCGGATTTGGCGTCGCCGGCAGCCGAGGAGGATGTGGCGCTGTCGCTCGTCGCGGCGTCATCCGCGGCTTTATCCTTGTCCTTTTTACCGCAAGCCGTCAGCACAACGGTGAACAGCAGGATAACGGCTAAGATAGCGATGAGTTTTTTCATCCGTATTCTCCTTTACTTTTCGTCGGTGTTCTTTTCTTCACGCGGAGTGAACACAGCGCCGATCAGCAGGATAACGGCTAAGATGGCTAAAAACTTTTTCATATGATCTCTCTCCTTTACTCTTCTTCGTCTTGCTCTTTGCTGCTTGCCGCGAAAACAGCGGCGATCGCCAGGATAAGCGCTAAAATGGCGATGATCTTCTTCATGTTACTACCTCCTTTACACGGTTTGGAATATATAAAATTTTAAATAATCCGTTTCTTCTACGCCCCACAGGATGGGGTGATCGGCGCTCTGCTGTCTGCATTCGATCTGCCTGAGGCTGACGTTCGCGTCAGCGGCGGCGGAATACAGCATCCTGCAAAACTGCTCGTCCGGCATGAAGTGGGAGCAGCTGCACGTCGCGAGGTAGCCGCCGCGGGGCAGCAGCTTCATCGCCTTGAGGTTGATC
The DNA here is from genome assembly GCA_020624805.1 of bacterium. Lineage (GTDB taxonomy): Bacteria > Bacillota > Clostridia > Oscillospirales > Acutalibacteraceae > Ruminococcoides. Next base: position 1,132 of record JAHKVW010000001.1, on the reverse strand, counting down.
TCCTTATAGCCGCGCTGTGCGGCGCGCGCGGTGGAGCGCGATTTGGTGAACGCGGGTGGGTCGAGGATGATGAAATCCCAATCCCGACGATGCTCCTTTTCCGCCTGCGTCAACAGCTCAAACACATTCGCGGTGACGAAGTCGATGTTCGTCATGCCATTGAGGGCGGCGTTGCGCCTCGCCATATCGATCGCGGTCTGCGAGATATCCACGGCGGTCACATGCTCGGCGACGGTCGCGGCGTTCAGCGCGAAAGCGCCCGTATGGGTGAAGCAGTCGAGCACCCTTTTGCCCCTCGCGATCTTCGCGACCGCGCGGCGGTTGTATTTCTGGTCGAGGAAGAAGCCCGTCTTTTGTCCGTTGACATAGTCCACCGCATAGCGGATGCCGTTTTCGGTGATCCCGACCTCGCCGCTGAGGTCGGTACGCAGTCCGTCCAGCGGGTAAAAGCCCTTGTATTCCCTAAGCCCTTCCAGCTCGCGCACCTTGACGTCGTTGCGCTCATAGATCGCTTCGACCGGATAGCCGCGTTCTCTCAGCACCTCGACCAGCAGTCGGAAGATCGTCTCCTTGACGCGGTCGGTGCCCAGTGAGAGCACCTGCGCGACCAGCACGTTTTCAAATTTATCCACCGTCAAGCCGGGAAATCCGTCCGCTTCACCGAAGATCAAACGGCAGGAGGAAAAATCCTCGCCCATCACGGTCAGGCGGTAATCGACCGCGTACTCGACGCGGCGGCGATAAAACGCCGTATCAAAGCGATCGTTCGCGTTTTTGGAGATGATCCGCACACGGATCTTGGAGCTGTCGTTGATATAGCCCGATCCGAGATACCGACCCTTTTCGGTCAGCACATCGACGATATCGCCGTTTTCATAGCTGCCGTCGATCTCCCTGATCTCATCATGATAGACCCAGATATGACCGCCCTTGATAAAGCGCTCGCATTTTTTGCTGACGGTGACCCGCGGGTATCTTCTGTCCATATTGCTCTCCTGAAGTAACCACCGAATAAACCGACGTAACAATAACGGCGTCATTGCGAAGCCCGCATCGGTTAAGGTTGAGATTGCCACGTCGGGCTCGGTCGCCCTCCTCGCAATGACTATTCATTTGCGGGCTGTGGCAATCC
>JAHKVW010000040.1 GCA_020624805.1 bacterium | reverse complement strand
TTTTTGGAATCGAGCTCAGCGGAGTTGATCAGGTATTCTTCGATGCGGGACTCCGCGTTGGAGCCGACGCTGCGGTAGAAGTAGCGCTCGCGCTTGGGAGTGGATTTTTCCGCGTCATCAAAGGTTTTGCCGGTGCCGATCTTCGCGTAATCCTTGGTGACGGACGACGCGAGGGTGGCGGGCAGATCAAAGAGAGTCACGGGCGCCGCGCTGGTGCGATACACATCGATGGCGTTTTTGTCCTTATACAACAGCATCGGACGCTGGTTGTAATCTTCGTTGCCGTTGTCGGCGGTGATGACGATCTGTGCGTTCTCGAACTTGCCGTTGCTCTTGAGGTCGTCGATCATCTTGAAGATACAGCTGAATTCACCCTCGATCTGTTCCGTGCGCGAGGTGCCGTCGGGATCCTTCTCGCCCTCTGAGGTCAGGCGATAGGGCGCTTTGGCGCCTTTGAGGTGATAGACGCGTACCGCACAGGGATACTTGTCGGTGTAGGTGAAGCCCTCCGCCTTATCATAGTCGGCAAAGAACTTGTCGTCGGCGTCGGGGTTATAGGTATTGTTGCTCTTGAAGTTGGAGTAGTCGCTCAGGCTCATCCAGAAGAGCTGCTTCATATAATGGGGCACCGCCTTATAGAGTGTGTAGCGGTACATGGTGGAGCCGATGACCTTGTATGCGTCCTTATCCTTGGCGCGATCGGAGATATTGTCCACCTTGCGCACTGCGGCGTTGCCGAAATATTTGTCGTCGGCATAGACGCGGGCGTCAGCGTCGAACTTTTGCAGTACGTCAAAGGCGTTGTTGGCGTTCCACGCGCCATTGACGTATTCGGTGTATTTGACGTCCTTCTTGTAGACCTCGCCGGTCAGCATCGCCGGTACCGATACCAGCGCATCGGAGCCTGTCGACGAGACATTGGTGTATTCGGTAAAGCCCCTGAGCTGATTCTCGACGTCGGGATGCTCCTTTTTGTATTCGTCGTAGTACTCTTTGTCCATGGAGCTCAAGACGAACACCAGCGTGTTGTCCTTATCCGACAGCTCATAGATGCCGTCGGTGGTGACCTCATGACTGAGCTTGTCGAGTGTGTTCTGGTTCTTGTACAAATCGAGCGACAGTCCCGCGATCTGGGTGAATATGATGAACACCGCCGCGACCATCAGCACATGCCGCCATGAGCGCTTGAATACCATGAACAGCGCAAAGGGCATCGCGATACACGCTGCCCACATCGCCGAGTCGATCGCGCCGTAGGTGGTGTAGTCCATCCACGCGATCTGGGAGCCGTCCAGCACACCGGAGCCGTAGCTGATGTTGAAGAAGCTGCACTGGACGTACAAACCCAGCGAGATACCGAACGTCAGACAGCACAGCACCTTGTGGAACACGCCCTTGGGCAGTGAGAGCAAAAGCGTCATCACGACAAATCCGATCAGCGATACGACGATGACGGGGGTGAGGAGCGATCGAAAGCTGAACCACATTTCATCGTTACCGGTCACATACAGCGAGAGCGGTCCGTACACCAGCAGCGTAAAACAGAACAGCGCCGCGGTCATCGCGCCGAACGCGAACCGGTGTTTGAGAGAATAATGTTTATCTTCCATAATGTACCTTCATGTTTGTTTCGGAATTATTTCCAATTTATCATCCTACATTATACTTCATCTGCCCGCCGTAGTCAAGATATTGAGAAGTGTTAACATTAATTTCACAATATATGGTTTATATGACAGAAACGTTATTTGCTTTTTCTGCCAATATATGGTATAATATCAATTATAGTTAAAGGTTATTGTTGAACGGTTCAACATTTTAATCATACGATATCAGAAACGGACTGAGGAGGGGCGTATGGATATCCGCGTCGACGATGAATTGATTATGAAAAAGCCCCATCCCTGCGGCGACAACCGTTTTCTCGTCCTGCGTGTCGGCATGGATTTTAAGATCCGCTGTCAAAAATGCGGCAGAGAGGTCATGGTGCCCCGCAAGAAGGTCGAAAGGAATATCAGGAAAGTAATGAGGAATGAGGAATGAGGAATTAGTAATTGCGGGAAGCACTTCGTGCTTTGGATTCCTATTGTATCGGAATCAAACGCTTCAGCATATTTATCAATGGGTGTGGGCTTGCCCACCGTTCATTCCTAATTCCTAATTTCTAATTCCTAATTCTTCATTAAACAGGGAGATATAATGTTCAGCAGATTAGCGATATTTGATAAACGATATAACGAACTGGAAAAGCTGATGTACGAGCCGGATGTGGTGTCCGACCCCGACCGCTACCGCGAGGTGATGCGCGAATACGCGTCCATCGAACCGGTGGTCAAGAAGTACCGTGAGTACCAAAGCGCCCAGCAGACCATCGAGGACAGCCTGATGATCCTCGACGACGCGTCGTCCGATGAAGAGCTCAGGGAGCTTGCGTCCATCGAGCTCGATGACGCAAAGCGCAAACTGCCTGAGCTGGAAGAGGAGCTCAAGATCCTGCTTTTGCCCAAGGATCCGAACGATGAACGCAACGTTATCGTCGAGATTCGCGGCGGTACGGGCGGTGAGGAAAGCTCGCTGTTCGCCTACGATCTGTACCGCATGTACAGCATGTACGCCGAGCGCAGAGGCTACAAGCTCGAGGTCATCAACCTCAATGAGACGGGGTTGGGCGGCTATAAGGAAGTGTCTTTCATCGTCAGCGGTGACGGCGCTTACAGCCGCTTCAAGTTCGAGTCGGGCACCCATCGCGTCCAGCGTGTGCCCAAGACCGAAAGCTCAGGGCGTATCCATACCTCGGCGGCGACGGTCGCCGTGCTTCCCGAAGCGGATGACGTAGAGATCGACATCAACCCCAATGATCTGGAGATTGACACCTTCCGATCCTCCGGCGCGGGCGGTCAGCATATCAACAAGACCTCGTCCGCAATCCGCATCACCCATAAGCCCACGGGCATGGTGGTGGAGTGTCAGGATGAGCGTTCTCAGTACAAAAATAAGGATAAGGCGATGAAGGTGCTCAAATCGCGCCTGCTCAAGATCGAGCAGGATAAACAGCATGAGGCGATCGCTTCCGACAGGCGTTCTCAGGTCGGTTCGGGCGACCGCAGCGAGAAGATCCGCACCTATAATTACCCGCAGAGCCGCGTCACCGATCACCGTATCGGGCTGACGCTGTATAAACTGGACGAGATCATGAACGGCGACCTCGATGAGATCATCGACGCACTGGTCACCGCACAACGGGCAGAGCAGTTGAAAGAAACAATGAGAAATTAGGAATGAGGAATTATGGGAAGCACTTCGTGCTTTGAATTTCTATAGTTTCAGATTGAAATGTCTATTAATTATTTTACTGGGTGTGGGCTTGCTCACCATTCATTCCTAATTCCTAACTCCTAATTCCTAATTAATATGATGAAAACCTACCATTTAACCAACACACAACCGGATATCGAACAGGCATCCGCCATCCTGCGTGACGGCGGTCTGGTCGCTATGCCTACCGAAACGGTCTACGGTCTGGCGGCGAATGCCCTCGACGGGGAGGCGGTACGCCGCATCTTTGAGGCGAAGGGTCGTCCGATGGATAACCCGCTGATCGTCCATGTCGCGGAGTTTTCCGACATCGAACGCTTGCGCCTTGTTTCTGAGATTCCCGAAAAGGCGATAAAGCTCGCGCAGGCTTTCTGGCCGGGACCTCTCACCATCATCATGCCCAAGGGCGAGGTCATCCCCGATGAAGTCAGCGCGGGGCTGAGTACCGTGGCGATCCGCATCCCGTCCCATCCCGACGCGCAAAGGCTGCTCAAAACAAGCGGTCTGGCGCTGGCGGCGCCCTCCGCCAACACCTCCGGCAAGCCCAGTCCAACGACGGCACAGCATGTCATCGACGACATGGAGGGCAGGATCGAGGCTGTCATCGACGGCGGCAGCTGTTCTGTCGGCGTGGAGAGTACCGTGATCACGCTCGCGGCCGATACACCGCGTATCCTGCGTCCCGGGCTGATCACTCGTGAAGAGATCGAAGCCGTCATCGGCGCGATCGAGGTCGATCACGCGGTGCTCCATCAACTGGAAAACAACGAAAAAGCCTCGTCACCCGGCATGAAGTATAAGCATTACGCGCCTCGTACCCGTGTCGTGCTCCTGCGCGGCAGTGACGAGCGCTACATCACATATATGAACCGTCTGTACGCCCGTGATCCGCATATCGCGGCAATGTGCTATGACGAGGATAAGCCGCAGCTCGATATGCCCTGTATCACGATCGGCGGTATGGATGATGAAAAAGCGCAGGCAAAGACGCTGTTTGACGCGCTCCGGGCGGTGGATGATCTGGAGGATGTGAACGCTGTCTATGCCCATTGTCCCGAGGCGACCGGCGTCGGCATGGCGCTGTACAACCGGCTGATCCGCGCGGCGGCGTTCGAGGTCATCGATCTGCCCGAAAAGCGGATCATCGGCCTGACAGGTCAGACCGGCGCGGGGAAAAGTGAGGCGGCGCGATTGCTCGCCGAGTGCGGATTCCCGATCGTCAGCGCGGATGAAGCCGCTAGACTTGCGGTTGAGGACAGCGAAGTGAAAGCGATGCTTTGCGCTTCATTCGGCAACGTGCTTTTGCCCGACGGCAGTCTTGACAGGCGGCGTGTCGCTCAGATCGCGTTTTCGTCACCCGAAAACACCGAAACGCTCAACGCGATCACCCATCCCAAGATCAGCGAGATCATGCTCGCGCAGGCTGAAAAAATCAATGGCGACACCGTTGTTTTTGATGCTTCTCAACTCTTTGAAGCGCGTCAGGATGTGTTCTGTTACCGCATCGTCGGTGTGCTTGCCGATCCCGAGCTCCGTGCCGAGAGGATCATGCGGCGCGACGGGCTGAGTACGGAAGAGGCGGAGCGTCGGATGTCGGTACAGCTCAGTGAAGAGTTCTTTATCGCCCACTGCGACGATATACTATATAATAACGGTTCCGCCGAGGCGTTCTTTGACGCGGTGCGGCAATACGGCGAAAGGTGGTGCGCGGATGAGCAGAAGATATGACCGACGACATTCACGCGATACCAAGGGGCACGGAGCGATCGGGTTCCTCGTGACATTTGTGCTTTTGATGTTCGTGGGCGTGCTGGTATTCTTTTTTGTTTCCGACACAAACTATAAGGGAACAAAGGGAAAGGTATACAAAATGTTTTATCAACAGCAATACGGGGAACAGGTGCACAAATACGCGACTGAGTTCGGCGTGGAAGAACCGCTCGTGTATGCGGTCATCCGCACCGAAAGCGGCTTTCGTGAGGATGTAGAGAGTTCCGCGGGCGCGTTGGGCTTGATGCAGCTGATGCCATCGACCTTTGACTGGCTGCAGGAGAGTCTGGACGGACAGGTGATCTACTCCACCGACTCGCTCAGGGATCCCGATATCAACATCCGCTACGGCACCTATCTCTTGTCTGTGCTGCTCAACAAGTACGGCAACCGCGATACGGCTGTCGCCGCCTATAACGCCGGCACCACTACCGTGGACGGCTGGCTGCAGGATCCGAACATATCGCCCGACGGCAAGACGCTGACGAATATCCCCTATGAGGAGACCGCCGCCTACGTCGAGCGCGTCGGTCACGCGTATGATCTGTATCAAAAACTATATTATTCTAATTAGGAATTAGTAATGAGGAATGAGGAATTTGAGGGAAACACTTTGTGTTTTTGATTCCTATATAGTTTGATAGGAACCGTATCCTCTCCTGTTTCAATGGGTGAGGGCGGAGCCCTCCATCAATTCCTAATTCCTAACTCCTAATTTCTCATTAACAAACGGAGGTACAAAATGAGTGAAAACGCAAAAGAACTCAGAGAAAAACTGATGATGAAAGAACGCCGCGGCGCGGCGACCTATTCGGCAGAGGTGCTCGCTCAGGCGGACGCTTACTGTGAGGATTACAAGAAGTTCCTCGATAACTCCCGCACCGAGCGCGAGGCGGTCAGCTACGTCAAGGCGCTGGCTGAGAAAGAGGGCTTTGTGGAATTCGACCCCGACGGCTCTTATCAGCCCGGCGACAGGGTCTATGTGATCAACCGCGAGAAAGCGATCGGTCTGGCTGTGATCGGCAAGAACGGCACCTCGAACGGTGTACGCTTGGCGATCGCGCATATCGACTCTCCGCGCATCGATCTAAAGCCCAATCCGCTGTATCAGGATAATGGCTTGGCGCTGTTCAAGACCCATTACTACGGCGGTATCAAAAAGTATCAGTGGACGACCGTACCGCTTGCCCTGCACGGCAGAGTGGTCAAGCTCGACGGCTCCACCGTGGACATCCGCATCGGCGACGATCCCAAGGACGAGTGTTTCCTGATCACCGATCTGCTTCCGCACCTCGATCGTGAGGGCGCGATGAAGACCGTATCGAAACTCTTTACGGGCGAGGATCTGAATATCCTTGTCGGCTCCAGACCCTATGACGACAGCGAGGAAAAGGATCTTGTCGCGCTGAACGTGATGAAGATCCTCAACGACCGCTTCGGTATCGAGGAGAACGACTTCCTCTCCGCGGAGCTGAACTTCTGCCCCGCGTATCCGACCCGAGATGTCGGCTTTGACCGCTCGATGATCGGCGGCTACGGCCACGACGACAAGTGCTGTGCTTATCCGTCCGTCACGGCGATCTTTGACACCAAGCTGCCCGAATGCACCTGCATCACCTATCTGACCGATAAGGAAGAGACGGGTTCTGACGGCAACACCGGTATGCAGAGCGACTTCCTCAGATACTTCATCTATGATCTGGCGAAGCTCGACGGAAACGAGGGCTATCGTGTGCTCTCTAAGAGCAAGTGCCTTTCCGCGGACGTCAACGCGGCGTTCGATCCCACTTTCCCGTCCGTGTATGAGGCAAAGAACTGCTCCTTCATCAATGAGGGCGTTGTCATCAGCAAGTACACCGGTCACGGCGGCAAGTATGACACCTCCGACGCGTCAGCTGAGTTCATGGGCGAGATCCGCTCCATGCTCGCGAAGAACGACGTCAAGTGGCAGGTCGGCGAACTGGGCAAGGTCGATATCGGCGGCGGCGGTACCATCGCCAAATACGTCGCCAACATGAACGTCGACGTGGTCGACCTCGGCGTAGCGGTGCTGTGCATGCACGCGCCCTTTGAGGTCATCTCCAAGGCGGATATCTACATGGCGCATAAGGCGTTTTATGGCTTATTTAATTAGGAATGAGTAATTAGGAATTCCGGGAAACGCCGATGCGTTTTGATTGATATAACAAGATATAATAACGCTCGAGGCTCTTTCGCGGAGTCTCGGGCGTTATCTGTTATTATCGAGTTTTCAGGTGCGCATATAAACGGGTGAGGGCGAAGCCCTCCATTCATTCCTGATTCCTAATTCCTCATTTCTAATTAATCTAAAAACTTGTTTTTAGGCATTACAATTTGTTAGATTTCGGCGGATTTTTTGCAAAATGTATAAAAATGGCGGTGAATTTTTGCGAAATTACTATGCCGTAATTCTCGATTGTTATTGAATTAACAGGGGATTTGTCATATAATTGTAACAGATATGGGGAAAACCGAAGCTCCGTTCGGAGTGATTCCATATCATGTCAATGTTTTGTCTTGAATAAGCGCGGTGTGAAAGCACCTGCGCCTGACAAATTTAGGAGGTATATATTATGGCAAGAGTTTACAATTTTTCGGCAGGTCCTTCGATGCTGCCCGAAAGCGTACTGAAGACCGCGGCTGCTGAGATGCTCGACTACAAGGGCACCGGCGAGTCCGTCATGGAGATGTCCCACCGTTCCAAGGAGTACGGCGAGATCATCACCGCGGCTGAGTCTCTCCTGCGTGAGATCATGAACATTCCCGACAACTACAAGGTCCTGTTCCTGCAGGGCGGCGCTTCCACCCAGTTTGCCGCTATCCCGCTCAACTTCATGAACGGCACCGGCAAGGCTGACTATGTTGTGACCGGTCAGTGGGCGAAGAAGGCTGCTGCCGAAGCAGGCCGCTACGGCGACGTCAACATCGTTGCTTCCTCCGCGGATAAGACCTTCTCTTATATCCCGAAGCTCGACAAGAGCACCTTTACTAAGGATGCCGACTACTTCTACATCTGCATGAACAACACCATCTACGGTACTGTTTATCATGAGCTGCCCGATACCGGTGACGTTCCGCTGATCGCCGATATCTCTTCCTGCTTCCTTTCTGAGCCGCTTGACGTTACCAAGTTCGGTATGCTCTACGGCGGTGCTCAGAAGAACGTAGCTCCCGCAGGCGTGACCATCTGCATCATCCGTGAGGATCTGCTCGGCAAGGCGAGAGATATCACTCCCACCATGCTCAACTACCAGATCCATGCGGACAACGGTTCTATGTACAACACACCTCCCTGCTACACCATCTATATCATGAAGCTCGTCCTCGAGTGGATCAAGAACGAGGTCGGCGGTCTGGATAAGATGAAGGAGCTCAACGAGAAGAAGGCGAAGATCCTGTATGACTTCCTCGATTCTTCCGAGATGTTCAAGGGCACCGTTGTTCCCGAGGATCGTTCTCTGATGAATGTTCCGTTCGTTACCGGCGATACCGATCTGGACGCGAAGTTTGTCGCTGCCGCTAAGGAAGCCGGCTTCATCAACATCAAGGGTCACCGTACCGTCGGCGGTATGCGCGCTTCTATCTACAACGCAATGCCGATCGAGGGCGTTGAGAAGCTCGTCGCCTTCATGAAGAAGTTTGAAGAGGAAAACAAATAATAATTAGGAATGAGTAATGAGGAATGAGGAATTGAGGGGAACACTTCGTGTTCCGGATTCCTGACGGATGAATCGGATGCGTTTGGCTCGCAACAATCGATCAGGTGCGGACAGCGTCCGCCCTTGATTCCTAATTCCTAACTCCTAATTCCTAATTGATACAAGGAGTTTATCATGTATAACATTTTAAAGCTGAATAAGATCGCTCCCGTTGCGATCGAGCGCTTCGGCGCTGACTATAACTGTGTTGACGAGTGCGACGCGCCCGAGGGTATCCTCGTTCGCTCCGCTTCTATGCACGACATGGAGCTGCCCGAGAGCCTTCTCGCGATAGCTAGTGCCGGTGCAGGCGTCAACAACATCCCGCTCGACAAGTGTGCCGAGAAGGGTATCTGTGTATTCAACACTCCCGGCGCTAACGCTAACGCCGTTATGGAGCTGGTGATCGCGGGCATGCTGCTCGGCTCCCGTAAGATCAGCGAGGGTATCGCGTGGTGCAAGACCCTCAAGGACGATCCCAATAACCTCAAGGCTGTCGAAAAGGGCAAGAGCCAATTCGTCGGTCCCGAGATCAAGGGCAAGACCCTCGGCGTAGTCGGACTCGGCGCGATCGGCGTACTGGTCGCGAACGCGGCGCGTGCGCTCCATATGCACGTCATCGGTTACGATCCTTATCTGAGCGTTAACGCGGCGCTGCATCTGTCCCGTCACGTTGTGACTGTCAACAACATCGACGAGCTGTACGCGCAGGCTGATTATGTGACCCTGCATCTGCCGGTCAACGACGGCACCCGCGGCATGATCGACGCTGATACCATCGCAAAGATGAAGGACGGCGTTCGTCTGCTGAACTTCTCTCGTGACGGTCTGGTCGTTTCTTCCGATATCAAGGCTGCTCTGGAGAGCGGTAAGATGGCGTCTTATGTGACTGACTTCGCTACCAACGATCTGCTCGACGTAGACGGCGTTGTCGCGATCCCGCACCTTGGCGCTTCCACTCCCGAGAGTGAGGATAACTGCGCGATCATGGCTGCCGACGAGATGAAGGATTATCTGGAGAATGGCAACATCAAGAACTCCGTCAACTTCCCGAATGTTTCCATGCCCAGAACCGGCGATACCCGCTTCTGTGTGTTCCATCACAATGCGCCCAAGATGATCTCCAATCTGCTGGAAAAGATCGGCGGTAATGTTGAGAACATGGAGAACAAGAGCCGCGGTGATTACGCCTACACCATCATCGACGTGACAGGTGCGAATCCCGACGCCCTCGAGGCCGCTGAGACGGTAGACGGCATCATCCGTATCAGAAAGCTGTAATTTTCCGAAAAAGAATAATAACACAATGATAACGCCCGTGGTTTCATCGCCGCGGGCGTTTTTAATGAGGAGTTACGTGACATCGGATTTGTAGGGGAGGGGTGCTCCCCGTTGGGGAGACGTCACGAAGTGACAGTGGGAGATTCCCCTGATAGGGGAAATGTCCGCGAAGCGGACAAAAGGGTT
>JAHKVW010000005.1 GCA_020624805.1 bacterium | reverse complement strand
TTCTGTAACGCTTCGTTATCTCTCCCTCCGAGCTCGCAAGCGAGCCCACCTCCCTCGTCAGAGGGAGGATGATAGACGTACTGTTCCTAACTTATATTCTTTTTCGACAAACTGGGCTCCCTTTGGTAAAGGGAGCTGTCACCAAAGGTGACTGAGGGATTGCATTGATTGTACGAGTGTTGAGCGAGTAACCGATCAAAATAGTCATTGCGAGAAAAAGACGCGCGCGACCTAACCGTAACCGATGGATCACTCCGTGATCTCCTTCGGCATCAAAATCTTCGGTGTGGGGATGAACTTCGCCGCGGCAGCCGCCAACAGCATGACGGGGATCAACCGCAGAGGGAAGACGATCATCAACAGCAGCACCGTCGCCAACGGCTTTTTCATCGTGTGACCGACCAGCGTCGCCGTCACGACCGCGGTACAGAGCACCATATCCGCGCCCAGCAGCAGGCTCATGCCGCAGCCGATGCTCACACCGCTGAAGATCACGGGGAAGAAGTGTCCGCCCTTGAGCCCTGTGTCGATGCACAGGTTCGTCAGCAGCAGCTTGACCACGCCGATCACCAGCAGCAGGATCGCGCCGACGCTTTCGGGATCCTCCATCACCTCATTGATCTGGTGCTCACCCGAGAACATCGTCAGCGGCAGCAGTGTGCCGACCGCGCCCAGCAGGAATCCGCCGACGGTCGCGCGCAGAACGACATGGTTCCGCATCTTCGCGCCCAGCGCGGAGGTCAGCTTTTTGAAGAGAAAATACAGGTAGCCCGCCGCGATGCCGACGACGATCAACAGCGGCACAAACAGGTAGTTGCGCAGCCAGAAGCGTTCGCCCTCGATCCTGTCGATGCCGGTACTGCCGCCCAGCACCTTGGTCAGTACCATGAAGGTACCGAAGGAGCTCAGGATCGCCGCGATGTACAGCACCGTTTTGGATGTCTTGGGGAGGGAGGGCTCTTTGTCTGATTCGAGCGGCTCGACAAAGCCGAACATCGGCGAGCGGAAGATCGTGCCCAAGGTCGCGCTCAGCCCGATCGAGGTCAGCTCCGTGATCTCGCCGCGAAAGCGCTTGAGCTTATCGCCGACCCAGGTGCACAGCCCCGCGATCACGCCCGTCAGACCCGCTTCGGGGCCGACGGATGCGCCGAACAGCAGCGGGAACAGCGCCGCGCCCAGTATCGAAAAAACATTGTGATACGGATATCGTCCTGTCTCTTTGACCTGACCCATCACCGTGCCCAGCTCCTCGGGATAATCGCCGAATTTGCGCTTGTACAGTCCGATCAGCAGACCGCCGACCGTGCACACGCACAGGGTGTAATACGGGAACTCGATCTGCGCCGGGATGGTATCCCAGATCAGCGTGATGCCCAGATTCATGAGCCGCAGAAATCCCCAGACGATCGCGCCCACGATCGCGCCGAGGATGGCGGTATAGAGCAAAAACAGGATGTTGTTTTTCAGATTCTTCATATTTATTTCTCCGCGTCGACTGTCAGGATGTAGAACTCATAGGGCTTGTAGCTCTTCTTCGCAAAATCACTGCCCGACATGGTGGTTTCCTTGGTGTCGAGGGTGGTGCCGTCATAATGCAGAACGCATTTTACGTTGTCAGCGCCCAGATCCACCGCCGCGTCACTCAGGTCTTTGTCATACAGATTCGCGACATAGATCACGGTGTTGTCGCCCTTGGAGCGTGAGAATGAGAAGAGATAATCCTCGTCCTTTGTCAGCACCTTGAAATCACGGTTGGTGGCGTTCAGCGCGGCATTTTCGGTCTTGACCTTCGACAGCGCCGCCATCAAGGGCGCGTATTTCGGCTTGTCATCCCATTTGACCGTGTCTTTCTCAAAGAACTCGATCATGTGATCGTAGCCCTCTTCGTTCGAGGTGTAGATCAGCGGCATGCCGGGGGTGAGGAAGGAGAGCGCCAACAGCGGCTCATAGGTCTTGCCGTAATTTTCGACGATGGTACCCTCATAGGAGTTTTTATCGTGATTGTCGAGGTAGTTCATCGGGAAGCTCCCCTCGACATAAATGTCACTCGGCTGCATACTCTGCTTGATCGTCGATACCGCTACGCCGCCCTTGACGGATTTTGACTGACCGTACAGCGCGTCATTGTAGCAGGAATCGAACGCGTACTGTGTCAGCACAGCGTTGCCGCCCGCTTCCGCCAGCATCAGGATCTCACTGTTGACGGATTTGAGCTTGTAGGTCGCGGCGTTCCAGAAGGTTGCCGGTACACCGGAGGCATGGTCGCATCTGAAGCCGTCAACGCCCATTTCCTCGACCCAGTACTGCATACACTTGATCATCTCGGCGCGCATCTCAAAGTTGTTATAGTCGAGCTGCGCGGTATCCGTCCAGTCATAGGGAGATTGGATCTCACCTTTGTTATTGGTCTTGTACCAGTCCTTGTGCTCGGTGATCCACGCGTTATCCCAGCCGGTGTGATTGGCGACCCAGTCCAGAATGACCTTGAAGCCCTTGTCGTGGGCGGCGGTCATCAGATGCTTGAAATCATCTATGGTGCCGAATTCGGGATTGACCGCCTTGTAATCGGTGACCGAGTAGTAGGAGCCCAGCGTACCCTTACGCTTGGTCTCGCTGATCGGATGGATCGGCATGAGCCACAGGGTGTTGATCCCCGTTTCCTTGAGACGGTCGAGGTGCTTTTCAAACGCGGCAAAGGTGCCTTCCTCGGTATACTGGCGGATGTTGACCTCATACAGCACACAGGTCTCGAGCCATGAGGGCGTCGTGCGCTTGAGGATGGGATCATCCTTTTGGATGTCCGTCATCACGCCGTCGATGACCGACCCTTCCTTGACGTTGTCGGACATCGTATACTCATTCGCTTTGGCTTCTTCTTTCTTCTCAGCCTTCTCATCCTTTTTGCCGGAGGAACACGCGACAAGCGCCGTGATCAACCCTACAACGAGCAATAATGCTAATAATCTTTTCATCTTCAAGCTCCTTTGCGTTTTTTATCCAATCGTCATTGCGAGGCGTTTATGCCGTGGGCAGTAGCTCTCAGCCAATCAGCGTTCGCGTTATCGTTCCGCTTCTTGGGAGAGCCTTGCATGGGTGCTGTAGCCAAAATCAAGATTTTGACAGCACCTCACAATCTCAACCGAATCCTAACGGAAATCACTACCATTACAATACCCTAACCGCGTCCCGATGTCAATAAAAAAGCAACATCCGATTCACAGAAAATTTATATTATTTTCTCGTGGATCATTATGCCGCCATATGATGTGATACAATGCAATCATAATAAGGAAAAACGGAGTTGACTGATCAAGTGACAATACGATCAATTCCCGAAAAAATACAAATCATAACGATATCGGTCGCGATCGTCATCCTGCTGGTGCTGGGCGCGATCTTAGGCGGCATTTCTTCGACGCCGATACAGGTGGGCTTTGGCGCTTCCGCGCCGGTCGAGACGCCGATCACCCCGCATCAGATACAGGGTGTCAAGGCGACCCTGCAGGATACCTTGATGGCGGGCTGTGAGACCCACGCGTGCACCAGCCTGCTCCAATCGCTGGGCTATGACATCAACGAATTCCAGTTTGCCGACAAGTATCTGGATTGTCACGCGGTCACCGAGGATCCCGAGACCGGCATCAAGCTCGGTCCCGATATGAACTCGGGCTTTGCGGGCACCGCCTATGCCGGCTACGGCATCTACGCGCCCGCGATGGCAAAGTGCATGAACCGCTATCTCGCCGACGTCAAGTCCGACAAAAAGGCGTATGTCCTCGAGGATTACACCCTCCAAAAATTGTGCGATGAATACATCGTCAACGACGTTCCCGTGATGATCTGGGCGACCACCAACATGACCGAACCGCAGGAATGGGAGGCGTGGAAGGTCAACTATGTCGATGAAAACGCCAAGTATAAAGAGGGCGAGATCTTCAAATGGATGCTCCACGAGCACTGTCTGGTGCTCTGCGGTTACGATCAGAAGGATTACTATTTCTCGGATTCCGTTGTGGGCGATATCTCTCATTTTGAGCGCAAGATCAGCGAGCGCCGCTTTGAACAGCTCGGCAGACAGGCGATCGTCGTCAAGTAAACTGAAAATTGAATAATGAATCATAAACGGCACCCCGATCATTCAATGCTCGGGGTGCCGTTGCGTAGGGGATGACGCTTGCGACATCCCGAAACCTTTCTGCTATATCTGATTTGTACGCGAAGCAAATACCCTGTAGGGGTCGGCGTTTGGACACGCGTGTCCGACGTCCCGGCACACTTCCCAAAGCTCACTTTTTCGTACGAAGCAAATCCCTGTTTTCGTAACGCTACGCTATGACCAATGGTTATCCGCGGTCTGTCGGGCGTATCCTTTATCGAAAACTGTCGATAAGAAATAAACGCCCTACCACGCGGGTCGTCATAAATGTCGACCCCTACGGATTATCTGCAACACAGGATTAGCGGCAGTCATCCCGACTGTCGCTTTTGTTATGGAGAAAAAGATGCGCGCGTCCGATTGCATAAAAGTATGCAACTTTTTCCGCAATATCGTCATAGGTGGAGAGGTAAATCCGGAAAGGGTTGAATGTATGAACAACACAGGTGAGATCACATGATCGGCCGCCGTTCTGCCCGAGGGGCGGTGTATGATGCAGATCGACATCGTAAAGGCTGCTGAGCTGATCGGCGCCGCGTCGGTCATCCTCGGTGTGATCATCGGCAGCTATCGGCTCTACGCCAAGCTGCTCGACCGCATCGACACACTGGAGCGGCGGCTGGACGAACAGCAAAAGGAACTCGACAAAATGAAGAAAGAGGATACCCTCGTTATCTACGCCCTGCGCGCCTGTCTCGACGGCTTGCACCAAAAGGGCTGTAACGGCAGGGTGACCGAGGCGATATCCCGACTCGATAAGCATATCAACAAGGCGGCTCACGATCAGGATTGATCAAACAAAGAAAGGTATGATAAGATGAATCATGTATTTACCAGGGACTGGTGGATCGCGGCAGGCGTCCGCGCGTTAAAGACCTTCGCAGAGGGAGCACTCGCGGTCATCGGCACCCAGGCGGCGTTTATCCACGAAGTAAACTGGCTGATGGTGCTCTCCGGCGGCGCGCTGGCGGCAGTGGTCAGCTTCCTGCTGGCACTCAAAGGACTCCCCGAAGTCGGCGAGTAAAACAGAAGCTCGAAAACCGAATCATCAATCGATAAAAGACCTGCCACGATCGTGACAGGTCTTTTGTCATAAATGAACCCATTGTAGGGGAGGGGCTTGTTGCTCAGTCGCAGACGGCACCCCTCTGCCCTTCGGGCACCTCCCGTAACTGTTCCGTTCAATGTCACCCAAACGCGAAGCAAATACAACCTCTCCGTAGGGTACGGCATTTTGAGGAGTTGTCCAAATCTATGATTTGGTATACAACTCCCATGCAACAGCGCTCCAAGAGCAGATTTATCTGCGATTGGCTAAGCGCCACTGTATGACGTACCAAGAATGCCGGGCGTATCTGTTATCGGGAACGGTAGCTAGGAACATAACGCCTCTGCCAAGCGGTACGTCGACAAGCGCCGTACCCTACAATTAACATACATCTCCTCAATCGACACAATCCGTTTTCCGACGCCCTGCTGATAAAGTTACCGATTTACGGCTTGGCACGTTCGCCTTCAAGTCCAACAGTCTCCACTTTGCTTGTTTCATCAATGGTGGAGACTGCTTTGGTATGATATGACGGTGCCGTCTGCCTCGTCTTCGGATCGGTTTACTCCTGACATACCGTTCATCTGCGCTCTCGCTAAAAACGCCATGCCATGGCGTTTTTGCCGGCGATGTGCGCTGACGCTTACATCTTGGCACGCTCGCCTTCAAGTCCAGCAGTCTCCACTTCGCTTGTATAATTGATAAGAGGGTACCCGTTATGGGTACCCTCTTAACAATGGTGGAGACTGCTTAGGAACTTCTGTCGGTGTGTGGTACCTCGCCTTCGGATCGACACCGCGTGACATCGTCGTCGCGCACTTCGCTTAGTCGCCGTATCAGGCGTGATACGGCTTGTTCGCTTCGTGGCTCCTCCTCTCCCCACCACGCAGGGCGTGTCGGGGACCCCGAATCTATCTGCGCTCTCGCTAAAAACGCCATCCCATGGCGTTTTTGTCTGCGCCGTGCGCTGACGCAATAATCGGGGTCCCTAAAAAGCCCCGCTTTTTGGGGAGAGGAGGAACCGCCACATGAGGTCAAGACGCACCAACCGGATGCGTCTGCCGAATACGGCGAGTGACGACGAGACACGCTCGCCTTCAAGTCCAACAGTCTCCACTTTGCTTGTATAATTGTTAAGATGGTACCCACAAAGGGTACCCTCTTATCAATGGTGGAGACTGCTGGACTTGAACCAGTGACCTCCTGCGTGTGAAGCAGGCGCTCTCACCAGCTGAGCTAAGCCTCCGTATACGATCGACCATTATTGATAAGGACGCGCGTCCGATCTCGATCGATTTCAACTGTACCTTATTGTACTCCAATGTGATTGCGATGTCAAGCGTTGTAAGTGATTCTTTTATCCCCGATTCCGACGCCCTTCCACCCAAAATGAGCAAACTTGCGCAAGTGCCCGAAAAGCCGCTTGTACATTATATCTAAAATATTCTGCATGTTTTAGAACAATTCACAAATCGTTGATTTTATGAAAATTAATGACTGAATTTGCTTGACTTTGACTGAGTTGGTGGTATAATTCAATCAGAGAGGTGAGATAGATGCTGACCGAGGAAAGATTTCAGAGGATCTTACAGATTTTGGACGACCGTAACGCGGTCACCGTGGCGGAGCTTTCCCGACAGCTGAATATCTCCGAATCCACGATCCGCCGCGATCTTAACGCGCTCGCCGAGATGGGCAAGCTCAACAAGGTTTTCGGCGGCGCCACCGCCCTGACGCGCAGCTCCGGTATCTTTGAAACGGACGTCGCGAACCGCATGAACACCATGGGGGAGGAAAAGACGGCGATCGCGCAGTATGCCGCGACCCTGATCCATGACGACGACTTTGTGTTCATCGACGCCGGTACCACCACCGCGCGGCTGATCGACTTCATCGAGAACGATAAGGCGACCTATGTGACCAACGGCATCATCCACGCCCAAAAGCTCATCCATAAGGGCTTTGCCACCTATATCATCGGCGGCAGGGTCAAGCCGCTGACCGAGGCGGTCGTCGGCGTGGGCGGTATCAAAAGCATCGAGGGCATGAATTTTACTAAAGCGTTCATGGGCACCAACGGCATCGACATCAGCGCCGGCTTCACCACGCCCGATATCGATGAAGCCCGCCTCAAGGAAGCGGCGGTGCATAACAGCTATATGACCTTTGTCCTCGCGGATCACACCAAATTCCGCAAGGTGTGCGCCGTGACATTTGCTCCGTTAAGAGTCGGATGTATCATCACCGATGAATGTCCGGATAACAAATACAGTGAGATAACCATCGTCAAGGAGGTAAAGAAATGATTTATACCGTAACGCTCAGTCCGTCGATCGACTATATCGTTCGTATGTCGAATATGCGTTCCAACACCACTAACCGCACCGACAGCGAAGAATTCTATTTCGGCGGCAAGGGCATCAACGTATCCCAGGTGTTGGCTGAGCTGGATCTGGACAGCACCGCGTTCGGATTTGTAGCGGGCTTCACCGGCGAGGCGATCGAGAAAGGCTTGCGCCATAACCGAATCCGCACCGATTTTATCCATCTGAACGAGGGTTTCACTCGTATCAATATCAAGATCAAGGCCGGCGGCGAGACCGAGATCAACGGTCAGGGCCCCAACATCCCCGACGCGGCGCTCGAACAGCTGATGCAAAAGCTCGATATGCTTCGTGACGGCGACACATTGGTGCTTGCCGGCAGTATCCCCAAGACCTGCCCCGCCGATATCTATGAGCGGATGCTCGAGCGCGTGAAGCACAAGAATATCATGATCGCTGTTGATGCGACCCGCCAGCTGCTGGTCAACTCGCTGAGCATGCGCCCCTTCCTGATCAAGCCCAACCGCCTGGAGCTCTCCGAGATCTTCCATAAGGAAGTGGAGACCGAGGACGACGTCAAGAAGTATGCCGGCAAGCTGCAGGAGATGGGCGCGCGCAACGTCATCGTCTCTCTCGGACGCAAGGGCGCGTTCCTGCTCGATGAAACAGGCGCGACACATTCCTGCGGCGTTTTGAAGCAGCCGGTCATCAACACCGTCGGCGCGGGCGACAGCATGGTAGCGGGCTTCATCGCCGGTTACCTCAAAACAGGCGATTACGGCTACGCGCTCAAGCTCGGTTCCGCATGCGGCAACGCGACGTCCTTCCTGCCGGGTCTGGCGACCAGAGCCAAAATCGACGAGGTCTTTGCCCAGCTTAAATAAACTTTAAAAAGCCATTCGTTTACCAATGTTATTGAGTTAAAGGCTCCTTTTGGTAAAAGGAGCTGTCGCCTGTTGGCGACTGAGGAATTGCATCAATTGCTCGAGCGTTAGCGAGATACTATTTTAACTTAATGACATTGATATCATCACTCAGGTAATTATTGTCATTCTTTGCGGAATTACAGGGAATGACGCTGATAACGACATAAAACTCAAAATAAAATGAAAGGAGAGTATTTATGCGAATTACTGATTTGTTGAAAGCGGAAGCGATCCAACTGGGCGCGAAGGTTTCATCAAAAAGCGCGGCGATCGACACGCTGGTTGCGCTGCACGACAAGAGCGGCAACCTGAAGGACGCTGCCGCGTACAAGGAGGGTATCCTCAAGAGAGAGGAAATGGGCACTACCGCCATCGGTATGGAAGTAGCGATCCCCCACGCGAAAAGCGAAGCGGTCAAGGCTCCGGCTTTGGCGGCGATCACCGTTCCGGACGGCGTAGATTATGAATCTCCCGACGGCGCGCCCTGCAAGCTGATCTTCATGATCGCGGCTACCATGGACGGCGACGTTCATCTGGAGGTGCTCGCGCGACTCATGCAGATGCTGATGCACGAGGATTTCACCGCTAAGCTCAAGGCGGCAAAATCTCCCAAGGAATTCCTCGACATCATCGATAAGCAGGAGGCGGCACAGTTCCCCGAGGAGGCGGCTGCTCCCGCGGCTTCTAAATCCGGTTATCAGATCCTTGCTGTCACCGCATGCCCCACCGGTATCGCGCATACCTACATGGCGGCGGAAGCGCTGCAGAAGGCAGGCGACGAGATGGGTATCACCATCAAGGTCGAGACCAACGGCTCCGGCGGCGCGAAGAACGTACTGACCGCTGACGAGATCGCCAACTGCGACGGTATCATCATCGCGGCTGACAAGAGTGTTGAGACCGCTCGTTTTGACGGCAAGCCCGTATTGTCCACCAAGGTTGCCGACGGCATCCATAAACCCCAGGAGCTCATCAACAAGATCGTCAACAAAGAGGTTCCCGTATTCCACAGCGACAAAAAGGCTGAGGGCGGTTCTTCCGACATCGGTAATGAGAGCTTCGGCAGAAAGCTCTATAAGCACCTGATGAACGGTGTATCCCATATGCTTCCGTTCGTTGTCGCGGGCGGTATCTTCATCGCCATCGCGTTCCTGATCGACGCGATCAGCGGCGCTCCGCAGGACGGCAACTTCGGTTCCGCTACTCCCGCGGCGGCATGGTTCAAGACCATCGGCGGCGTGGCGTTCGGCTTCATGCTCCCGATCCTCGCCGGTTTTATTGCGCAGTCCATCGCTGACCGTCCCGGTCTGCTGGTCGGTTTCGTCGGCGGTTCGCTGGCGGCTACCGGTTCCACCTTTGCCGCTCCCGGCGGCGACGGCACCGCTGTATCCGGCTTCCTCGGCGCATTGTTCGCAGGCTTCATCGCCGGCTGGCTGATGAAGATGCTCGAAAAGGGCTGCGACCATCTGCCGCGTGCGCTGGATGGTATCAAGCCCGTACTGATCTATCCGCTTGCGGGTCTGGGAATCGTCGGCGTCATGATGTGCGCCGTCAACCCGATCGTCGGCTGGCTCAACGGCAAGCTGACTGAGGGCGTATCCGCTATGGCTCAGAATCCCGCACTCATCGTTCCGGTCTGCGCACTGCTCGCCGGTATGATGGCGATCGACATGGGCGGTCCCTTCAACAAGGCTGCATACGTCACCGCGACCGGTCTGCTGGCTTCCGGTGTGATCGGCGAGAACGAAGGCCCCTTCATGATCATGGCTGCTGTTATGATCGGCGGTATGGTTCCCCCGATCGCGATCGCGCTGTCTACCACCTTCTTCAAGAAGAAGTGGACTGCAGAAGAGAGAAAGAACGGTCCCGTCAACTATATCATGGGTCTGTCCTTCATCACTGAGGGTGCGATCCCTTATGCTGCGGGTCATCCGTGGCCGGTCATCCCCGCTTGTATCGTAGGCTCTGCCGTAGCAGGCGCACTGTCCGCACTGTTCGGCTGTACCCTGATGGCTCCTCACGGCGGTATCTTCGTACTGCCCACCATCGGCAAGCCCCTCATGTACTTCCTCGCGCTGGTCATCGGTTCTGTAGTAGGCGCTCTGCTGCTCTCACTGTTCAAGAAGCCCGTAGCGCAAGAAGGCTGATCATTCACATATTTCGGTATGCGGAGGGGTCGATCCCTCTGCATACCTGACCCCAAAGGAGAACTATTATGGTATCAAAAAAGGTAACGATCGTAAACGCGCAGGGCTTCCATATGCGCCCCGCTAATGTATTTGCCGCCGCGATGATGAAGCATCCGTGCGACGTAACACTCAGAGTCAACGGTAAAGATGTCAACGCGAAGAGCCTGATGAATATCATCGCTGCCTGCATCAAGTGCGGCAACGAGGTAGAGGTCATCTGCAACGGCGCTGATGAAGACGCGGCGCTGGCTGAAGCAGTAGAGATGATCGAAAGCGGCTTCGGCGAATAAATTCAAATTATTTGTCATTGCGAGGACGCGCGCGTCTTTTTCCGTGATCATCTCAATCGTTGATCGGATGGATGCATGCGCCTCGCAATATTTATTTAAACTTGTCATTGCGAAGGGCAAACACGCGTGTTTAGCCCTGTGGCAATCTCAACCAATGATAATAAAGAGGTGATTATTATGATGAAAGGATTAGGCGTTTCCGATGGCTACGGCATCGGCAGAGTGATGCTCATACTCGACCAGAAGCTGGATTATACGCCTCGTGAAATAGCCGATGTAGACGCTGAGATCGCGCGTTTCCATGACGCGATCGATCAGTTTACCAAGAACACCCTCGAACAGGCGGACGCTGTCCGCAAATCGACCGGCGATAAAGAGGCGGAGATCTTAGAGGGTCATATCGCCATCATCGCCGACCCCTTTATGAAGGGCGAGATCGAGAACCTGATCAAGGCTCACCAGTGCGCCGAAGCGGCGGTCGAGCAGATCTGCCAGATGTTCATCGATATGTTCACGGCGACGGGTGACGATCTGACCATGCAGCGTGCCGCCGACGTCAAGGATATCCGCGACAGCCTGCTGGGCATCCTCCTCGGCGTGCAGGAGGTCAAGATCAGCGACGCGCCCGAGGGCACCGTACTGGTCGTTCGTGAGCTGACCCCCTCGATGACCGCCGGTATCAAGAAGGAAAACATCGTCGGTATCATCGCCGAGACCGGTTCCCAGACCTCCCATTCCGCGATCTTAGCGCGCGCGATGGAGATCCCAGCTGTGCTCAGCGTACCGAACGCGCTCAGCCAGCTCAGCTCCGGTGAGCAGATCATCGTCGACGGCTTTACCGGCGATGTCATCACCGCGCCGAGCGAAGAGGCACTGGAGGAGTATGTCGCAAAGCGCGATACCTTCCTCAGGGAGAAGCGCGAGCTCGAGCTCTATCGCGGCAAGCCCACCGTATCCGCGTCGGGCGAGACCTATGAACTGTGTTGCAATATCGGCACCCCCAAGGACGCCGCCAAGGCGATGGAAAAGGACGGCGAGGGCGTCGGACTCTTCCGCACCGAATTCCTGTTCATGGATCGTACCGCTCTGCCCACCGAAGACGAGCAGTTCGAAGCATATAAAACAGCCGCCGTCGTGCTCAAGGGCAAGCCCCTCATCATCCGCACACTGGATATCGGCGGCGACAAGGAGATCCCGTATCTGGGTCTCGAAAAAGAAGAGAACCCCTTCATGGGCTTCCGCGCGATCCGCTATTGCCTGAAGCACCGCGATATGTTCAAGTCGCAGATCAAGGCGATCCTGCGCGCGTCCGCGTTCGGCGACGTCCGCATCATGTTCCCGCTGATCACCGCTGTTGAGGAACTGCGCGAGGGCAAGGCGCTGGTCGAAGAAGCAAAATCCGATCTGCGCGCGTCGGGCATCGAATTCAACGAGGATATCCCCGTCGGCGTGATGACCGAGACCTCCGCCTCCGGCGTGATCGCCGATCTGCTGGCGAAGGAAGCGAACTTCTTCTCCATCGGTACCAACGACCTGACCGGTTACACCATGGCGTGTGACCGCGGCAACTCCGACGTCGGTTATCTGTATTCTCCGTTCCAGCCGTCGGTACTGCGTCTGATCAAGAGCATCATCGAAAACGGCGTCAAAGCCGGTATCCCCGTCGGTATGTGCGGCGAGGCTGCCGCCAACCCGATGATGGTGCCCCTGCTGATCAGCTTCGGTCTGACCGAATTCTCGGTCTCCGCCGTATCCGTGCTCAAGGTGCGCAAGTGCATCGCAAACTGGACAAAGGACGAAGCCGACAAGGTCGCCGAAAAGGTCATGTCCATGTCAACGGAAAAAGAGATCACGGATTACCTCCAAACCGTCATCTGATCATCAATCAAATAGGGGAGAACCCCATCAAAAAGGCGCAGGATCCCTGCGCCTTTTTTGCGCAATGAATTTGTAGGGGAGGGGCATGTGTTACTGAAAACTGAAGATTGAAGACTGAAAAATGAACAATGATTATTGTCAGTAAGCGATTTGTTCTATTTGTAGGGTACGGCGCTCGACACGCGTGTCCGACGTACCGAAACCTTTCCGTTCGCTCCCACCCAAACGCGAAGCACATCGACCCACCTCATTTTTGCACAAAAAACACCGTATATAACGACGGAAATCCCATAGAGTAACAATGGACAACACGCCGCAAATGTATTATACTGAACGTAGGATGAAAAGGGTCGATTACTCCCGAAACCATCCCATTATCTCAAAATCCTTTTCATTCCAAATCCTTACGAAAGGATGATCCCGATGTCAGAAGTCAATTATAAAGACGCGTTAAAGCTGGGTCAAAAGGAAGCCCAAAGCCGCAAGGCGAACGGTGAATCTCCCACACTCCCCGCGCTGGACGAGCTTCTTCCCGCGGATAAACCCACCACGGTCGTGAACCTCGGTCTGGTGTCCATCCCGATCAAGCAGATCGTCGGCACCAAGACAGGCGGTCGATCCTCTGCTTTCGCGGCGAACTTCATGCCGGTTCTCGAGGAGGACAGCGAGTTCGCCATCAAGTGGAAGCACCTGTGCGAGGCGCACATCACCGAGGGCATCCGCGATCCGATCAAGGCGTATGAATATATGAACCGTTTCTATGTCCTCGAGGGCAACAAGCGTGTCAGCGTGCTCAAATTCTTTGGCGCGGACACCATCGAGGGCGTTGTTACCCGCATCCTGCCCGAGCGTGACGGCTCCGACGAGATCGAGCTTTACTATGAATTTGTCGCGTTCTATCAGTACAGCAAGATCAACTTTATCGAGTTTTCGAAGCGCGGCAGCTACACCGAGCTGCAGACCGTCCTGGGCAAGGAGGTCGACGAGGAGTGGACGACCGACGAACAGCACACCTTTGCGGCGGCATATCATAAATTCGCCAAGGCGTATACCGCCAGCGGCGGCGAAAAGCTCCAGTCCACCATCGGCGACGGAATGCTCAGTTATCTGAAGATCTACGGCTATGAGGAGCTGATCGAGTCCGATTCCGATGAGATCAAAAAGAATCTCGGCAAGATGTGGGAGGACGTCAAGCTCAAGGATGCCGAAGAGCCCATCGAGCTCAAAACCGAACCGCCGGAGGAAAAGTCCCAGCATCAGGGCTTGATCTCTCGCGTGCTCTCTCAGACGATCTCTCACGCGCTGCAGGTCGCCTTCATTTATGACGGCACACCCGCCAAATCCGGGTGGGTGCATGAGCACGAGGAGGGTCGAATCTATGTCCAGAAAATATTCGAGGACAAGATCGATACAATTACCTATCCCAACGCGCTCGACGGCGATCCCTACGATACCATCGCGCAGGCGATCGATGACGGCTGTGAGGTCATCTTCACCACCTCGCCGCGTCTGATCAGCGCGAGCGTCAAGGCGGCGGTGGAGCATCCCGACGTCATCATCATGAACTGCTCGCTCAACCTCAGCTCCCGCTATATCGCGACCTACTACGCGCGTATGTACGAGGCAAAGTTCATCCTCGGCGCGGTAGCGGGATCGCTCTCCGACAGCGGCAAGCTCGGCTATGTCTGCGATTACCCGATCTACGGCAAGATCGCGGGCATCAACGCCTTTGCCATCGGTGCGCAGCTCACCAATCCGCGCGCGCAGGTCTATCTCGAATGGTCGTCTGTCAAGGGCGCCGAAGGTGCGGCAAAAGCCCTCGCGGAGCAGGATATCCATTTCATCTCCTCACAGGACACCGCCAAGTTCCTCGAGGATGACCGCGACACTTACGGTCTGTCCTATGTTGTGGACGATCACCACGAGGTGCTGGTGGATTCCGTCTGGTGCTGGGGCAAGTATTATGAGGAGATCCTCAACCGTATTTTTGATAAAACCCTGCAGGCGGAGTACAACAAGACCGATAAGGCGCTCAACTACTATTGGGGCATGTCGTCAGGCGTGGTCGACGTATGGTGCAGTGAAACGCTCATCGCGCCGACGCGCAAGCTGATCGACTTCCTCAAGGAGAGCATCCGACAGAATATCTGTATTCCCTTCCTGACCCCGCTGACCACCCAGTCGGGCGAGGTGATAGGGGAGGATCAAAAATCCCTCACCCTCGAGCAGATCATCAACATGGATTATCTGGTGGACAACGTCATCGGCGAGATCCCGACGTATGACGAGTTAAGCCCGATGGGTAAGGCGACGGTCGATACCGCCGGCATCGAAAAATCGCAGAACGATATCGTCAAGGAGGCTGAGAAGAAGTCCTCCGACGAGAAAACGGCTGATAAGAAAGCCACAGACGAAAAGCCCGGTGATACCGCTCAGGACGCCGAGAAAGACGGTGACGAGCAATGAGGATATTAGCGGTCGCAGATGAAGAGTCAAAATCACTCTACGATTATTACCACCCCGGCAAGCTCGACGGCTATGATATGATCCTCGCCTGCGGTGATCTGAGCGTAGAGTATCTGGAGTTCCTCGTGACGATGGCGGACTGTCCGCTGGTGTATGTCCACGGCAATCATGATGAAAAGCATAAGCGCCTGCCCACCGGCTGTATCTGCGCGGACGACAAGATCGTGATCGTGAACGGTCTGCGCATCTTCGGCCTCGGCGGCTCCTACAAGTACCGTGACGGAAAGTACATGTTTACCGAAAATCAGATGAAGCGCCGTATCCGTAAGCGCTGGATGACCCTCAAGCTGCACGGCGGCTTTGACATCCTGCTCACCCATGCTCCCGCGCGTCATCTCAACGACCTCGAGACCATTCCGCACAGGGGCTTTGAGTGCTTCAATATGCTGCTCGATAAGTACCAGCCGCGCCTGTTTGCCCACGGTCATGTGCATCGTTCCTACAATCACCGCATCCCGCAAAAATGTCAGCACGGCAACACCACCGTGATCAACGCCTGTGAAACCTGCGTGAACGCACTGGAGGCTAAGTGCAAGAAAAATAATAAAGCCGCCTGTTGTACGGTACAGCAGGTGGCTTTTTGCTGTGAGAATGGAATCTCTACATCATCCGATATGACACGCGCTGCGACGTCGGCTTGTCCGTAGCGGCATAGAACGCCGCTCTTGCCGACGACAGCAGTCTGCCGCTTTTCACCGTCAGCAGTACGGCGTACTCCTTCATCGGTTCGATCATCGTGCGCAGCGAGCAGGTCATCACGGCGGATGATCGCTTGACCCTCTCTATGATCGAGCCGCCCTGTATCAGGAACAGCTCATAGGAGGATTGCTCGCCGTCGGACAGCCGCCATGAAACATCAAGCGCGGCGTCGGTCTTGTTGATGATCAATTCTTTGATATTCATAGTGATCCTCCTTTTCTTTTTTTATATTATACCACTTTCACTGCGAAATTTGTCAAAAAAATTAATAATAACCGTTAATTTTTTATGAAAATCGCGTGCATTATGCATACTATTATGTTATAATATATCTATTATAGTATATTGTCGGAGAAAGCTGCGTTGATGCGGCGCACCCGACAATGCTTTGAGGTGATCAGGATGAAAAAAGATCAGGAATTTGAGAAAGACGAAATGGCGAATCAGAACAAGCCGACAGAGGACAATGTGCCTGTTGAAGCCAATCCCGAGGAAAAAGCTCCCGCCGAAAAAACATCCGCGGATGCGGAAGAAACTCCCGCCGAGAAAGAGCCCGACAATACAGGCTCAGCGGAAGAATCTCCCGAGGAACAAACATCTACGGATGCGGAAGAAGCCGCAACAGCGGACAGTGCTCCTGCCGAACAGTCATCCGCGGATGCATCCAAGGATGCAAAATCAAAAGCCAAGCCGATCGCGATCACGGCGGCAGCCGTCGCGGTCATTGCGATCATCGTCGTCATCATCGTCATTGTCGCCAACGCCAATCCGCTCAAAGCGGTCGAGCTGCCCGGCAATCTGAAGCTCAGACAGTTCGAAACGCGCGATCAGGTGACCAAGGAGCTTGATCGCCTCCAGAAGAAGAACAATCAGGAAGTACAGAAGGTGTATGACGACACTGTTGGCAAATTCGCCACAGACGCAGGTCTGTCCGAAGAGGGCGATGCCGCTCTGCCCAATATCGCGGGCGTGGGTGAAGAACTCGTCGAAGCGTTCAGCGATACCTTCAAGCAGGTAGCGGGCGTTGATGAGGCGGATATCATCAAGACCGACGGTAAGTACATCTATTGTATCGACAGCGACTATACCGACCGCGATGTCGTCGAGATCTTCAAGGCGGACGGCGAGGATACCGAAAAGTCGGTCCGTGTCGAGGTGTTTGAGGAAAAAACCGCCT
The DNA here is from genome assembly GCA_020624805.1 of bacterium. Classification (GTDB taxonomy): domain Bacteria; phylum Bacillota; class Clostridia; order Oscillospirales; family Acutalibacteraceae; genus Ruminococcoides. The sequence continues at coordinate 3,461 of JAHKVW010000005.1, read as the reverse complement.
CCACATCGGATTCCGCCGCTACACCGGACTCTGCCGCCAAAGAGGATAAAGCCGACCGATGGGATTATTACTCCACTTATCGCAGTATTGACGACATTTATGTCAAGGATGACCGCCTGATCGTGATCGGCTCCGACTCTACGCCGCGCGACGGCAGTACCGCCACCCGAACCGTCACAAAGATCTATGACGTCAGCGACCTCGACCGTATCACCCTGCTCGATACCTTCACCCAGAGCGGTAAAAGCAAATCGACCCGCATGATCGGCGACACGCTTTATCTGGTCAGCTCCTACACTCCCTTCGACAGCAAGAGCCTGCCCTTCTGCGGCAGGGGAGAATCTCCCGATGAACTGCCCGCCGACAGCATCTATACCTTGCAGGACAACAAATCGGAACGATTCATCATGCTCAGCGCCGTCAATACAAGCGACCTCAAGGCACAGCCGGAGTCAAAAGCCATCCTCGGCGAAGTCAAGGATATCTACTGCAATCAGGAGAATATGTATATCTACGCCGATTACGGCGAGAAGAAAAAGCAATCCTTCCTCTTCGGCTTGATCAATTCCGAGACCGCCCAAAAATCCCAGATCCTCAAGGTCGGTCTGACGGACGACGTCAGCTTCATCGCCTATACCAACCTCGACGGCGTGATCGACAGCTCGTACTCCCTCGATGAATATAACGGAAACCTGCGTGTCGCGACGACGATCTCCGACGGCGATAAAGAGACCGCATATCTGTATGTGCTCGATAACGAGCTGACTACGATCGGCTCGCTGAACAACTTCGCACCGGATCAGTACCTCGCGGCGATCCGCTATGTCGGCGATACCGCGTATGTCGTCGCCTACGATCTGGTCGATCCGCTCTTTACGATCGATCTGAGTACCCCTGAAAAACCCACGGTCATGGGTGCGGCACAGATCAGCGGATTTTCCTCCATGCTCGTGCCTGTCGACGACCACACCCTTCTCGGACTGGGCTATGAGAGCCTCGGCGTCGGCGACCTGATGTCGGAGGACGCGGTCAAGGACGGCTTCAAGCTCGTGCTGTTCGATGTGACCGATCCCACCAATCCCATGATAATCGACGCGATGGTATATGAGAATTGCTCCTCCGCTGTGCAGAACAATCCCAAGGCGCTGGTCTATAACCCCGACCGCGGCGAGTTCCTCGTCCCGCTCAACGAGGAGTATTGGGGCGAGATCGACACGGAAAAGGGCGAGTACGTGGAGAATGAAGATAACCGCGGCGGTGCGCTCGACTTTAAGATCGAAAAGGGCAGACTCAAAGAGGTCGAACGCTGTGAGGCGGCGCATTACCCGATCGAGCGCTGCGCCTATGTCGGCGACTATATCTACATGACCTATCGCGACAAAGACGACGCCATCCAAATCGAAGCCAAGGAATATAAATAAAGATCGATGACCGGCTGTCACGCGAGAGCCCGACGCCGATCCGATCGTAACCGATAACACAAAAGCCGTAACGACCGAAATCGTTACGGCTTTGCTATTCCGTGAAGCAGATGAAACAATTATTGTAGGGGTCGGCGCCCTCGACGACCCGCAACCTTTCCGTTTAACGTCACCTAAATGCGAAGCAAATCCAACCTCTCCGTAGGGTACGGCGCTTGTCGACGTACCGAAAATGACGGGCGTTTTTGTTATCGAGAGCGTGAGATAGGAAATCAACGCTCCTGCCATGCGGGTCGTCATAAATGTCGACCCCTACAAATCCACTGCAACGTCTATTGTAGGGCGGGGGCTTGCTCCCGCCGCAACCTTTCCATTACATCCTGCTCAAACGCGATGCAAATCCAACGCTCCTGCCGCGGGTCGTCATAAATGTCGACCCCTACAAATTTGCTGAAATGTTTATTGTAGGGGAGGGGCTTGCTCCTCCCGTAACCTCTCCGATATATCTCACCCAAACGCGAAGCAAATCCCATCTTCCGTAGGGTACAGCGCTTGTCGACGTACCGAGAATGACGGGCGCTTTTGTTATCGAGAGCGTGAGATAGGGGAGAAACATTTCTGCCATGCGGATGGTCAATGACCATCCCGTAGCGTTACGGAAACGTTTCATTCCTCCGCTGACGCGGTTCGTGACCCAACGCCCTACCGCGGGAGCAACAAGCCGCTCCCCTACAAATCCACTGCAACGTCTACTGTAGGGCGGGGGCTTGCTCCCGCCGAAGCAGTTCAGTGCGATCTCACCCAACTGCGCAGCAAATCCCTGTTTCCGTACGGACATCCACCGTACACGCGTGCTCTCATTCGAACTTCACCCGCATGAACACCGTTCTGACGATCATGCTGACGAATACCATCACGATCCCCGACAATACCTTTGCGGCGTACACATTCACCCCGACCGATACCAATGCCGCCATCACGCCGATATCGCATAGCAGGACGATCCCCGATGTCAGGACATATCGCCCGACGGATGGCTTCTCCGCGAACGGCACGACCCGGTTCAATCCGCCCTTCAACAGGATGGTGAACAATCGTGACAGCACGCACGCCAAAATCCACGTGCCGCCGAAATTGACGATCAATACAAACAACAGCAATCCCGCTAACCCCGCGTTGATCGAGGGGAGCTTGTATCGTAAAAATTCCTTGTTCAATGATACGGTATCCCGCAGCGGTCGAAAATGGCTCGCCGCGTTATTGTCAAAGTACACGGTCCGGATGTCGACCTCGATGATGTCGGCGTTTGACGCGTCAAGGATCATGTCGATCTCGAACTCGTAGCGGTGACCGGGCAGCTTGAGAAAGCGGGGCAGCAGCGTGTCGGAAAAGGCGCGCAGACCCGTCTGCGTCTCATAGATCCTCCTGCCGGTGGTCAGCCGGTACAGCACGCGGGTGATCCCGTTGCCGATACGGCTCTTGATGGGAGCGGATTTGTCGAGAAGCCGCTTGCCGAGGATGAGGCTGTCGGGATGCTCCGCCGCGGCGTCGGCGACCTTGACGATATCCTCCACCTGATGCTGACCGTCCGCGTCGGCGGTGATCACGGTGTACGGCGCCTGATACCGCTCCTTGATATATCGCATACCGCATTTGAGTGCCTCGCCCTTACCGCGGTTCGGCGTATAGCGTTTCACGCTCGCGTATTGCCGTGCGGCTGTAAAGAGCTCGTCGTATTCCTCGCCGCTTCCGTCGTCGATGACAACGACCGCAAAGCCGCGTGTATCCAGTTCTTTGATTAGCCCGATCATCCTGTCCTCCGGACAGTAAGCCGGTATCAGCGCGATCTTCTGCATATCCTCACCCCCTTTTTTGTTATAATAATACAAAGTTAAAAAGGCTCCTTCCGGGAAAAGGGTCGCGTGCGACGCGCTGTCACTCTAAAGGCTCCCTTTGGGAAAGGAGATTCCCCTGCTAGGGGAAATGTCCGCAATGCGGACAAAAGGGTCTGCTGCCTCCGCTAGGAGGGCTCAAACTGAT
>JAHKVW010000039.1 GCA_020624805.1 bacterium | reverse complement strand
ATTGCTGTACTGTGAAAAGTAAGAAAAAGAGATTTTATCATGGTGCAGTAACCCGAACGGATGATTTCAAGGAGGTATTCACATGAAACGAACCTTATCCCTGATCCTGTCCCTACTGATGGTATTGTCCCTGTTCACAGGGCTGAATGTCGGCGCGGTGACACGCATGTCTGAAAGCGACCTCGCCGATACCGGCGCGGATGCGGAAATCGCCGAAACAGGTGAGCAAACGATTGACGCCGCCTACGTGACCGGCGTGATTGAGCCGGTCGCGGGAGCTACACCGACCTATTCCGCAAGCGTTCCCTCCGATAAGGGATATCGAGTGATGAATTCCAACTCTACGACCATGAAGAACGGCGTAGGATGGTACAACTGGACTGATTATGAATATATGACCGAAAGCGATACCTTCGAGGCCGGTAAGCAGTATGAAGTCATTGTGGAGTTGGATCCTGACGATGGTTATTCCTTTGCTTCAAACGTCAGCGGTTTCCTGAACGGGTTTGACTCTTCTGTTTACCATTATCCTTACAACAACCATATCGATGTATCCCGCATCTTCACCTGCCCCGCTGTACTGATCGACTCCGTCTCTGTGACCGGCGTGGCTGAGCCTTACGCGGGAGCCGCGCCGACCTATTCCGCGAGCGTTCCTACCGGCAAGGGTTATCAAATAAAGACGGATTACTGGACGAACGGCGTATGGTGGTATAACAGTACGGATGATAAGACGATGACCGCAAGCGATACCTTTGAGGCAGGCAAGGAGTATAACCTCACTGTGCTCCTTAAGACTGCCGGCAATAACATTTCCTTTGCTTCATACGTCAGCGGTTCCCTGAACAATAAAAGCGCTAAGGTTTATAACTACGGCGACGGCACGGTCGCCGTTTACCTCACCTACACCTGTCCCGGTATCCTGATCAACTCCGTCGCCGTCACCGAAATCACCGCTCCCATGCCCGGAGCCTATCCGGATATGAGCTGCAAGCTCCCCTCGAACTGCGGCTATAAAACGGTGTATTATTCGGGTGACATAACATGGTACACCGAGGAAGGCGATATCCTGAATCCCGATACAGACAAATTTGTCGACGGCGAAAAATACAACGCGCAGGTAGAGCTGCTGGCGCTGGACGGCTATGAGTTTGCGGAATCGGGGCTGACCGGCACGATCAACGGCACAAGCGCTACGGTCAGAGTGTTATTGCCGAAGAAAAAGCTGACTGTGAGCCGCTGGTTCACCTGTCATGCTCTGCCCATCACCTCCGCAAGCTGTACCGTTACCGAGCCTGTCGCCGGTCAAAAGCCGTCTTATACCGCGACCGTACCCGCGGGCAAGGGCTATCAGGTTGAGGAGGATTTCACCGACGGAACATGGGTGAACGGCGTATTATGGCAAAATGTTACAGACAATAAGGATATGACCGAAAGCGATACCTTCGAGAACGGCAAGCAGTATACCGCCACGGTGCTTCTGGATTCTGCCGCCGGCTATTCCTTTGCTTCAAACGTCAGCGGTATCATGAACAGCGATTACGCTAAGGTTATCTTCTACGGAAACAGCACGATAGGCGTTTACCGCACCTTCACCTGTCAAACTACCGCCATCCTTGGTGACGTTGACTTTGACGGCAATATCGAGATCAGAGACGCAACATGGATTCAGCGCTATACTACAGAAATGGACTTACCGTTTACGGTCAAGAAAAAGACAGCAGACATAGACGGCGACGACAATATCACCGTCATGGACGCAACACTGATCCAGTATTATCTGGCGAACATGAAGAATCCGCATAACATCGGCAAGACATTATAACAATAGAATCACTTAATCTCACGAACAGCGGGGATGACACGATCGTCATCCCCGCTGTCATATTATCCTGTTAAGTCACTTCCGCTGTTTCTTTCAGTTCATGTACCTCTTCCCTATCCTTGACGACGCGCTTATTCCTCCACGCGCCGCTCTTCCAGCGGATGATCATCATGATACCGCGCACGAGCTCATCCGCCGCGAGGGCGATCCACAGTCCGTAGATGCCCATCCCGAACACGACCGCGAACAGATAGGAGCCCGCCACGCTGATGATCCAGTTGGACATCACCGCGCAGATCGTCGGGAAGTAGACGTCTCCCGCGCCGCGCATACAGGCGATGATGACGATATTGGTCGTCCTGCCGAATTCAAGTACCGCGTTCATGAGAAGGATGGTACTGCCGATTGCGATGACGTCGGCGTTATCGGTGAAGAAGCCCAACAGCGGTTTGCGTAGCAAAATACCGATCGTGCAGGTGATGACAGAGATCAGAAGCGCCGTTCGATAGGATCTCAGCCCCTGCCGATACGCCTCATCATATTCCTTCGCGCCGACCAGATGACCGATCATGATCTGGGACGCCTGTCCGATCGACATGGCGAACAGGTAGAAGAACATCGTGATGATCTGGACATAGGTTTTTGTGATCAGCTCGTTCTCCGACAGACAATACAGCACGATGGAGGTGATCACGAGCTGTGAGAGATTATAGAGGAAGGTTTCCAGCGCCGAGGGGATACCGATCTTCAGCATCGACAGAAATTCTCTTTTCGGAAATGGCTTCAAGAGCTTGAATGCCGAGGGTGATTCGATCTTTGTAAACAGGATGACCACCAATATGATACTGCTGATGACACGGCTGATACAGGTCGCGATCGCCGCGCCCTCTACTCCCATCGCGGGTACGAGGACGATATCCATTCCGGTGTTCAGTATATTCATGCCCGCCGTGACGAACATCGTCATTCTGGTCATGCCGTGATTGCGGATGATAACCGAACAGCCGTTGATCAGCGCCTGGAACATCATCGTGCCGCCGACGATAGAAAGATACCGGCTCGCGTAGTCAAGGATCTGCCCGTCGGCGCCTACCAGCATCAAAAACGGACGGTTGAAAAGCAGGAAGACCACGCTGACGATCACACCGAAAAAGACCTGTGACGTCAACAGCAGCACCGATACTAAAGATGCGGATCGGCGTTCCTTCGCGCCGAGATACTGCGAGATCATCACAGCGCCCGCGGTGGAAAGGATCTGGAACACGATGGTCACGATCGACACGGTCTGGTTCGCCGTATTGACAGAGGACGCCGCCAGATCATCATATTGACTGAGGATGTAGACGTCGATGAATCCGAGCAGCATGAACATGGCGGTTTCGATGAAGATCGGCCATGCCAGATTGAAGAGCTTTAGTTTTTTCATAATCACCATCACACAAAACAATTATCATTCTATACTTGCATTATATTCTCTTCTATAGTATAATACTTGCATAAAACACGCTATTTTTTAACACAAAACAATCATGAGGTATCAAATGTCGGCATATCAGGAAACAAAAGTACACGGAACGCATGATTTTCCGTTCGTGGTCTATCAGGGAGTCGTCCCCGACTGGCTCAGCGATTTCCCTCTCCACTGGCACGAAGAGATGGAGATCATCTATGTGGAAGAGGGCTCCGTCAGCATTACAGTCAGAAACGCGGAGTACATCGTCAGCGGCGGTGAATTCGTTCTGATCCATCCGCAGGCGATCCACTCGATCCGGCAGCATGAAGACGATCACGGCTTCTATCACAACATTCTGTTTCGTTTTTCGATGCTCGAAAGCGGTGCGGAGGATATTTGCCGCAAGAAATACCTCGACCCGATCTATAACCGCCAACTGCTGATGCCGGAGTATATCGACATAAAGCATCCGCTGAACAAGCAAATCGCGCCGCTGATCCGCAGTCTCTTAAGCAAGCGTGAGGAAAAGCATATTCAAAATGAATTACTGATCAAAGCAAAGCTCTTTGAGATCCTGTACAATATTCTCGGATACTGTGAGGAATCGGACAAGGAGCGCGTGTATGAGGATATCGTGTTCGATAAGCTCAAGCTGTCGCTGAATTATCTGGAGGAAAACTACACCGAGAACATCACGGCGGAAACCGTGGCGGCTGTCAGCAATTATTCCGTCAGCCATTTTTCAAAGCTCTTCAATCAAATGACAGGAGAGTCTTTTACGCAGTATTTGAAGAACTATCGCCTTGAGACCGCCGCCAACCGCTTGAGGCATGAATCGACCAAGGTATCCGAGATCGCGTTGTCATGCGGCTTTTCCAATCTGTCATATTTTTCCCGCGCCTTTTATCAAAAGTTTCATATGACGCCGTCGGAGTACAGAAAAACGCCGGAATTATAAAGAAAGAATGACACAAACTCTGTCGGATAAGCGGATTGTGTCAAGAAAAGAAGCGTTTTATGGTAGAAGCGATTTTTGAATAATTATATAATGAACACATAATGATTAAAACACAGGAGGTTTTATGATGAAAAAGACCATCGCTATCATTTTATCACTGCTGATGATCCTGAGTGCTGTTCCCTTTACCGGCGCTTTTGCCGCCGAAGAAAACAGTGCTCCGTCGGATTACGCGACCGAAGCGGCGCTGTATGTACACGCTGTCAGCGGTTCTGCCGACACGCAGGCATGGCAGGCATGGCAGAGCGTGCATGATGAGGATTTTGAAGTAGCAAAGCCCAATGAAAAATACTTCTTCCTCCCCTCTTCCGCCGCCGAGAACACCATTGACGTATACAACGGCTTTGACGCCGCGGTCACCCTCAACGGTGTTTCCATCGCGTCACACGCCACCGAGAGCGTCATGTACACTGCAAACACCGCATACACCGTTTCGGCAGGCGGCAGCAACTACACTTTGAAGATCATGAACTCCAACGCCGAGGGCGCGATCTACATCAACAATCCGGACGCGGACGGCAACGGTACCGATCTGATGACCTATCTGAACGAGACCAAAGAAAACAGTGCCAAGGCTACCGGCGCGATCGTCACCCCCGACGGTAAGATCGACAACACCGTTATCAAAAAGATCAAGGGCAGAGGCAACACCTCTTGGGACAAGCCCAAGAAGGGTTACAACATCACCTATGATAAGAAGGTCGGTATCGCGGGCATGGAGAAGAACAAAAAGTATTCCATCCTGCCCAACTATCAGGATGATTCTCTGTCACGCAACCGCATCCTGTATGACCTTTCCGACGCGGTCGGTCTCCCCTACGCGTCCGACTCCCGTTATGTCGACTTTTATGTTAATGGCTACTATTGGGGCTCCTATCTGATGTGCGAGAAGGTCGAGCCGGGCAGTCTGGTACCCGAAGTGACCGACGACGGCTATCTCAATAAGGACGGCACGATCAAAGAGGACTTCCCCTTTATCGCGGAGGTCGACGCCAGCGCCACCGAGGGTGATTACTATGTCACCACCAACAACATGAAGATCACGATCAAGGCTCCCGAGGTCGACCCCTGTCAGCCCGGTTATGAAGAAGTCAAGAACTATGTCAAGGAAAAGTTCAACGCCTTCTATACCGCTACCGCGCCGAGCGGTGATCCCGCCTCTGTGGCGGACGTCAACTCCGTCGCAAAGCTCTATCTGATCAATGAGCTTGGCAAGAACTGGGACAGCGGCGTATCCAGCACCTTCTTCACCTATCGTCAGGAT
>JAHKVW010000038.1 GCA_020624805.1 bacterium | reverse complement strand
TCCGCTACGCTCCATTCGGCTTCAAAATCTTTCCTCTACACACACATCTATTATTTTGGGTGTTTTCCGACTGCACTTTTCTTGACATCTTCACCTATACATCCCACCCAAACGCGAAGCAAATGAACCCCATTGTAGGGGAGGGGCTTGCTCCTCCCGGAACCTCTCCAATATCTCCCACCCAAACGCGAAGCAAATCTATTCTTCCGTAGGGTACGGCGCTTGCCGACGTACCGCAACCTATCCAATACCTCCCACCCAAGCGCGGAGCATATCAATCTCTCCGTAGGGTACGGCGCTTGGACACGCGTGTCCGACGTACCGCGACCCATCCGTTATACCTCACCTAATTGCGAAGCAGATGAACCCCATTGTAGGGGAGGGGCTTGCTCCTCCCGTGACTTATCCGATATATGCTAACTAATCGCGCAGCAAATCAATTTTTCCGTAGGGATGGTCATTGACCATCCGCGGAATGACGGGCGTTTACGTTATCGAAAACGTGAGATAGGAAACAAACGTTTATGCCACGCGGACGAGCAATGTGATCTCCCCTAAGGGGAGGTGTCGCAAAGCGACAGAGGGGTGCCGTCTCCGGCTGAGGAACGTCCCTACGATAAACCCGATTTGATCACACCCTCCGTCCTCCCGCATAAACTATCACGAGGTGATCGTGATGCTGTGCCGCAAAAAACTAAGCCCCTTCCGTCGCAAACTCCGCAAATATCTCGCCGTATTTCTGGCGATCCTCATCTTGCTCACCGTCTACGCGGAACTTGCGGTCAAGCACCAGCTCCGTGACGTCATCATCCGTGATATGCAGACGCTGTCCGAACAGGCTGTCACCATGGCGGTGGATGACTTTTTGGAGGAGCATGCCGATACGGGGAACAGGATGTGCGACATCACGTATAATAACGGCTCTGTCGCCGCGATCTCGATCAACGCCGCCTTCGTCAATGCCGCCAAGACCTACATCACCGAACACGCGCAGGACTGCATCGACTGCCTGTCCCGTACACAGGGCATCAGCGTGCGGCTCGGCAATTTCACGGGCTTGGTGTTCCTGTCGAACTTCGGTCCCGAGATCCCCTTCTCCGTCGACAGCACCCAAACCGTATCCTGCGAATTCCAAAGCAGCTTTGCGTCCGCGGGCGTCAACCAGACCGTCCACCACATCACCATCACCGTGTATGTGGATCTCTTGATCTACGGTCCGATCCGTATCGGCGAGACCGTGAGCACCGAATCCACCTTTGAGATCGCCCAGACCGTCATCGTCGGCACGGTACCGTCCTACAGCGGTGTGGTATCATATTGACTTGTGTCGGTTGCTGTGTTAAACTGGTTGCGGTGATAAAATGCGACATTTTGACTATAACGAGTTCAGGGTGCAGTTCAGTATGCTGCACGATCAGCTTCTGACCGACGCCGCTTATGAAAACGGTGTTTTTAGATTGACCTTCGGGGAATTCAGGATCTCTCGCGAGGATTATTCCGATGAGACCTACTATGATCGATACAAGGATTATCGGGAATGTACGCTCGAGATCCACCTGCACACCTTCCCTGTTGAGGATATGAATGAACCGACCCTTTGTATTTTGAAGGGGGAAAGGTTTAAATGTATGAAGATGGATTTTGATATATTGGTCGATTTCCTACGGTCGCTCCGCGCGCGGTTTATCTTTGCGGCTGTTTCGAATAACGACGAGCTCGAATTGCAGCTGCTTTCCTCTCACGAGAGTGAAATGAAACGAAAGTATCGGGACTGTGAATATCGGCTCAGCGTCTTTGCCAATGCGTTTGATTTTATATGGAGATGAACCTTCGTCGCCTGTCTTGCTGACAGGCGGCTTTCTTTTGCGGTCATCCCAATATTTTGCGTGAAAATGCTTGAAAAGGCGGATATATTGTGCTATAATACTACGGATAATAGGATTATAATGTGCAGATATGCGCATTTGTCTATAATAATTAAGAATCATCATAGGGGACCCCAAAAAGCCCCTGCTTTTTGGGGAGAGGAGGAACCGCCACATGAGGTCAAGGCATACCAACCGGATATGCCTGCCGAATACGGCGAGTGACGACGAACGGAGGAATACAATTTGTCTGAAACCGTCAAGATGTCCGACAGTCAAATTGAATATCTGAACCTGACCGCCGAGCTGATGAGCATCCGCAAGCGCGGTGATGTTCCTCTGGCGTATGTCCGCACCTACGGCTGTCAGCAGAATGTCGCCGACAGCGAGCGCATCAAGGGTATGCTCCGAAAAGCGGGCTACAGCTTCACCGAGAAAGTGGAAGAAGCGGACTTCATCCTGTTCAACACCTGCGCGGTACGCGAACACGCCGAGGACAGGGTGTTCGGCAATGTCGGCGCGCTGAAAAAGCTCAAGCACCGCCATCCGCAGATCCTGATCGCGTTGTGCGGCTGCATGATGGAGCAGGAGCATGTTGCGAAACGCATCCACGACAGCTTTCCGTTCGTCGGACTGGTATTCGGCACTCACTGTATGCACGAGTTCCCCGAACTGCTCTATAAAAGCCTCGTAGACGGCTCGCGCGTATTCGTCCGCGATAATGACGACAAGAAGGTCTATGAGGGCATCCCGACCTGCCGTGACGGCAAGTTCAAGGGATGGCTGCCGATCATGTACGGCTGTGACAACTTCTGCACCTATTGCATCGTGCCGTATGTGCGCGGCAGAGAACGCAGCCGTCAGCCTGAGATCATCATTGCGGAAGCAAAGGAAATGATCGAACAGGGCTATAAGGACATCACACTGCTCGGACAGAACGTCAACAGCTACGGCAAGGGCCTCGACCCGCGACCGACCTTCGCACAGCTGATCGGCGAGATCGACAAGATCCCCGGCGATTACTGGCTGCGCTTCATGACCTCGCACCCGAAGGACTGCACCCATGAGCTGATCGATACCATTGCCGAAAGCGAGCATATCTCGCTCCATCTGCACCTGCCGTTCCAGTCGGGATCGGATCGGGTGCTCAGGGCGATGAACCGCCATTATGACCGCGCAAAGTACCTCGATATCGTAAATTACGCCAAAGCGCGTATCCCCGATGTATCCCTGACCTCCGACGTCATCGTCGGCTTTCCCGGTGAGACCTACGAGGATTTTCAGCAGACCTTGTCGCTGATCCGCGAGGTGGGCTTCACCTCGCTGTTCACCTTTATCTTCTCACCCCGCAACGGTACCCCCGCCGCCAAGATGGACGACCCCGTCTGTGATGAAGAGAAGGGCAAGTGGTTCCGCGAGCTCTTAGCTGTGCAGGAGGAGATCGCCGCCGAGCGATGCGCCTCTATGGTCGGCAGAGTGGAGAAGGTGCTTGTTGAAGAAAAGGCGAAGAAAGAGGGCAGGCTTTGCGGCAGAACCTCCGGCAATATCATCGTCGAATTCGACGGCGACGACAGCCTGATCGGCGACTTCCACAACGTCAGGATCACTCAGGCAAGGAACTGGATCCTGACAGGAGAGTTAGCATAGGCTCCCTTTGGTAAAGGGAGCTCCCGCCGAATGGCGGGTGAGGGATTGCATCAATGGAGCAAAGCGACCAACCGAAAAAATAATTGCTCGCTGACGCTCGGTTAATCAATACAATTCATCCGTCACCGCAGGGTGACACCTTCCTTTCCCAAAGGAAGGCAATATAATTCCAAAGGAGAAATATAATATGGCAGACGTAATTGCAATCGCTAGACAACTCGGACACGCGATCCAGGAACAGGAAGAGTATAAAACCATCATGACCGCGAAGGACGCGGCTGATAACGATGAAGCCTTACAGGCTTTGATCACCGAATTCAACATCAAGCGCGTCGCGATCAACGCCGAGGCGTGCAAGACCGACCGCGATGACGAGACCCTCAAAAAGCTCAATGAGGAGATGCGCACCGCGTATTCCGACATCATGAGCAACGAGCATATGAAGGCGTATAACGACGCGAAGCAAAATTTCGACAAGGTGCTCCAGCGCGTACTGGCGATCGTTCAGCAGAGCGCCGACGGTCAGGATCCCGATACCACCGATTTTTCCGAGGACTGCACCCACGATTGCTCCACCTGCGGCGGATGCTGAGGTGCTGTCCAAGAGCAGGCGAATAGCCTGAGATTGGCTGAGAGCTACTGCGGCTGAGAGCAGAACTTTGTTCTGCTCAGTGAACAGTTATGAGTGATCAGTGAACAGTGCCGGTCACTCGCTTCGCTCGAACAAATATATTTTTAACCAACTAACCACTAAACACTGACCACTGACCACTGAGAAAGGAAGTGAGGATATGGCGGAGTTATCTCCGATGATGCAGCAATATTTTAAGATCAAAGAGGAGAACAAGGACAGCATCCTGTTCTTCCGACTCGGCGATTTCTATGAAATGTTCTTTGACGACGCCAAGCTCGCTTCCAAGGAACTGGAGCTCACCCTTACCGGCCGTGACTGCGGACAGGAGGAGCGCGCGCCGATGTGCGGCGTACCCTTCCATTCCGCCGAGAGCTACATCGCCCGACTGGTCGAAAAGGGCTACAAGGTCGCGATCTGTGAGCAGACCGAGGATCCCAAAGCCACCAAGGGACTTGTCAAGCGCGATATCATCCGCGTCATCACTCCCGGCACCGTCATGGAATCCTCCATGCTCGATGAGAGCGAGAACAACTACATCTGCTCACTGTACGCGGATAAGCGCTATACCGGCGTCGTGTTTTGCGATATCTCCACCGGTCAGCTGTTCGTTTCCCGCTTCAAGAGCGACCACAGCTTTTCTCAGCTCAAGGATCAGATCACTTCCTATAACCCCAAGGAGCTGTTGATCTCCGGCAAGCTCGCACAGAACAAGGTGCTTCACCTGTTCATCAAAGAAAAGCTCCCCAACGCCGCGGTATCTCATCCCGATGAAAGCCGCTGCGGACTGCTCGAATGTACGGCTTTGCTCGAACAGCATTTCAGCAAAGAGAATATGGACAAGATCGCCGACTCGAATGAGCTGATCATCGCGCTCGGCGTGCTGATGTCCTATCTGAAAGATACACAAAAAACAGGTCTTGAGCGTATCGACACCATCGAGCTCTACGCCGAAGACCAATATATGAAGCTCGATTTCAACACCCGCCGCAATCTGGAGCTCACCCGCACCATGATCGCGAAGGAAAAGAAACATTCACTCCTCTGGGTGCTCGATAAGACCAAGACCGCCATGGGCAAGCGCCTGATGAAGTTCTGGGTCGAGCATCCTCTGATGAATATCACGACGATCTTAAAGCGCCAGAACGCCGTTGAGGAGCTGGTGAACGACACCGTCAACCGCTTGGAGCTGACCGCGAACCTCACCGGTATCTTTGATATCGAGCGCCTGATGACCAAGATCGTCTACGGCTCCGCCAACGCGCGTGAGCTGCGCTCGCTGTGTCAGGCGCTGACCAACCTGCCCGCGCTCAAAGCGACCCTTGAACCCTTCAAATCCAAGCTCCTGCACGAGCTGTACCGCGATATCGATCCGCTCGACGATATGCGCGCGCTGATCGATGAGGCGATCGTAGAGGATCCGCCCTTTTCGGTGCGTGAAGGCGGCTTGATCAAAGAGGGCTACTCCGCGCCGCTGGATGAGCTCAAGCATGACATGAACGATTCCACCTCTCTGCTCGCCCGCATCGAAGCGGAGCAAAAGGAGCAGACAGGGATCCCCAAGCTGAAGGTCGGTTACAACCGCGTTTTCGGCTACTATATCGAGGTCACCAATTCCTACAAAAATCTGGTGCCCGAGCACTACATCCGCAAACAGACTTTGACCAACTGCGAGCGCTATATCACACCCGAGCTCAAAGAGATCGAGAGCCGGATCCTCGGCGCCAAGGAACGATCGGTCGCTATCGAATATGAGCTGTTCAACGATGTGCGTGAGCAGATCGCGCTCAACCTCGACCGTATCGAACGCACCGCAAAGGCGATCGCCGCGCTGGATGTACTGGTATCGCTCGCCAATGTGGCGGCGGACAACCGCTATACCCGTCCCGACGTCACCCAGAACTCGGTTATCCGTCTCAAGGACAGCCGCCATCCCGTTGTGGAGGCGCTGCTCAGCGACGCGATGTTCGTCCCGAATGACGTCCTGCTCGACAATATCGACAACCGTATCGCGATCATCACCGGCCCCAATATGGCGGGTAAATCGACCTATATGCGCCAGGTCGCGCTGATCGTGCTGATGGCGCAGATGGGCAGCTTTGTGCCCGCGTCCTATGCCGAGATCGGTCTTGTCGACGCGATCTTTACGCGTGTCGGCGCGTCCGATGATCTCGCCTCGGGTCAGTCGACCTTTATGGTGGAGATGAACGAGGTCGCCAACATCGTTTCTCACGCGACGTCCAAGAGCCTGTTGATCCTCGACGAGATCGGCAGAGGTACCTCGACCTACGACGGCATGAGTATCGCGCGCGCGGTACTGGAATTCGTCGCCGATAAAAAGAAGCTCGGTGCACGCGCCCTGTTCGCGACCCATTACCATGAGCTTACGGTGATGGAAGAGCTGCTCGACGGCGTCAAGAACTATAACATCGCCGTCAAAAAACGCGGC
Organism: bacterium; assembly: GCA_020624805.1. GTDB lineage: Bacteria > Bacillota > Clostridia > Oscillospirales > Acutalibacteraceae > Ruminococcoides. The sequence continues at coordinate 22,387 of JAHKVW010000038.1, read as the reverse complement.
GACGAGATCACCTTTTTGCGCCGTATCGTACCCGGCGGCGCCGATGAAAGCTACGGCGTCGAGGTCGCTAAATTAGCCGGCCTGCCCGACAGCATCATCGAAAGAGCCAAAGAGATCTTAGCGGAGCTCAATTCATCCGCTCCGCAGGAACATATTCAGCACGAAGCACCCGCGCAGGAGGACACCATGCAGCTCAGCCTCATGCCCGACACCGACAGCATGATCCTCAAAAAGCTCCGCGCGGTAGACGTCAACACCCTAACGCCCATCGAGGCGATGAATCTGCTGTACGAACTGAAAGGAATGGCAGAATAAGGCTTGTTGTAGGGGAGGGTCTTGACCCTCCCGTTCGCAAAGCGATTGGCTGCAGGAGCTCAATCAGCGTTCTTCAACGTGTTTTATCAGTTAAACGTATGATAATGCTGCCCGTCAATTTTGACGGACAATCGGGAGGGTCAAGACCCTCCCCTACAAAGTGTTACGAAAGGAGGTAACTTCATATGGGAAAGATAAACGTACTCGATAAGCACGTCGCGGAGTTGATCGCGGCGGGCGAGGTCGTCGAGCGCCCTTCTTCCGTCATCAAGGAACTCGTCGAGAATTCCATCGACGCCGGCGCGACCGCCATCACCGTCGAGATCAAAAACGGCGGCGTTACCTTTATGCGTGTCTCCGACAACGGCTGCGGTATCCTCAAGGAGGATATCCGTCCCGCGTTTATCCGTCATGCGACCTCCAAGGTAAAGGAAGAGGATGACCTCGACGCGATCGCGACCCTCGGCTTCCGCGGTGAAGCGCTCGCGAGCGTTTCTTCCGTATCTCACCTCGAGCTGATCACCAAGGCGCGTGAGGAAGAGATCGGCACCCGCTATCTGATCGAGGGCGGGGAAGAGATGCTCTTTGAAGACGCGGGCTGTCCCGACGGCACCACCTTCATCATCCGTGACCTCTTTTACAATGTGCCCGCCCGTATGAAGTTCCTCAAAACCGATATGGCGGAGGGCAACGCCGTATCCAATGTGATCGACAAGATCGCGCTGTCTCACCCCGAGATCGCGCTTACCTATATCAAGGATTCCAAAAACGTCCTGCGTACCGCGGGAGACGGCAAGCTGCTCTCGGCGATCTACGCCGTCTACGGCAGGGATTTCACCCGCAAGCTGATCCCCGTGGATTACACCCTCGGCGGCGTACATGTCACGGGCTTTATCAGCAGTCCCGAGAACGCCCGCCCCAACCGCAATATGCAGAACTTCTTTATCAATCACCGCTTCGTGATCTGTAAGACCGCGATGGCGGCGATCAGCGAGGCATGCAAGGGCACTGTCATGGTCGGCAAGTTCCCGTCCTGCGTGCTCAACCTCGATATGTCCTTCAACGCGGTGGACGTCAATGTCCATCCCACCAAATTAGAGGTGCGCTTCGTCAACGAACGCCCTGTGTTCGACGCGGTCTATCACGCGGTCAAAACCGCTTTGATGAATTCCGAAAAGCGCGTCGAGGCACACCTCGGCAACGACACGACAAAACCGATCAAGCGCGTCAATCCCTTTGAACTGGCGCAAAAGGTGTTCCGCGAGCGCGACGAACAGCCCGCGCGGAATACGACTCCGAAAGTGAATGCAGCGGAGGGATTTGTTCCTCCCGACAAAGCGGTCAACAACAGACTGGATACCCGGCGTGAAGAAAAACGATCGGACGCTTTATTCGAAATGCTCGACGAGCCCGAGGTCAGCGCGCCCAGGCTGAACCTGAACCCCAAGGTCGCCGACTCTGCGTCACCCGTCGAAGAACAATATCGTCGGGATATCGAAGAAAAACGCGCCGAAAACGCGCAGGAGCCGATCAATCCCGACCCTGAGTCGGAACAGCCCGCGCCTGTAGGGGAGGGTCTTGGTCCTCCCGCCGATCAATCGGCTGCGGATGTTCCTGAGGAACCGATCGAGGAACCCCAACCCCTGATCGAGGTGGACGACAACGCCTATCGCTACATCGGCGAGGCGTTCAAAACCTATGTCATCATCGAAAAGAATCCCCGCGAGCTGCTGCTCATCGACAAGCACGCCGCGCATGAGCGGATCATTTTCGAGAAGCTGAAAAAAGAGAAGGGCAGCGGTTACAGCCAGCTGTTGCTCACGCCCATCACCGTTACCCTCAACAAGATCGATTATAACGCTGTCATCGAACACCTCGACGTTTTCCGTGAGGCGGGCTTTGACATCGATGATTTCGGCAGCGGCAGCATCATTGTACGCTCCGCGCCGCAGTATTTACCGCTCGAGGATATCGAGCCGTCCGTGATCGAGATGGCGGGATATCTCTCCAACCATCAAAAGGAGATCCGTTCCGAGAAGATGGAGTGGATCTATGCCAATGTATCATGCCGCGCCGCGATCAAGGGCGGCAACAACAGCACCGAGCAGGAGCTGATCGCGCTCGCAAAGCAGGTGGAGGATGAGGATATTCGCCATTGTCCCCACGGCAGACCCGTGTGCATCGTGCTCAAAAAACACGAGCTGGAGCGAATGTTCGGCAGGGTGGAATGATCATGCAAAATATCGTAGCGGTTATCGGACCTACCGCGTCCGGTAAAACCGCCTTATCCGTCGAGTTGGCAAAGCATTTTTCCGGAGAGATCATCTCCGCCGATTCGATGCAGATCTACAAAACCATGGATATCGCCACCGCGAAGCCTACCGAGGAGGAGAAGCAGGGTATCCCGCACCATCTGATGGATTTCCTGGATCCCTGTGAGGAATTCTCCGTGGCGCGTTTCTGCGAGCTGGCAAAAACCGCCGTCACCGCTATCAGCGGCAGGGGCAATCTGCCGATCGTCACCGGCGGCACTGGGCTGTATGTCGACGCGCTGCTGGGCGATATGCAGTTTGAAGAAACCGAGGCCGATCCCGTCCTGCGCGCGACCATCACCGCCGACGTCGAGGAAAAGGGCGTTGACAAAACGCTGGAGTATATCCGCACCTTCGACCCCGCCTCCGCCGATCGGCTCAGCGTCGGCCGCAACCCCAAGCGCCTCATCCGCTGTATCGAGGTCTACCTTTCCACCGGCATGACCCAGACACAGCTCAACGAAAAGCAAGCGGGCAGCGGCTCCGCCTACAACGCGATCAAGATCGGGCTGACCGCCCGCGACAGAGAGGTTCTCTATGAGCGCATCAACCGCCGTGTCGATCTGATGATGGAGAACGGGCTTTTGGAAGAAGCGCTGCGATTCTATCAGCAGCAGTCCGGCGATACCGCCTGTGCGGCGATCGGCTACAAAGAACTTCTGCCGTATCTCAGCGGAGAACTCAGTCTCGACATCTGTGTCGCAAACTTAAAGCGCGCGACGCGCCGTTACGCCAAGCGTCAGATGACATGGTTCAAGCGCGACGAGTCGATCCGCTGGTTCAATATCGACGAGCAAAGCTTCGATGAGATCCTCAGCGAAGCAACAGATTTGATCCGTACTGCATTTTATTAAATACAGTCATTGCGAGGGAATTATCCCGTGGCAATCTCAACCTAATACATTGTCATTGCGAGGGATTTATCCCGTGGCAATCTCAACCTAATACATTGTCATTGCGAAGCTCCTTGCCTCCCTTTCCTAAGGGAGGTGGCACGAAGTGCCGGAGGGTTGAGGGGGCTGTGGCAATCTCAACCGATTCCATTATTACAGCGAAATAGCGTGTGCTAACTCAACATCATTGATTATCTATGTTGAGTTATCATAAAAAAGGCGCGCGCCCAATCTCAACACAACGGATCGTCATTGCGAGGGATTTATCCCGTGGCAATCTCAACCGATTAAAATACCCCGCGGCTTGCCGCGTAAGAACCTAAAGGGGAGGATTTATCCTCATGAGTAAGTCAACATCCAAAACACCGTCCAATCGATCCAAGCTGACCAAAAGGATCCTGATCGGTGTGGGAATCACGTTGGTACTGGTCTACATCGTGTTCCTGTTTATCACTACCAACTTCCTCGGCAACAACAATATCGTGACCGAGACAGCCTATAAGTCAAAGGCTTATGATATCATCGAGTCAAAGTGTCTGGTGGTCAGAAATGAGGAGTATCTCAATTCCGACGCGTCGGGCGTGATGGTATACAACGTCAGCGACGGCGACAAGGTCACCTCCGACGGCATCGTCGCGACCGCCTACAACTCTCAGGAGGACGTATCCACTGTCCAGCAGATCAAGGAGCTGGATCAGCGGATCGAATACCTGAAATCGCTCAACGCGGTCAACAACTCGACCAACGTCGGTATCGATACCCTCAACAGCCAGATCAACGAGCGTATGGTCGCGCTGATGAAGTCCGTCAACGCCTGCGATTATTCCAACATGGATACCGTGGAGCAGAATCTGCTGACCTCCATTCTGCGCAAGCAGCTGCTCACAGGTGACCAAAGGAACTTTGACGACAAGATTGCCGAGCTCGAAGGTCAGCGCGCGTCACTGAGCGCCGCGTCGCCGATCGGTACGGTCAAGGCGGGTTCCGCCGGCTATTTCGTGTCAAAGGTGGACGGCTATGAAAACAGCTTCGACGTCACCAAGCTCGACGAGGTGACCGCCAAGGATATCGAAGCCGCCTCTCCGGCGGAGATCAACGCCGATTCCTATCTCGGAAAGATCGTCAAGGGCGTGAACTGGTATCTGCTTTGTCCTGTCACCCGTGATGAAGCCACCGCGCTGAGCCACGCGGATGAGAGCATCAAGGTGCGCCTGCCCTCCGCGATCGACGGCGAGATCCCCGCGAGGATCCTGTATGTCAACAATAACGCCGCCGATAACGAAAAGGCGGTCGCCGTATTGCAGTGCAATTATATGAGCGACGCGCTCTCCAAGCTCCGTCAGGAAAACGTCGAGATCATCGTGAACGAGTACGAGGGCCTGAAGATCAGCAAATCCGCGCTGCATGACGACGATATCACCTATACCGCGAAGGATGAAGCCGGTAACGAAACGGAAAAGAAAGAACGCGTCCAGGGCGTCTACGTCCAGTACGGCATGGAGCTGGTGTTCAAACAGGTCTCGATCGCCTACGCGGGCGATGATTTCATCATCTGTAACGAGCAACCCGATCCGGGCAAGCTGCTCAACGGCACCACGGTCGCGCTCTATGATAAGGTCGTAACAGAAGGAGGAGATCTATTCAATGGCAAGATCATTAGCTGACGTCACATACAATTATCAGGTGATCTGTGAGAATATCGCGAAGGCGGCGCAGTCCGTCGGCAAGACCGCCGATGATATCACCTTTTTGGCGGCGACCAAGACCGTCGACGCGCCCACGATCAACCACGCGATCTCTCTTGGATTGCGCTATATCGGTGAGAACCGTGTGCAGGAGCTGCTCTCAAAGTACGAGGACTACGACCTCGACCACGCCTCCTTGCAGTTCATCGGTCATTTGCAGACCAACAAGGTGCGCCAGATCGTCGGCAAGGTCGATCTGATCCAGAGCGTCGATTCCGTCAAGCTCGCCCGTGAGATCTCCCGCTGTTCCATCAAGCAAAACATCTCCACCGATATCCTGCTCGAGGTCAATATCGGCAGGGAGGAGAACAAGTCCGGCGTTTTGCCCGAGGCACTGCCCGAATTGCTCGATGAGATCAAGGATATCCCCGCGATCAAAGTCCGCGGCCTGATGGCGATTCCCCCGATTTGTGAAAATGCACAAGAAAATTGTAAATTTTTCGATAATATGCGGCACATCTTCCTTGACATCGGCAGTAAAAATATAGATAATATATCTATGGAAGTATTGTCTATGGGCATGTCCGATGATTATGCCGAGGCGATACGCTGCGGCGCAAACATGATCAGAGTCGGATCGGCTCTGTTCGGCAAGCGCAATTATCCGACATAATGATTCGTAGGGTAGGAGCCTGCTCCTGCTGAAACCTATCAAAGGCAGTCGTTCAAACGCGAAGCAAATGTTCCTTGCCGTAGGGACGACCATCGGTCGTCCGTTTGGCTGAGACTTGCTGATACTATCTGCGGCTTTCGATAACAAAAACGCCCGTCATTCTGCGGACGAGCAATGCTCGTCCCTACGATGACATGATATTCCGCAACAAATGTTGAGTGTAAGCCGACGATACAATTCATTCTTGAAGTTGTCAACATTGCTTCAAGGAGAAGGCTTAAGACTAAACCTAATACATTGTCATTGCGAAGCTCCATATGGGGTCCCCGAAAAGCCCCGCTTTTTGGGGAGAGGAGGAACCGCCACATGAGGTCAAGGCATACCAACCGGATATGCCGACCGAATACGGCGAGTGACGACGACGTGGCAATCTCAACCGATTCCATTATCACAACGAAACAGCGTGTGCCGACTTAACAGCATTGATGATCCATGTTGAGTTATCATAAAAAAAGGCGCGCGCGCCCAATCTCAACCTAATACATTGTCATTGCGAAGCTCGTAAGAGCTGTGGCAATCTCAACCTTATTAATTAGCAGAAACCAAATGAACCATAGGAGGAAACCAAAATGGCAGGATTTGTAGACAAGTTCAAGCGCATGTGGGATGCGCCGGATGATGAGTACGAATACAGCGATTATGATGATTACGAGGGTAAGAACGACAGAAACAGGGACAGAAGAGCAGACAGAGACAGTGATGCCGAGCCCCGCTCCCGTCGTTCTTCGGCGCGTTATGATAACCTCGATGACATCGACTTGTCGTCCCGCGATACGACCCGCCGCAACAAGGTAGTCAACATCAGCGCTACCGCCAAGCTCTCCGTGGCACTCTTCAAGCCCGAGCGCTTCGGCGAGGAGACCCGCAATATCGCGGACGAGCTGATCAAGACCCATACCGTCGTTTTGAATCTGGAGAACACCAACAAGGATATGGCGCGCCGCATCATCGACTTTTTGTCGGGCGTCGCGTACGCGAACCGCGGTAAGATCAAGAAGGTAGCCACCTCTACCTTTATCATCATCCCGAACAACGTCGACCTCACCGGCGACGATCTGCTCGATGAGCTTGAGCACAGCGGCGTATACTTTTAAGTGATCGCGGAAGATAAGCTCCTGCTCGACAAGGCGTATGACGCGATCCATCTTGCCGAGCGCAGGAACATCCCCCGATTTCTGGGCTTTCTCAATGAGCATGAAAGCCTGTATCTCCGACAGCATCTCCCCAAGAGCGCCGACGTCGCCTTTTACGGCGGCTATCCCGACGCCGTTCGCCTGATGATGGGCGCCGCGGCTGAGGAAGAGAGCTTTCCGATCACGGCGCTGGAGTTCACCTATCGTGAGCAGGACGATCTGCGGCACAGGGATTTTTTAGGATCGCTGATGGCGCTGGGTATCCGCCGCGATACGCTGGGAGATATCCTGACAGGCAAGGGCAGGACGGTGATCTTCGTCCGTGACGACATCGTGCCTTTTCTCCTGTCCGACGTCGATAAGATCGGCAGGGTAGGGGTGAAGGTCGCTTACGCGGACGCGGATGATCTTCCGATCCCCGACGATAACGAAGAACTGCTGTTTACACTCAGCTCTCTTCGTCTCGACGCTTTTGTCGCTGCCGCCGCGCATCTGTCGCGCGATAAGGCGGCGCGGCTGATCAAAAACGAACTGGTGATGGTCGATCACGTCACCGAGACTGAGGTGTCATCTTTTCTCAAAGAGGGGATGACGATCACGATCAGAAAATACGGTAAATATGTCTTGACCGAGCTGCGCGGTACCTCCAAAAAAGGAAAACTGCGTGTCGCGGTCAAGCACTACAGATAAGGGATAAGGATCGTCATGGCGGTCAGTCGCCGACATGCGATCCCGACCGATCAAAAAATGGAAACCAAGGATAGGAGTGTTTACTATGTTAACAATTGACGAAATCAGAGAAGTCAGCTTCCGTCGCGCGGGCAAGAACGGTTATAATGCTGCCGATGTAGACGAGTTTATCGATGATGTCACCGATACCGTCGAGCAGCTCATAGCGGAAAAGAACGATTGTATGCGCAAGATGGATATTTTGGCGAACAAGATCGAGCAGTACCGCGAGGATGAGGAGACCGTCCGCAACGCCCTGCTCACCTCCCAGAAGCTCAGCGATACCAAGATCAAAGAAGCGCAGGATAAAGCGGATTATCTCATCAAGTCCGCCGAGAAAAAGAGCCGTGCGATCCTCACCGAGGCTGAGATGGCTACCGAGCGCGAGAAGGATAAGTTCGAGGCGCTCCATGCCGAGACCGCAAAGCTCCGTTCCGAGATCATCGCGCTGTACAAAAAGCACCTCGCGATGGTAGAGGAAATGCCCAAGGAGGCCGACGTCAAAGCGAAGCGCGAAGAACTGGATCAGAAGTATCCCTTCGAGCCGGTCGAAGATATGATCAAGACTCCCGTCGATGACGACGAAGATGTCACCGAGCAGCTCACCGCTGAGCCCGAGGCTGTCGCTGCCGCTGACGAGGACGTCAAGATCCGTCCCGACTTAAAGCGCGAAAGACACGATAAGTTCGACAAGCTGCAGTTCGGCGACAACTACGACGTTGAATAATTGAGTGATATTACCGCCTTCCCCTTGAGGGGAAGGTGTCACCTTTAAGGTGACGGATGAGGTGGAAACCTGTCCGAGTCATCAATAAATGTTATGAGGTGGGAGCGTTTCCACCTCATCCGACCTTTTCGGTTCCTTGTGAACCGAAAAGCCCACCTTCCCCTCAAGGGGAAGGCATTGGATTGCGTCACCTTTCCTATGGTGCTCTCAACCGATTAAAATATAATTTGGAGTGTATGTGAAGATGTCCCAGGATTATAATTTGACCCTGAATCTCCCCAAGACCGAATTTCCCATGAGAGGCGGTCTGCCCAAGTCGGAGCCCAAGACGCTCGAGCGCTGGGAAGAGGAGAAGGTCTATGACAAGCTGATCGAGAAGAACGAGGGCAAGCCCAAGTATGTACTGCATGACGGCCCTCCCTACGCCAACGGCGATATCCACCTCGGTCACGCTTTGAACAAGATTTTAAAGGACTTTATCGTTCGATATAAGAACATGGCGGGCTTCCAGTCGCCCTTTGTACCCGGTTGGGATACCCACGGTCTGCCCACCGAGCTCAAGGCGCGTGCCAAGGCAGGTATCGGTTCTTCCGCGGATATTTCTGTATTAGAATTAAGAAAGCTCTGTGAGGAGTTCGTCACGGGTTATATCGACGACCAGCGCAGCCAGTTCAAGCGTCTGGGCTGTATCGGTGAATGGGACAATCCTTACATCACCCTAAAGCACGAGTTTGAGGCGGAGCAGATCAAGGTCTTTGCCGAAATGGCGGACAAAGGCTATATCTACAAGGGTCTCAAGCCCGTATACTGGTGTCCCGAGTGTAAGACGGCTCTCGCGGAAGCGGAGATCGAATACGCCGAGGATCCCTGCCATTCCATCTATGTCAAATTCCGTGTGACCGACGACCTCGGCAAGTTTGAGGCGATTGGTATCGACCCCAATAAGGTGTTCTTCGTCATTTGGACGACCACCACATGGACGCTGCCCGCGAACCTCGCGATCTGCGTCGGACCGCGCTATGAGTATTCCGTCATCAAATGCGGCGACGAATACTACGTCATGGCGACCGATCTGTATGAGAACGCGATGGCGGAGGCGGAGCTGACCGATTATGAGGTCGTGGCGACCATCAAGGGCGCTGAGCTCGAGTATATGAAGACACAGCACCCCTTCCTCGACCGCGAATCTCTCTTGATCGTCGGCGAGCACGTTACGCTCGAGAGTGGTACCGGATGTGTCCATACCGCTCCCGGACACGGTGTAGACGACTTTAACGTCTGCCAGAATTACGATATCCCCACCGTTTGTCCCGTTGACGGCGACGGTAAATTGACCGAAGAAGCCGGCAGATTTGCCGGACTCACCACCGATGAAGCGAACAAGCAGATCGCTATCTATCTCGACGAGACAGGCTCTCTGTTCGCTTTGAAGAAGATCATCCACCAGTATCCGCACTGCTGGCGCTGCAAGACCCCGATCCTGTTCCGCGCCACCGACCAGTGGTTCTGCTCCGTGGACGATTTCAAGGACAAGGCTGTTGACGCGATCAACACCGTCGAGTGGATCCCCGCATGGGGCAAGGATCGCATCACCGCGATGGTACGCGACCGCAAGGACTGGTGTATCTCCCGTCAGCGCAAGTGGGGCGTGCCGATCCCGATCTTCTACTGCAAGGATTGCGGCGAGCCCTATGTCAACAAAGAAGCGATGCTCGCGGTAGCCGACCTTTTCGGTAAGGAAGGCTCCAACGCGTGGCTCGAGAAGGACGCGTCTGAGATCCTGCCCGAGGGCACCAAGTGCGAAAAATGCGGCTCCTCGTCCTTCGATAAAGAAAAGGACATCATGGACGTATGGTTCGACAGCGGTTCATCATGGCGCGCTGTCTGCAAGCGCCGTCCCTATCTGGGCGCGCCCGTCGATCTGTACCTTGAGGGCAACGACCAGTATCGCGGATGGTTCCAGAGCTCTCTGCTCACCTCCGTCGCGACGCAGGGCGTTGCTCCTTACCGCACCGTTCTGACCCACGGCATGATCCTCGATATGGAGCGCCGCAAGATGAGTAAATCGCTGGGCAACGGTATCAGCCCGCAGGAGGTCACACAGCAGTACGGCGCCGACGTGCTCCGTCTGTGGGTCGCGTCCTCCGACTACCAGTCCGATATCAGCATTTCGCGCGATATCCTCAAGCAGATGAGCGAGGCGTATCGTAAGATCCGCAACACCGCGCGCTATATCCTCGGCAATCTGAATGATTTCGATCCCGAGACGGATATGGTCGACGCGAACGACCTCATGCCCATCGACAAGTGGGCGGTCGTCAAGCTCAACTAGCTGATCACCAAGTGCCTGAACGCTTACGACAGGTTCGAGTTCCATCAGGTCTATCATTCCATCCACAAGTTCTGTGTCGTCGATATGTCCAACTTCTATCTCGACGTTCTCAAGGACAGATTATATACCGAAAAGGCGGATTCCAAACAGCGCCGCGCCGCACAGACGGCGATTTATCTCATCCTCGATTCTCTCACCCGTATGCTCACTCCTATCCTGGCATACACCGCTGACGAGATCTGGAGATACCTGCCGCACCGCGCGGATGACGACGCGGAAAACGTCCTGTATAACAGCATGCCTTCCACCGTCGCCGTTGACGTTGACGATGACTTTATCGCTTCGTGGGATCGCATCCACGAGCTGCGCGATACCGTTAAAAAGTCGCTCGAGGTCGTCATCAAGGAGAAGGTCGTCAAGGCTTCTCTCGAGACCTGCGTGACCCTCAAGGCGAGCGGCGAGGAATACGACTTCATCGAGAAGGTGCTTCCCGAGCTGAAATCCGTATTCATCGTGTCCGAGGTCAAGCTCGAAAAGGCGGACAACGCGTTGTCCGGTGAATTGGAAGTAGCCGTCACCAAGGCGGAAGGCGAAAAATGCGAGCGCTGCTGGTCGTATTCCATCACGGTCGGCTCCGACAGCGAGCATCCCACCCTCTGCGCCCGCTGTGCCGCCATCCTTGGTCAGTGATCAGTGGTCAGTGATCAGTGATTAGTTATATGTAATAATTGATGCGGTGTATCACACGGTACACCGCATTATACTATAATGAGTCATTGCGAGGGGCGTGTATTGTTAAGGTTGAGATTATCACGTCGGAACTGCGTTCCTCCTCATAATGACAATTTATATACGCCCCGTGGCAATCTCAACCGATTCCATTATCACAACGATACAGCGTGTGCCGACTCAACGGCATTGATTATCCATGTTGAGTTATCATAAAAAAAGGCGCGCGCGCCCAATCTCAACCTTACTCTTAAACTACTCATTGCATTTGGATGTGATACCATGCTTATCGTATACATCGCGATCATCGTGATCGTGCCGATCCTGTCACAGTGTATCCGTACCGCGATCGAAGCGAACGTCAAGCCGCAGGGCTTTATCTCGGTCATCCCGGGTCTGTTCAGCCTGACCTATTCCGAGAACCGCGGCGTCGCGTTCGGACTGTTCCAGGACGGTACGCTGTTTTTCGCGATCACAACCTCGATTGTGATCATCGTATTTGCTATACTTCTTTTTAAGAATTATAAAAAGAGCAAATTATTCTCCGTAGCCGCCGCGCTGATCATCGGCGGCGGACTGGGCAACCTGTTCGAGCGTATCTTTTTGGGCTACGTCGTCGACTATCTCAGCCTGTCATTCTTTCCGCCGATCTGCAACTTCGCCGATTATTGCATCACCGCCGGTACGATCTGCCTGATCGTCTACCTGCTGTTCTTCTCCGACTTTTTGAAGGACGGCAAAAAGAAGAAAACGCAAGATGAACAGGCTTGATCTCACCGTATCGGCTGAACACGCCGGTGAACGACTCGACAAATTCCTCTCCGATTCCGTTGAAGGACTCAGCCGTTCCTCACTGACAAAACTGATCGAGGACGGCAAGGTCACGGTAGGGGAGAAGGCGGTCAAAAAGAATTACAAAGTCGCTGACGGCGACCGCGTCACGGTGCTGATCGACGATCCCAAGCCCGTCGATATCACGCCCGAGGACATCCCCCTCGATATCGTCTATGAGGACGAGCATCTGCTGGTCGTCAACAAGCCCAAGGGCATGGTCGTCCATCCCGCGCCGGGCAATGACTGCGGTACGCTGGTCAACGCCTTGATGTATCACTGCGGCGATCATTTGAGCGGTATCAACGGCGAGCTGCGCCCCGGTATTGTCCACCGTATCGACAAGAACACCAGCGGTCTGCTGGCGGTCGCAAAGTCCGATATCGCCCACGCGGGGTTGAGTGAACAGATCAAGGATCACAGCTTCACGCGCCGTTATCTCGCGATCTGCTACGGCAATATCAAGGAGGATGAGCGCACCGTCGACGCGCCCATCGGCAGGCATAAGATCGATCGCAAGAAGATGTGCGTCACACAGCTCAATTCAAAGCCTGCCGTCACGCATATCAAGGTGCTCGAGCGCTATCAAGGCTTCACCTATATCGAGTGCCGTCTGGAAACAGGCCGCACCCACCAGATCCGTGTTCACCTTGCGAGCATCGGACACCCCATCGCGGGCGACGACGTCTACGGCCCCTCAAAGGTCATCACCGCGCTCGGCGGTCAATGTCTGCACGCCTATCAGCTCGGTTTTATCCACCCGGTCACGGGCGAGTATATCGAGTTCACCGCCGACCCGCCCGAGAGCTTTATCGGGTTCAGAGAAAAACTGCGAAGCCGGATGGATGTCTGAATATGATCTTTCATCGCGAAGAGCACAGCCCTGTGACGATTTCAACCATGGATGTCATTGCGAGGGCTTTATCCCGTGGCAATCTCAACTGCATTGAAAAAATGAATACGATCATGATATGACATGAGATGAGATGAGCGCCGCGCAAGCGGCGTTTACCATTATCATTACCATTGCCTTTATCTTTTTTTCTTTTTCTTTTTCTTTCTCTTAGTGTCTTTTGTGACAACAGACCACAGTTGTGCTTTTTGTGTTATTCCGAAACGGTCATTGCGAAGGGCAGACACGTGTGGTTGTCCTGCGGCAATCTCAACCTATTGTAGGGGAGGGGCTTGCTCCTCCCGCTATAATCGAGTGTGGGCAGAGCTCACCATTTAAAAAAGTGCTGATACCTCACGGCTTGCCGCACGGGACTTTGAAGGAGAGGCTTATGCTTCCTTACCGATCTGCCGCTTTTTGGCTTCACGTTCTTTTGCCGCCTTTGATCGGTTTTCGCATGCCTCCGCGTAGCGCTCAAAGTTGAGATCGACCTCGCCCTTGAGCACGATGAACGCAAGCGCGCAGGTGCGATCGTCCTCAAAGTCGGTCTCGATTTCCTCGTCGCCGTATTTCAGCAGTGCCTTGTATAGTCGCCCTGCCTGCTCGTCGGTCAGATGGTTGATCATCGCGCTGTGGTGAAAGTAGGTAAAAAATCCTTTTGGCTTTTTCATCATCATCAACTCCTTCACCTATGAGAAGATAAAGAAAAAAGTTGCATACTTTTATGCAATTTTTAAAAAAACTAACAGAATATTTTCGATATTGCGGGCGTCAGTCGGGATTTTTCAAAAAATACTTGCATTTATCGGATGTTTGTGGTAATATAATATGGCATTTGAATCCGTCCTGTCCTTGGACGGGGTTCAGATATGGGATCACGATCCCAAATTTGAAGCGGATAGTCCTCTGCACGATGATGTCATCGGGGTACGAATATCTGAAAAATATCAGGAGGAAATTATGGACGCATTAAAGAAAATCGCACAGGCTTCTGTCAAAGAGAACGCCCCCGAGTTCCACATCGGTGATACCGTAAAGGTTTCCGTTAACATCCGCGAGGGTGAGAGAGAAAGAATCCAGATGTTCGAGTGCACCGTGATCGCTCGCCGTGGTTCCGGCGTAGCTGAGACCTTCACCGTTCGCCGTCTTTCTTACGGCGTAGGCGTAGAGAGAGTTTTCCCGCTCCACAGCCCGAACGTTGTTGACGTTAAGGTCGTTCGCCGCGGTAAGGTTCGCCGCAGCAAGCTCTACTATCTGCGTGACAGAGTCGGTAAGGCTGCTAAGGTCAAGGAAGAAATTCGTAAATAATTCTTGAATTATTTTACAGGGGGCTTTACAGCCCCCTTTTTCCGTGGTATTATTTATCATGGAAATATATGATACTGCGTTTGCCGCTGCGGGATATCCAATGAGCTTGCGTCGCTCTTCAGAGCTGAGACGCTCTCGCTCTTGATCATTTGCCTGTAACCGGCACAACCGATACACGAGGTTTTTATTTTGAAGTTTGATGAAAAGAAATTAGATGAACTGTTCTCGGATGATACCGTCAAAGAAGTCGACACATCCTACGGTTCACAGATAAAACTGAATCAAAGCGAGCTCGTCGCGACTGTATTCGATTGGCTCGGCAGTCTGTTCATGGCGCTGGTCATCGTGCTGTTGATCATGACCTTCGGGTTCAGGATCATCGATGTTGACGGCAAGAGCATGGAGCCCACCCTGATCGATACCGACAAGGTAGCGATCACCGATCTGTTCTATACGCCGCATAACGGTGATATCGTCATCATCAGCCATGCCGAGGAGTACCAGAAGCCGCTGGTCAAGCGCGTGATCGCTACCGCGGGACAGGAGCTCAGGATCGATTATGATAAAAACGAGGTTTATGTCGACGGCGAAAAGCTCGATGAGCCGTATATCCAGGGCGTGACCGTTCACGGCGATATCCCTGAGAGCGAGCTCAACGGCGTCGTTCCCGAGGGCAAGGTGTTTGTCATGGGTGACAACCGCGGCATCTCGCTGGACAGCCGCTACCGCCAGATCGGCTTCATCGATGAGAGCTATATCATCGGTAAAGCACAGCTGGATGTGATCCCGCATACCTATGACGATAACGGTGTACTCAAGCTGGATCTGACAAAGATCCGTTACGTCTACAAATAACGCAACGCGAGCCTGCTTCAAACGGAGCAGGCTTTCTTATCAAAGTCATTGCGAGGCGCGTTTATGCGCCGTGGCAATCTCAACCGATTAAAAGCCTCGATACGGTAAGAGCGTGCACATCCGATATGGTGAAACCTATCCTATAAACGTCGCCCACCGCGAAGCAGATTACAACGAGTAGGGGAGGGGCTTGCTCCTCCCGTGACCCATCCAATATATGCCAACTAAACGCGAAGCAAATCAATTCTTCCGTAGGGTACGGCATTTATGACGTACCGTACGCTTGGTTACGAAGCTATCCAAGCGCGAAGCAAATGCCTACTTCCGTAGGGATGGTCATTGACCATCCGCAGAATGCCGGACATTTCTGTTATCGAAAACGTGAGATAGAAAACAAACGCTTCTGTCACGCGGACGAGCATTGCTCGTCCCTACGGTAAAACCATCTACTGCGAAGCAAAGTGTCAATACATCCTTGCTATTATCCTCAACCCATCAGGTGACCTATGAAAAAACCAACCAATAAAAAGAACAGCAAGAATTATCAAAAGCCCCGCGGCGGACGTTCGGGCGCGCGGATGAACCATCCGGCAAGGAATCAAAAATCCGCGCCAAAACCCGCAAAGCCCGCCAAGGCGGCAAAACCGAAAAAGCAATCCCGCCCCGATTCCGATCATACCCAGGTGATCCAGTGGTATCCCGGTCATATGACCAAGACCAAGCGCCGTATCGAAAAGGATCTGAAGCTCGTGGACGCGGTCGCCGAGATCATCGACGCGCGCATCCCGATCTCCTCACGTAACCCCGATATCGCTCATCTCACCTCGGGCAAGCCGCGTATCGTCCTGCTCAACAAGTGCGATATGGCGGACAAGCGCGCCACCGATCAGTGGGTCACCGCGCTCAGCAAAGAGAACGTCCGCGCTATTCCCGTGGACTGCAAAAGCGGCAGGGGAGTGGACAGGTTCGTACCCGTCCTGACCGACCTGCTGTCCGATCGGATCGAGAGCTACAAGGCGAAAGGCATGGTCAATCCCACCATGCGCGTGATGATCGTCGGCATCCCCAACGTCGGCAAGTCCACCTTCATCAACCGCATTTCCAAAAAGACCAAGGCGACGGCCGCCGACCGTCCCGGTGTGACGCGCGGCAACCAGTGGTTCACTGTCAGTAAGGGCTTTGAAATGCTGGATACCCCCGGCGTACTGTGGCCGAAATTCGACGACCAAAAAGTCGGAGAACATCTTGCCTTTACCGGCGCGATCAAGAGCGAGGTCATGGATACCGAGCTGCTCGCCGTGCGCCTGATCGACCTGCTCAAAGAATTGAAAACGCCTGAGTTTGCCGAGCGCTATCAGCTCACCGAAGAAGAACTCTCGCTCCAAAGTTACGAGGTGCTCGAGAAGATCGCCCGCCATCGCGGTATGCTGATCTCCGGCGGTGAAGCGGATACCGAACGCGCCGCCTATACGCTGCTCGATGAGTTCCGCGCCGCCAAGCTCGGCAGGATCACATTGGAAAAACCTTAGTTAATTAGGAATTAGGAGTTAGGAATTAGGAATCATAGGTAGCGAAACGCTTCATCTATTATATAAATGGGTGAGGGCGAAGCCCTCCATTAATTCCTCATTACTCATTACTAATTCCTCATTGGAGGATATATGGACTGGTTATATTACGAAAAAGAAGCGATGGCAAAAGGCTATCGCCATATCTGTGGCGTGGATGAAGCCGGACGAGGACCCTTGGCTGGACCTGTCTGCGCCGCCGCCGTGATCCTGCCCGAGGGCTGTATCATCGAGGGTGTGAACGACTCAAAGAAGCTCACGGAGAAAAAACGCGACGCACTGTTTGACGTCATCGTTGAAACAGCGGTTTCCTGCTCTATCGCTTTCGGCACGGTGGAGGAGATCGAGCGCGACAACATCCTCGCCACCACGATGAACACGATGAAGCGTGCTGTCGAGGGACTGTCGGTCAAGGCTGATTATGCCATGATCGACGGCAACCGTCTGCCGCCGCTGGACATCCCCGCCGAGTATATCGTGAAGGGTGACGCCAAGTCAATGTCCGTCGCCGCCGCGTCGATCCTCGCCAAGGTCAGCAGGGATCGCCTGATGCTCGAGTACGCCGAAAAATACCCGCAGTACGCCTTTGAAAAGCACAAGGGCTACGGCACTAAGCTCCATATTGAGAAGATCCTCGAGTACGGCGAGACCCCCATCCACCGCCCGAGCTTCCTCAAAAAGATCTACGCCAAATATAAATAAGGCTCCCTTTCCTAAGGGAGCTGTCGCCGGACGCTTGCGTCACGGTGACTGAGGGTTGATATTCATGAAACCATTTTCCAACCGATCCTTCGGCGCGCTGGGTGAAAAGCTCGCCGCCAAATATCTCAAACAACAGCATTATAAAATTCTCTACAAGAATTATAAAAACAAGCTCGGCGAGATCGACATCATCGCCCGCGACGGTCGGGAGATCGTATTCGTCGAGGTCAAGACCCGATCCGCGAGCCCCTATCTCGGCGGACAATACGCCGTAGACAAGCGCAAGCAGTTCCATATCATGCGCACCGCCGCGTACTTTCTCGACACGAAAAAGATCAAGCTCCAGCCGCGTTTCGACGTCCTCGAGATGGAGGTCGACCGTTCCTCGGGACAGCTGATCAAGGCGAATCACTACAAAGCCGCGTTCGCCCA
This sequence comes from bacterium, assembly GCA_020624805.1. Classification (GTDB taxonomy): domain Bacteria; phylum Bacillota; class Clostridia; order Oscillospirales; family Acutalibacteraceae; genus Ruminococcoides. The sequence continues at coordinate 4,211 of JAHKVW010000038.1, read as the reverse complement.
AACCGAGGATTACGCGCGATTTTGACGGAATATCGACATCCCTGCCTCCCGATCATAGGGGAGGCTTTTGCTTTTCACGGCGTTTTTGCCATAAAAAGCATGATTAACTCTGCTTTTTTGTACCTTTGACTATTGCGAAAAACCGACGATTATGGTATGATACAATAGAATATAATGGGCAGGGTAAAGGTAATAATCCGTACCTGCTGAAAATGGCAATATTTCGGCTGTTTTCAGCTTATCAATCAATCTGCCCGTCAAAACCACGGTTCGGATTATTAGTGTCACCCTAAGGAGGGTCTATATGTTTTACAACTCTACTCAGGATAAAACCAAGGCTGTTCTGTCCGCTCAGGCGATCGCGCAGGGCATCTCACAGGACGGCGGTTTATTTGTGCCCGAGAGCTTCCCTCAGATCACCGAAGAGGAGCTCAAAGCGATGCTCTCGATGTCCTATCAGGACAGGGCAAAATGTATTATCGCAAAGTACCTGACCGATTTCACCGAGGAGGAGATCGCCGACTGCGTCGACAGCGCTTATACCGTCGAGAAGTTCGGCTCCGATAATCCCGCTCCGCTCGCAACGGTCGATTTCAACGGCGCCGAGCTGAACCTTTTGGAGCTCTGGCACGGTCCCACCTGCGCCTTCAAGGATATGGCGTTGCAGATCCTGCCGCATTTCCTCACCAAGTCCCTGCAAAAAGCAGGCGGCGGCAAGGACGCGGTCATTCTGGTCGCGACCTCCGGTGATACCGGCAAGGCGGCGCTCGAGGGCTTCAAGGACGTCGATCACACCAAGATCATCGTCTTTTACCCGGTCAACGGCGTTTCCGCGATGCAGAAGCACCAGATGAATACGCAGGAGGGCGACAACGTCTATGTCTGCGCCATCCGCGGCAACTTTGACGACGCCCAGACCGCGGTCAAGAAGATCTTTACCGATACCGATACACAGGCGGTCTTGAAGGAGCATAACATGATGTTCAGCTCCGCGAACTCCATCAACTGGGGTCGCCTGCTGCCGCAGATCGTCTACTATGTGTCCGCGTACTGCGACATGGTGAACAAGGGCAAGGTCGCTTTCGGCGACAAGATCAACATCACCGTACCCACCGGCAACTTCGGCAACATCCTCGCCGGTTACTACGCCTATCAGATGGGTCTGCCGGTCAAAAAGTTCATCTGCGCGTCCAACTCCAACAACGTACTCACCGATTTCATCCGAACCGGTGTTTACAATAAAAATCGTGATTTCTACACCACCGTATCTCCCTCGATGGATATTCTGGTATCCTCTAACTTAGAGCGTCTGCTCTACTGCATGTCCGGCAACAACGACGTCGAGACAAAGGGCTACATGGATCTCTTGAAGAGCGAAGGTATGTACACGGTTTCCGCACCTCTGCAGGATAAGCTCCAGTCGATGTTCTGGGGCGGCTATGCCGACGAGAACGCGACCGAGAGAACGATCCACGATCTCTTCCTTCAACAGCATTATCTCTGCGACACCCATACCGCGGTAGCGGTCAGCGTGTGTGACGCGTACATCCGCGAGACAGGGGACAATACCCCCGTCGTGATCGCCTCCACCGCCAGCCCCTACAAATTCTCCAAGGCGGTTCTCGGCGCGCTGGATCAGGGCGAGCTGCCCGAGAGCGAATTCGACATGGTAGAACAGCTCCATGAGATCACCGGCGCTGAGGTCCCGGCTCCGCTCGCGTCACTGCGCGGCAAGCAAACGCGTTTTTCCGATGTGACCGATAAGGAAGATATGCAGAGCGTCGTACTCGGCGCGCTGGGAATCAATACGAATCCTTGATAAAAAGAATTAATAAGATATCAGAAGATGATAAAGTTTTTTATTAAGGAGCTGTATATATGAGCCTGTTTGCCATCGCGGATCTGCATCTGTCGCTCGGCACCGATAAGCCGATGGATGTGTTCCGCGGCTGGACGGACTACGTCGACCGCCTCAAAGCCAACTGGGAGAGGCTCGTGACCGATGACGACACCGTCGTTGTCGCGGGAGATATCTCATGGGCGATGAAGCTCGAGGAGTGTGACGCGGATTTTTCGTTCATCCACTCCCTGCCCGGTCAAAAGCTCTTTTTAAAGGGCAACCACGATTACTGGTGGCAGACCAAGAAGAAGCTCGACGATTACCTTGCCGACCGCGGCTTTGACACGATCAGGATCCTGTTCAATAACGCGTTCATGGTCGAGGGAAGGACTGTCTGCGGGACACGCGGCTGGTATTATGACAAAGAGGGCGAGCACGATATCAAGGTCATCAACCGTGAGATCGGACGCTTGAAGATGTCTTTCACCGAAGCAAAAAGATTAAGCAGCGCGCTGCCCATCGTCTTTCTCCATTATCCGCCCGTCTACGGCGATGTGGAATGTGAGGAGATCATGTCCGCACTCTTAGAGCTCGGCGTCAAAGAATGTTACTACGGTCACCTTCACGGTGAGCGTACCCACCAAAACGCCGTCATCGGCAATTACAAGGGTATCAACTTCCATCTGATCGCCTGCGACTACACCAAATTCGTCCCCGTTTTGGTACGATAGATTCTGAACACCAAAAAGGCTCCCTTTGGTAAAGGGAGCTGTCACCAAAGGTGACTGAGGGATTGCATAAATTGTACGAGCATTGAGCGAGTAACCAAACAAATCAATCTTTACAAATTATACATAGTATTTTATTACCATGTGTGATATATTAATCGGCAGTACCTGAGCGGTACGCCGAAAACTAAGTGATTCATTCAGGAGGAATAGAATAATGGCATTAAAATCATCTAACTTAACCGCGACCAACACCTATGAGGTAGAGGTAGAAGTAGACGGCAAAACATTTATGCAGGCCGTTTCTAAAGTATTCAAAAAGCAGGCGAAGAAGCTCGCTGTTCCCGGCTTCCGCAAGGGTAAAGCGCCCCGCGCCATCATCGAGAAGATGTACGGCGAGGATGTTTTCTATGACGACGCGATGCAGGATTGCTATCCCGACGCACTGGACGAGGCTTGTGAGGCGGCAGGCTTAAAGGTCGTCACCGTCACCGGTCTCGAAGCGACCTTCGTTTCCAAGGAAGGCTTCACCTTCAAGGCGACCGTTGTCGTTGAGCCCGAGATCGAGATCAAGGACTATGACGGCATCGAGGTCGAGAAGCTCTCCACCGAGGTCACCGATGAGATGATCGATGAAGAGATCGACCGCGTTCGTGAGCGCAACAGCCGCATGATCACCGTTGAGGATCGTGCCGCTGAGAACGGCGACACCGTTGTCATCGACTTCGAGGGCTTCTGCGACGGCGAAGCGTTCGAGGGCGGTAAGGCTGAGGAATATAACCTCGAGCTCGGCTCCGGCAACTTCATCCCCGGCTTTGAGGAGCAGATCGTCGGCCACAACACCGGCGACGAGTTCGACATCGACGTCAAGTTCCCCGAGGAGTATCAGGCAGAGAACCTCAAGGGCAAGGACGCTGTCTTTAAGATCAAGCTCCATGAGATCAAGACCAAGGAGCTCCCCGAGATCGACGATGATTTCGTCAAGGATGTTTCCGAGAAGGACACCGTCGCTGAGTATCGCGACGAGCTCAAGGAGCAGATCGCAAAGCGCCTTGAGAGCGAGTCAGAGCGTGATCTCGACGACAAGCTGACCAACGCCATCATCGAGAAGGTCGAGGGCGAGATCCCCGAGCAGATGTATGACAGAGAAGCACAGAACATGGTGCGCGAGATGGATATGCGTCTGCGCCAGCAGGGCATGGACTTCGACACCTACATGAAATATACCGGCATGGACGCGAACGCTGTTCTCGAGATGTACAAGCCCGAGGCTCAGCGTAGAGTCAAGATGCGCTTAGCGCTCGAGAAGATCGCCGAGCTCGAGAAGATCGAGCCGACCGAGGAAGAGATCAACGCCGAGTATGACAAGATGGCGGAGGCTTACAACATGGAAGCCGACAAGGTCAAGGAGATCATCCCCGTCGACAGCATCAAGGAGGATCTCGGCGTCCAGCTCGCGATGAAGCACGTTAAGGACAACGCGGTCATCAAATAATAATTGTCATTGCGAGGCACATTTATGTGCCGTGGCAATCTCAACCGATTATGTAGGGGAGGGGCTTTGAGGAGTTGTCCAAATCTTTGATTTGGTATACAACTCCCATGCAACAGCGCTCCAAGAGCTGACATCTTTGTCAGCGATT
>JAHKVW010000037.1 GCA_020624805.1 bacterium | reverse complement strand
TATCTCTCCCCTCGCATTCTTTCATTAGTCCCTATTTATCATCCTACTTGCGTGCCCCCTCGTCAGAGGGGGCTGGAAAGGTTTTTCTACAGCCTGACACCTCTGATTGCTCAGAGGTGCTTTTTTATCTGATGATTCCTTTATTATGTGATAGCTGTGAATTATTATAGCGGCGGTCGGAGGTGACCTCTTTGATGAGTGTGACGCACGGCGGGATGGGGATGGGCGTGTCCTCGCTGTCGACCTCCGCCTCCAAGGTCGCCTTGTCATCCCAGAAAGAATAAACATCCAGCTCATAGGTCAGACCACGGTACAAAAAGCTGTGGCGATCCTTGCGGATGGTGATGGTGTCGGGCGTTTGGCGAGTTAACATCTCGCGGTATTCTTCCTCGGTGATCTCCTTTTCAAACTCATGACGCGTCATCTCGGAGATCCTCACCTTGTAGGTATAGACATATGTTACGCTGCTGCCGTCGACGATACGGCGCACTCTGCCGCCTGGGAAATCTCCCTCTTCCTGCAAATAACTCTGTTCCATATGCACCACGCGGTAGTCGGGCATCTTCCTCAGTGCCGCGATATCGGGGTACTCGATCAGGAATTTGCGCTCGATCTCCAAGGGCGCTTGATCAATATCGAAATGTTCCATTATCTCACCTCTATCATTACCAGCTCACGGGGATTGAAGAACCGCGGACACGCGACGGTGTTGGCGCATCCCGCGGATACGATCAGCCTGCCTTCAAAGAATCTGCCGTGGGCGAGTTTTCCGAACAAGCCCTGACCGGGCACGAAGAATCCGACGCCCTTCTTCCCGATCAGCACCTGACCGCCGTGGGTGTGACCCGATAGGGTCAGGTCAACGCCGCTGTCGGCCAACAGCTCCGCGTATTGATTGGGCTTGTGGCAAAGCAGGATCTTATAGCCGTCCTTATTGAGGAACGTCGGCAGCCATTCCTCAAAATCCCAGCAGGACATGCCGCCGAGAATACATTGAAAATCCCTGACTTTCAGGTCGATATCGGCGTTATCGAGCAGGGTGACGCCGACGTCACGCAAAAAGCGATAGTCCCGATGCAGGAGCTTTTCCTCGTGATTGCCGAGGCTCATATAGACAGGCGCGACGGTGACGGCTTCTCTCAGAAATCGGAGGACATTCTCTTCATCCGCTTTCGCCCTCTTCGGCAAAAGCTTTGTCATCACAAAGTTGGAATAGTGGATGATGTTGATGATCAGACGCTTGAGAGGCCGGCGCTCAAATTCATACTGGGGGCGGTTGTCGTAGCGCTCAAAGGTATCGCCTGTGATAAAAATCAGATCGGGGTGTTCTTTTTTGATCGCGTCCATGATGTCGTCACAATCGCGCTCGTGCAGATCGGAAACATGCGCGATCCGCACGGGCTGTTGCAAATGCTGTTTGCTGTCTGCCGTGTAGCGTGTGATGATGAACTTGGACATGCCGTCACCCCCTTTTCCTTATCACTGTTGTTGATTAAGATCGCTGATTGGCGGACGAAATGTCCGCGCCTCGCAATAACGTTTGATGGTGTTATTATATACTATGCAGTGTGGATTTGCAATATCCTCACCCCTGAATGACCGATTCGTTTTATTTTAACCTATTGACATAGTAGGTTAATGGGAGTATAATAGCTTTGATTCCGATCGGACAATGACGATTCCGTCGGAATCAGAAAAGGAGAAACCCTATGCAAATATACGCAGATAACGCCGCGACCACCAAGATGAGCCCCGCGGCGATCGAAAGCATGATACAGACCATGCAGAACACCTACGGCAATCCGTCGAGCCTGTACACCATCGGACAGGTCGCGAAGGAGGAGCTGGAAGCGGCGCGCGCCGCAATCGCCGCCATCATCAACGCCGAACCGCGTGAGATCATCTTCACCTCCGGCGGCAGTGAGGCGGATAATCAGGCATTGCTCTCCGCCGCGATGATCGGCAAAAAGAAAGGCAAAATGCACATTATCTCGAGCGCCTTTGAGCACCACGCGATCCTGCATACACTGAACAAGCTTGAGAAAAACGGCTTTGAAGTCACACTCCTGCCCGTACACGAGAACGGTATCGTGCGCGTTGAGGAGCTGGCTGACGCGATCCGCGAGGACACCTGTCTGGTCACCATCATGACAGCGAACAACGAGATCGGCACCATCCAGCCGATCGCAGAGATCGGCGCGCTCTGCCGTGAAAAGGGCGTGATCTTCCACACCGACGCGGTGCAGGCGGTCGGGCACCTCCCGATCGACGTCAAGGCACAGAGCATCGATATGCTGTCCGCCTCCGCGCACAAGTTCCACGGTCCGAAGGGCGTCGGGTTCCTGTACGCGAAGAAAGGGATCGTACTGAGCAATCTGATCGAGGGCGGCGCTCAGGAGCGCGGTAAACGCGCGGGCACGGAGAATCTGCCCGGGATCGTCGCCATGACGACGGCGCTCAAAGAAGCGGTCGACGGGATGGACAGCGCCAACGCGCATAAAACACAGATCCGGGATCACCTGATCCGGGGGTTATCGGAAATACCGCACAGCGCCCTCAACGGCGACGCGGAGAATCGCCTGTCGGGCAACATCAATTTCAGCTTTGAGGGCATCGAGGGCGAATCCCTGCTGATCCTGCTCGATCAAAGGGGTATTTCCGCCTCTTCGGGCAGTGCCTGCACCTCGGGCGCGCTCGACCCGAGCCATGTCTTGCTCGCGATCGGGCGTATCCACGACGTCGCCCACGGCTCCCTGCGGCTGAGCATCGGTGAGGAGATCACCGTGGAAGAAGCGGACTACATCATCGAAGCCGTCAAGGAGGTCGTCGCGTACCTGCGGAGCTTCTCCCCCGTCTGGCGCGACCTGATGAGCGGCAAAAAGGAATTTATACTTCAATAACAGTGCAACATCTACGCCCATGTGATTTCGGGAGGAGCAAGCCCCTCCCCTACACCATAGGAGGAAATATATGGCACTATACAGTGAAAAGGTTATGGAACACTTTTTGAACCCGCAGAATGTGGGCGTGATCGAGGACGCGGACGGCGTCGGCGAGGTCGGCAACGCGAAATGCGGCGACATCATGAAGATGTATTTGAAGATCGACAACGAGGTGATCTCGGATGTGAAGTTCGAGACCTTCGGCTGTGCCAGCGCGATCGCGTCCAGCTCGATGGCGACCGAGATGATCAAGGGAAAGCCTGTCGCAGAGGCGATGCTGTTGACCAACAAGGCGGTCGCGGAGGCGCTGGACGGACTGCCGCCCCACAAAATGCACTGCTCGGTGCTCGCGGAAGAAGCGATCCAATCCGCACTGGAGGACTACGAGAGCAAAAAATCCAAATCATGATGGATAACTGACAGACTACAGAATCAACCAAAATCAAAACAGCCCATGAGATCAGCGTTCTGCGTACATTTCATGGGCTTTTTCATAAGAAATCGAAAAAATTTCTATTTACCTATTGACATAGTAGGTAAGTGGTGTTATAATGCAAACAACGTTGAGAGATCTCAACAACATCTACGGAAAGGAGAAACAACAATGTCAGCAACCTATGACGCAAAGAACAGAATGATGATGTGGTGTCGAATGTTGAACTCCCGGGCATATCAATATGGTCGGAGCATGATTCACTTTGCTCTGAAACGCTGACGTTGATTAGCTTGCCATGTTGCCCGGGAGCACTGCCCTCGGGCGATGTTTTTTTACTGAAGACTGAAAACTGAAGACTGAAGACTGAAAAATGAAGGAATTCTCCCTTCGGTCGATCAAATGAAAACAATCCCTCAGTCGCCATACGGCGACAGCCTCCTCGCCGGAAGCGGCTCCCCCTCTGTCGCTTCGCGACGTCTCCCCAACGGGGAGCACCTTTACCAAAGAGAGCCTATATCAACGGAGGGCGCTGCCCTCACCCAATACTTATTTATGAAAGGAACTTTATCATGAGCAATTATAAATTTGAAACCTTACAGTTACACGTCGGTCAGGAACAGGCTGATCCTACCACCGATTCCAGAGCCGTCCCGATCTATCAGACCACCTCGTATGTCTTTCACAACTCTCAGCACGCCGCGGATCGCTTCGGCCTTGCCGACGCGGGCAACATCTACGGCAGACTGACCAACTCCACACAGGATGTGCTGGAGAAGCGTGTCGCCGCGTTAGAGGGCGGCAGCGCGGCGCTGGCGCTCGCGTCCGGCGCGGCGGCGATCACCTACACCATCGAGGCGCTCGCCGCGAACGGCGGTCATATCGTCGCGCAAAAGACCATCTACGGCGGCAGCTACAACCTGCTCGCCCACACCCTGCCGCAGTACGGGATCAGCACCACCTTTGTCGACGCGCATGACCTCAGCGAGGTGGAAAACGCAATCAAAGACAACACCCGCGCGATCTATCTGGAGACCCTCGGCAACCCCAACAGCGACATCCCCGACATCGACGCGATCGCCGCAATCGCCCACCGTCACGGACTGCCTGTCGTCGTGGACAACACCTTCGGCACGCCCTATCTGATCCGTCCGATCGAGCACGGCGCTGACATCGTCGTTCACTCGGCAACCAAGTTCCTCGGCGGCCACGGCACCACCCTCGGCGGCGTGATCGTGGAATCGGGCAAATTCGATTGGAGCAAAAGCGGCAAATATCCGAACATTGCCGAGCCGAATCTGAGCTATCACGGCGTGAGCTTCTATGAGGCGGTCGGTGCGGCGGCATTCGTCACCTACATCCGCGCGATCCTCCTGCGCGATACCGGCGCGGCGATCTCCCCCTTCAATGCGTTCCTGCTTTTGCAGGGCGTCGAGACCCTCTCGCTCAGGCTCGACCGTCACGCGGAGAATACCAAAAAGGTCGTCGAATACCTCAACAGCCATCCGCAGGTCGAGAAGGTCAACCATCCTTCCCTGCCTGATCATCCCGATCACGCGCTGTATCAAAAGTATTTCCCGAACGGCGGCGCGTCCATCTTCACCTTTGAGATCAAGGGCGGCAAGGAAGAGGCGTGGAGATTCATCGACAATCTCAAGATCTTCTCTCTGCTCGCGAACGTCGCCGATGTAAAGAGCCTTGTCATCCATCCCGCGTCCACCACCCACTCTCAGCTCAATGATGAGGAGCTCAAAGAGCAGGGCATTTATCAGAACACCATCCGCCTGTCCATCGGCACAGAGCACATCGACGACATCATCGCCGATCTGGAAAACGGCTTTGCGGCGGTGTAATGAATCGGTTGAGATTGCCACGTCGTCTTTACGACTCCTCGCAATGACAATTCAAAAATAGCGCGTCAACACGCGAAAAAAGCGGTGCGCCGGATGCGCGCATCCAGAGTCCCGTTTATGGGCAACGTGTTGTTATACAATAGAATCACAGGAAATAATGCAACTGTATTGAAAAAGATTGTATGAGGTGATTTTATGTTTGACGACGCACGCTTTTACTGCAAATTGGCAGAAAACTCCAACAGCTATGGAAAGGCAAAATGCTCCGACTCCGCGATGTTTCTCGCTATCAGCAAGCTCGACTTCGACGACGATCTGCTGGTCGCGATGGACAACGCCGATGACTATCTCATCGAAGAGCCAAAGGAATTAGCCGCATAAAGAACCGCCGCAGATCCATCAACGGTCTGCGGCGGTCTTTTATACTGATCCCGGAAAAAAGCCTTTAAAAAATGCATAGTCGAATCATTTGATCGAACGGTAGAGCTCCATATGGATGCGATGCTTGAGATATAACGGCTCATCGTATTTTTCGAGGGTGCGGCGGTACTCCGCTTCAAATGCCTTCACCTTTTCGGGAGAAAGTGAAGCGCCGACGCCGCGGCAGGTCAGCACCCTGCCCAGCCACGCTTCCTTGGTGAAAACGAGCGCCTCATCATAAGTGATGATCGTTTCAGCCGTGAAGCGATCCTCCGCCCAGTGCGGAAAGCAGTATGCTTCTTCGTTGAAGCCCTCGGGATCCCATGCGGGATTGTATCGTTGCACCAGCGCGATCATCTCAGCGATCACGGCGTCCTCCAAGGGCAGCCAGTCCATCAGTATCTTGCAGAACAGCCCCTGCGGTTTTAACACGCGCACGATCTCGGCGGCAGCCTTTTCCGCGTCAAAATACGGAAAGCACTGCACCGCCGTCACCGCGTCAAAGGTATGGTCGTCAAAGCCGGTATCCTCGGCGGAACAGGTCTTGAATGCGATCCGCTCCATGCTCTTTTGTCGTGCGAGCGCTTTGCCGACGGCGATCTGGTTCTGAGCGATATCGGTCGCGGTGAAATACGCGCCCGTATGGTACAGGTTCATCGGCAGGATCGCCGTACCGCTGCCGAGGTCGAGGATCTGCTGTCCCTCTTTGCCGATTCCCATATCGATGAGCATATCGTACATGCTCTCGGGGTAGATATCACGGAAAGCGGCGTAGTTCTCGGATGTTTTGCCGAAGTCGAATTCATTGGATTGATCAATGTGAGAAAGTTTCATATGCTTCACCAATTCGGTTGAGATTGCCACAGCCGCATATCGATCGTCATTGCGAGGAGGGCAAGCCCGACGCGACGATAACCTCTGCGGCTTCGCAATGACTATTTTTAGGTAATTGTAGCATGAAGCGGAATATGTGTCAACGCTTGCCAATTCTCGCGTTTTGGAGTAGAATAGAATAAAGGATCTCCCTTCGGTCGTTCAAATAATACAATCCCTCAGTCGCGCGTTGCGCGACAGCTCCCTTAGCAGTGGCGCTATACCAATCGCAGAAAAACTGCTCTTGGAGCGCTGTTGCATGGGAGTTATAAACCAAATCATAGATTTGGATAACTCCTCATCCCAAAGGGAGCCTATTCATGGTGATAATATGAAGAAACAGAAAGCGGAAAAAACAAACGTCATGCGGATCATCGAACAACACAAGCTGCCGTATGAAAGCCATGATTACAGCCGATCGGGCGCGATCAGCGGTATGGAAGTCGTCGAAGCGCTGGGACAGGAGCCCGGCAGGATGTTCAAAACGCTGGTGACGCAGGGCGCGAGCAGGAACTACTATGTCTTTATGGTGCCGGTCGACGGTGAACTGCACCTCAAAAAGGCGGCAAAGGCGGTCGGCGAGAAAAGCATCGCCATGATCAAAAGCAAAGAGCTGCTGCCCCTGACGGGCTATATCCACGGCGGCTGCTCCCCTATCGGGATGAAAAAGCAATTCCGCACCACGATCCACCAAACCGCGCGGGATTATCCGACCGTCTTTTTCAGCGGCGGCAAGATCGGGCACCAGATCGAGATGGCGCCGGATGATCTGCAAAAGATCGTGCCGATAGAATATGCGGATATTATTTAACAAACAGATTTTGATAACAGAAATGCTCAATAACGGTACGTCACAGACCGCCGTGCCCTACAAAGAAACCGCTCAGCGTGCTGAGCGGTTTTTTATTATGATTCTCGCTATACTCAATCATTTTGTGCAATCCCTCACCCACTCCCGTGGGAGCTCCCTTTACCAAAGGGAGCCTTCGTGCAACTATATTCTTGCGACGCCGGTTTCCTTTGCCGCCTTCATGACCGCGTCGGCGACTACTCTGCCAACGCTTTTGTCAAGAGCGGACACGATGATGTAATCGGCGCTCAGCTCGCTCTCGGGGATCATCGACGCGAGCGCGTACGAGGTGGCGATCTTCATCTCCTCATTGATACAGGTCGCGCGGCAATCCAGCGCGCCGCGGAAAATGCCCGGGAAGGCAAGCACGTTGTTGATCTGATTCGGGAAATCCGAACGTCCCGTACCGACGACCGCCGCGCCCGCCGCCTTTGCGAGATCGGGCATGATCTCGGGAGTCGGGTTCGCCATCGGGAACACGATCGGATCCTTCGCCATGCTCTGTATCATTTCCTCACTGACGACGCCCGGAGCAGATACGCCGATAAAGACGTCCGCACCCTTCATCGCGTCGGGGAGGGTACCGCTGAGCTTCTCACGGTTGGTGAGCGCGGCGATCTCTGCCTTTGCCGGATTCAGCCTCGGATCGCCCTCACAGATAATGCCGACACTGTCACACATCACCACGTTATTCAGCCCCATCCGCATGAGATGCTTCGCGATCGCGACGCCTGCCGATCCGGCGCCGTTGATCACCGCTCTGATCTCACCCATCTCTTTTTTGACAACCTTGAGCGCGTTCAGCAGAGCGGCGGCGACGACGATCGCCGTACCGTGCTGGTCATCGTGGAACACGGGGATATCGCAGATCTCCTTGAGCTTGCGCTCGATCTCAAAACAGCGCGGGGCGCTGATATCCTCGAGATTGATGCCGCCGAAGGAGCCGGAGATCAGATAGATGGTGCGGACGATCTCGTCCACATCCTTACTGCGGATGCACAGCGGAAACGCGTCGACGTCGGCGAATTCCTTGAACAGCGCGCATTTGCCCTCCATGACGGGCATACCCGCCTCGGGGCCGATATCGCCCAATCCCAGCACCGCGGTACCGTCGGTGACGACCGCTACCAGATTATGGCGGCGGGTCAGCTCATAGCTTTTATTGATATCCTCATGAATGACCATGCATGGCTCCGCTACGCCGGGGGTATAGGCAAGGGAAAGATCCTTTCGGGTGTTGATGTCACAGCGTGTGGTGACCTCCAGCTTACCCTGCCATTCATAATGCTTTTGTAATGATTCTTCTCTGATGTTCATAGTTTAGTTCTCCTTTCAGCCTTCCCTATGAAGGGAAGGTGAGCTGGTTGCCGGACATGCGCGTCAAAGGCAACTTGGTCGGATGAGGCGAAAGCCTATCCCAGTATCAATGAGCGGGATAAAGCGGAAACGTTTTCACCTCATCCACCGCAAGCGGTCCCCCTTCCCCTCAAGGGGAAGGCTCTTTTTATATCAATTCCTCGGGATGGAATACCTTGTCGAATTCCTCTTCACTCATGAAGCCCAAATCCAAGCAGGCTTCTTTGAGGGAGAGGTTCTCTTTATGCGCTTTTTTCGCCACCTTGGCGGCGTTGTCATAGCCGATATATGGATTGAGCGAGGTGACCAGCATCAGAGAGCGGTGCAGGTTTTCGCTCATCTTTTCCTTATTGACGGTGATACCGCTGACACAGCGCTCGTTGAACGAGAGGATGCCGTCCGTCAGCAACCGCGCGGATTGCAGGAAGTTGTATGCCGTCACGGGCAAAAAGACGTTGAGCTGGAAGTTGCCCTGCGACGCCGCCATGCCAACGGTCGCGTCGTTGCCCATCACCTGCACGGCGATCATGGTCATCGACTCGCACTGGGTGGGGTTGACCTTGCCGGGCATGATGGAGGAACCGGGCTCATTCTCGGGGATGAAGATCTCGCCCAGACCGCAGCGGGGTCCTGAGCTGAGCCAGCGGATATCGTTGGCGATCTTCATCATATCCGCCGCCAGCGCCTTCATTGCGCCGTGCGCGAACACGATCCGATCCAACGAGGTCAGCGCGTGGAATTTATTGGGGTTGCTGACAAAGGGCATATCCGTGCTTTGGCTGAGCTTTTCGGCGACCTTTTCACCAAAACCCTTCGGCGCGTTCAGTCCCGTGCCGACAGCCGTACCGCCGATCGCGAGCTGACAGAGCCCGTCGAGCGATTTTTCGAGTTGTTCACGGTCGGCTTCGAGCATACCGCGCCATCCCGATACCTCCTGAGAGAACGAGATCGGCACCGCGTCCTGTAAATGGGTCCTGCCGCTTTTGACAACGCCCTGATTCTCTTTTTCGAGCCGCTCCAGTGTCGTGATCAACGTATCGACCGCGGGGATCAGCTCCGTTTTGATCGCCGTCGCCGCCGCGATATGCATGGCGGTCGGGAAGGTGTCGTTGGAGCTTTGCGACATATTGACATCGTCGTTGGGGTGCAGGAGTTTTTTCTCCGCGATGGCGTTGCCGCGGTTGGCGACGACCTCGTTGACGTTCATATTGCTCTGCGTACCCGAACCGGTCTGCCAGACCACCAGCGGAAACTCACAAGTGTGCTTGTTTTCTATGATCTCATCACACGCTTTGGTGATTGCCGCGCATTTTTCCTCGGTCATCTTCTCGGGCTTGAGGTCGTGATTTGCCTGTGCCGCCGCCTTTTTCAACAGTGCAAAGGCGCGGATGATCGCCGCGGGCATCTTCTCCCATCCGATGGGGAAGTTCTGAAAACTGCGCTGTGTCTGGGCGCCCCAGTACCGCTCTGCGGGTACCTGCATCTCGCCCATCGAGTCGCGCTCGATCCTGTATTTTTCCATATGATCCTCCCAAATAGTTCAATACAACGCTATTATTCTATCACATGAGCGCTTGTTCCGCAATAATCCTGCGTACGGCTTCCAGTACAAACATTTGGCATTGTTCGCCGTATTTTTCGTTGAATTCTTCCTGAGGGTGCCATTCGCTGTTGCTGATGACACGGATATCCGCGCACGGAACGCCGAGTTGGGCGCATACCTGCGCGACGCCGAAGCCCTCCATCTCCTCGCAATCGGTACCGAGGGTGCGGTGCAGATAGGCGATCACATCCAGCTCGCGGTTCCAGATATCCGCCGCGCCGATGGTGCCGCGCTTCACCCTGCCGTCCGCATACGGAACGGTATTGGCGGCATCGAGGATACGGCTGTCGCTGTGCAGGACATTGACGCGGTCGATTCCGTCATTCACCTTGATCTCCGCGCCGGGCTGTGTCCAGTCAAAGATCGCCGAGCCCTGCCCCTCGTCGCGATGCTGTGTATAAAAGCTGCCCAACTCCACGAGATTTTCACCGAGGATGATATCGCCCTGATGAAGTGCGGGATCATGCGCGCCGGATGTACCCTGGATGATCACACACAGCGGATTGTACTGCGCGACCGCGAGCGCTGTCGCGGCGGCGGAGTTGACCACGCCGATGTAGCATTGGCATACCACGACGGGATAGCCGTCGATCCTGCCCCCACGGAAGGTATACGCGCCGACGGCGTTTTCTTTCGGTTGATCAAGCTGATCGATCAGCCACGCCGACTCGCTCTCCATCGGTCCGAGGATCACGATCGGTTTTTTGTCAAGATTCTGATTCATACAAATCCCTCGCTTTTCATCGCCCATATTCTACCATATTCGGGCTTTTCGGTCAATCGCGCCCGGAATTATGCACCTTGCCAAAAATTCTTTTTCGCATTTTCTCAAACTTTTACTTGCATTTTACAAAGAAGTGTGATAGACTATCAATTACGGCAGTAAGCCGAATTGAATAGCAAGGTAGCCGCTATCGAACAAAGGCTGCCGAGCAGATACGCGCTGGTAGCTCAGCTGGATAGAGTGTTTGGCTACGAACCAAAAGGTCGGGGGTTCGAGTCCCTTCCAGCGCGCCATAACAGCTCTCGATATTTCGGTATCGGGAGCTGTTATCTTTTGCTTATAAACGGCTTAAACACTGGTTTTTCGGGGTTCTGTAAGTTTTAATTTGCTTAATTCAAC
>JAHKVW010000004.1 GCA_020624805.1 bacterium | reverse complement strand
CGGATAATAAGAATAATAGCAGACAGCTTTAACACTGCCTGCTATTACAGATAATACATATTGAATTGCAGATTATTCCCACTCCACGGTGCCGGGAGGTTTACTGGTGATATCATATACGACGCGGTTGACGCGGTCAACCTCGTTGATGATGCGGTTGGATACCTTGCCGAGGATATCGTAGGGGATCTTTGCCCAGTCGGCGGTCATGAAGTCGTCGGTGGTGACGGCACGGATCGCAACCAGCTCGCTGTAGGTGCGTTCGTCACCCATCACGCCGACGGTCTTGACGCCGGGGAGGACGGCGAAAAATTGGCTCATCTCACTCGCGTACCCGCACTTGTCCATCTCGTCGCGCAGGATGGCGTCTGCTTCCTGCAGAATACGCACGCGCTCGGCGGTGACTTCGCCGATCACGCGAACACCCAGCCCCGGACCGGGGAAGGGCTGGCGCCAGACGAGGTCGTGGGGGAGTCCGAGCTTTTCGCCGACGGCTCTGACCTCATCCTTGAAGAGGTCCTTGAGCGGCTCGATCACGCCCTCAAAGCGGATATCCTTCGGGATGCCCACCTGATTATGATGGGTCTTGATCTTGGAAGCGTCGCCCTTGCCGCTTTCGATGCGGTCGGGATAGATGGTGCCCTGCGCAAAGAATCCGTCGCCGAAGCTCTCACGGATCTTGTCCCAGAACACACGGTAGAACTCCGTGCCGATCGCGACGCGCTTATCCTCGGGATCGGTCAGGCCCTTGAGCTTTGACAGGAATTCATCCTGACAGTTGATGCGGACAAAGTTCATGTCAAAGAGCTTGGTGAAGGTCTCTTCGACAAAATCGCCCTCGTCCTTGCGCATCAAACCCTGATCGACGAAAACACAGGTGAGCTGTTTGCCGACAGCCTTACTCAGCAGCGCGGCGGCTACGGAGCTGTCTACGCCGCCCGACAGACCGAGTACCACTCCTTTGTCGCCGATCGTATCGCGCAGCTCCTTGACGGTGTCTTCGATGAAGCTGTCCATCTGCCAGTCGCCCTTGCAGCCGCAGATATCATAGAGGAAGTTGTGCAGGATCTGCCTGCCGTATTCGGTGTGGGTGACCTCGGGATGAAACTGCACGCCGTAGAGTCGGCGACTTTCGTCGCACATCGCGGCGGTGGGACATTTGTCGGTGATCGCAATGGTGGTGAAGCCCTTCGGCGGGTGAGGGATGTAGTCGTGATGACTCATCCAGCAGACGCTTTTGGACGGAACATCGGTGAAAAGGATGCTGTTGCGCGCGTAGACCTCGATCTTGCCGTACTCACTGCTGTCCTCGGCGCCCTCGACCATTCCGCCCGCCATGTAAGCCATCAGCTGACAACCGTAGCAGATGCCGAGGATCGGGATGCCGGCGTCAAGGATCGCGGGATCAAAGTGGGGAGAGGCGGGGTCGGACACGCTGTTGGGACCGCCCGTAAAGATGATCCCGCTGTAGCCCTCTGCCTTGATCTGATCGACCGTGGTTTTATTGTACGGCTTGATCTCCGCGTATATATTCTGCTCGCGAACACGCCGCGCGATCAGCTGATTATACTGACCGCCAAAATCGAGTACCAGTATCTTTTGCATGATATCACTGCCTTCTGTTACTTCTAATGATTATCATAAAAGTGTTTTGATCGTTTGTCAAGTGCAAAGTTCAAACCCCGGGGATCGTTCTTCGTGCTATGTTACACAGTCCTTTAGTGGCTGCTTTTGCTGTCGCTATATGTGATGTGATCGTGAGGAGGAGCAACATACGTTGATAACACACCATCGGCTGACTCAGATACACTGCGTCAGCCGTATTTGTTTTAATGCAGTCATCGACGAAAACGGTAACGTCGTGCCGCATGATCAGATCCTGATGTCGGTCAGGGAGATCATCGACGGACATCAGGTGGACGTCGTAGAGGGCGAGAACGCGTGGATCGGTATCGCGACCAGAAAGAAGTATACCAACCTGACGTCCTGCACGGCGGTCAAAACCTCCTTGGCAGTACAGGAGCCCTTCCCGAGTGAATCGGTTTCGGAGGACTCGCACACCTGGGTCAGATACGCGGCGCATCCCGGCAAGTTCGTATTCCTGCGTGAGATCAAAGGCGGCTATCGGATCTGCTCCAATGTCGCCAGTCGTTCCAGAAGCAACAACGCGAATTTCTATCAAAAGATGTTTGAGGTGGATTCCGCCGGCTTTGAAGAAGCGGTCAAGATCGCCCGAAAGTACGGCATGATGGGCGGTCTCGATGATAACGATATCCGCACGGCTTTCTATGTGCGCTTGGCGCTCAGCCTGCTTCACGGAGAGTCGGTACCGTATTGTAAAAAGTCGTTAGATAAAGCGTTGGCGATCTCAAAGGAGAGAACGCTCGCCTATATCGACCAGCTCTACTGCGCTCCGGAGTATAAGGAGAGTATGAGGACGCTGGCTCAATCATAAGATGTTACATGACGATCTTAATCAATAAAAAAGAAAGCTCACGGAATGTTCCGTGAGCTTTTTGCTGTTATGCTGTTATTATGTTTTTTTCCTCGCGCAAACGACGAAACGTCCGTCCTGCGTGTGATAGTTACAGGTTGAAAGTGTGATGATCCTCTCGCCGTACTGCGGTGTGATACCCGTATCAATGCTGGAGAGTGATTTTACGTTTTGCACGTAGTAGTTGTAGCTTGACTCATCGTCGAGGTTCTGGCACTCGTAGTACTGGAAATGGGTGGTGTCGTTCGCGTCGTAGATCTGACTGTAGAAGATCGCAAAGATCTCATAATCAGCCTTTTCAAATCGTGTGTTGAAATGGATGATCTTATGCTCGTTGTAATAATCGACGTTGTCGTACTTGGGCAGATTACCGAACATGGAGCCGTTGTACATGTGGTGACCGTAGATCAGGAAATGATTACCGTCGGGATTACATGCTCCGTCCATGAACAGCTCGCCGCTTTCGGAGTAGTCGCCGTCAAAGTCGGTGTGCAGATACTTGTCGTTATCATTCGGTACATGCATCACCGGGTAGTCGATGAGGGTGTCGTCGATCTTCATCCATCCGAAGAAGTCATGGTTCTTCGCGTACAGCGCCTCATAGTCGCCGGAGAGCTGTTGCAGCTCCATATGACCCTTCTTATCGGAATAAGAATGTAAGAGCTTGACGCCGATGATCGCGGCGCCTACGAGCAGCAGAATGATCGCGATCACTCTGACAACGATGATCGCCGGGCTGGTACGCTTCTTCGGTCTCCTGCCGCGGGGTCTGTTGCGGTTGTCATAGCTGTTTCGGGATCTTCTGTTGTAGTCGTCGTTATAGCCGTTTCTGCCGTAGGCGTTGCCTTGCGGACGGGGCTGACGGCGTCTGTCGTCATAATAATCGTTGTAGCCCTGACGTGAGGGGTACTGCTGACGACCCTGACCGTTATAGCCCTGACGCGACGGATACTGCTGCTGGCGACCCTGACCGCTATAGCCCTGACGCGAGGGGTATTGCTGTCTGCCTTGGCTGTTATAACCCTGACGCGACGGGTATTGCTGGCGACTTCTGTTGTCATATGCCTGACGCGACGGATACTGCTGGCGACCCCTGTTGTCGTAGCTTTGGCGCTGCTGACGCTGATAGGGATCCCTGCCTACGTCATAATTGCCGCGGTTATAATCGGAGTAAGAGTCACTGCGGGCTCTTCTGCCGTAGTATTCATCGGAACGTGGATATTGTTGGTTGTTGTTTTGATTACTCATACTCATAAAAAACAAGGCGGCGGCGGGATGCCCCGTCACCGCCTTTCGGTCAATGGTTTATAGTCGTACCGTTGATTATTTTGCTTTCTTCTTCACAACTGCAGTTATGATGATCGCAACGATAGCAACACCGACGATGCCGATGCCGATCCACAGCCAAGCGTTCTCACCGGTCTTGGGAGAAGGCTTCTTAGCCTGATCCGGAGTAGCTACAACAGAAGTAGCGGGGGTAGTAGCAGGGGTAGTAGCGGTGGTAGGCTGAGTAGAGATAATAGTCTCAGCGGTGGTCTCAGTGGTAGTCTCAGTGGTAGTCTCAGCAGTGGTCTCTGCGATAGTCTCATCTGAACCGAAAGTCTCATCGTTAGCAACAGTCTCGTCGACTACATAAGTCTCGCCGAGCTCGTCGGTAGCTACAGCAGCTACGGGAGCCGCCTCTTCATTCTCAACTGCGCCTGCGGAGATTGCCATCGCAAACACACAACCTACCATCATGACACAAAGTACAATAGCTAATACACGTTTCATAATTTGATTTTCCTTTCTAAAAACAAATTTTTTCACATACCGTTTAGACGGTATCAAGCGGAAGGAACTCCGCTGTTGCAGTCCATCCATCATTCGGTGGATGGGTGGTGATAAGCATCCTTATCACTTGTTTAGATAATAACACAATAAATCTCAGAATTCAATACAAAAAATGCAGAATTTACTATTTCTTAACTTTTGTACACATAAGTTCTTCGTCGATCACTTCCTTTGACAGAATTGCACAAAGAGAATGGTTATATATTGTCTAAATAGCCGAAATTTACGGTGCTTTTACCTGCTTTACGGCGATTCCGGACCGTTTTAACCATCCTGATAATACTAAGCTCTACCCGAAAAACACCTGCTTTCTATAAGGTCGAAAAGCTCCGTGCCGATCACTTTGCTCGATCCGGATCAGAACCACCCTTGTGAGGTTTCGGTGTTTTCTGACTGTATATACACCCTTGATCGGAAAGTGTGACACCAAATGATAAAAAAATAAAATCCCGCCGGGATGCAGTTGTTCGCACCGCGGCGGGATCGGTTTTCAAGGCTATCTTTTTGTGTATGAGCGGATCACAGGCTCGCTTTGAGGACGGATACGACGTCGTCACGGCTGAGCTTTTTGTAGCCGCCGTCAAGGATGATGGTCGCGTCGGCGATGTCCTCGATCATATCGGGTGTTGCGCTGAGCTCGGTGAGGTTCATGGCGACGCCGATCCGCTTCATCCAGCTCTCCATTTCGGCGAGACCCTCGTCAGCGATCGCTTCATCGGATTTGCCGGTCGGGTCAACGCCCCAGACCTCGGTAGCGAAGCGGACGAATTTGTGCAGACCGTAGGGCTTGATGAATCTGTAATAGGGGAGAGATACCGCCGCGAGCGTCATGCCGTGGGTCGCGTCGGTGATCGCGCCGACCGCCTGACCCAGCATATGCACCATCCAGTCGGTGGTCTTGCCGCGGGAGATCAGGGTGTTCAGCGCCCATGTCGCCGTCCACATGATATTGGAGCGCGCCTCGTAGTTTTCGGGATCGTCGATCGCGATCAGCGAGCTGTGGATGACGGACTTCATCAGCGCCTCGGCAAGATAATCGGAGGTGTTATCGTCGTCGCCCGAGAAATACTGCTCGCAGATGTGATTGAAGATATCGTAAATGCCCGCCGCCATCTGGCGCTTGGGCAGAGAGAAGGTGAACGCGGGATTGAGGATCGAGAACTTCGGCATGACGTTATCGCCGAAAACATGACCGATCTTGAGCTTTTGCGCATGGTTAGTGATGACCGCGCCGCCGTTCATTTCGGAGCCGGTGCCTGCCATCGTCAGGATACAGCCGACCGGGAGGATTTCGCAGTCGGGTTCCTCAAAGCGGATATAATACTTGTCCCACGGATCGTCGTCGCAGTTGACGGATACCGATACCGCCTTGGCGTAGTCACAGCAGGAGCCGCCGCCGACCGCCAGCAGGAGATCGACATGGTTCTCACGCGCGATCTGTACGCCCTCGCGCAGCTTATCCGCGGTGGGATTCGGCATCACGCCCGCGTCCTCAACGATCGTCTTATCGTTATCCTTGAGGATCTTCGTCACTGCGTCATAGATACCGTTCTTTTTGATGGAGCCGCCGCCGTAGATCAGCTGTACGGTCTTGCCGTATTTGGGGAGCTCATCGTTCAGATATTTCAGAGAATCCTCTCCGAAATAGAGCTTTGTCGGGTTGTGATAACTGAAATTGCCTAACATTTTTGCCTCCTTGTATCATCAGGTGATGACGGTTTTCTTTGACAATATTATACCGTGAAAGCCGATAAGAGTCAATCGATTTCAAAAATGCAGGAACGATTTGCGCCCATTCATATTCGGAGCGGAAAACCTGAATACTCTGTTAATCTTTTATCAATTTGAATAAATAAGGTGTATAAATTGCAAAAATCTCTGTGAAAAACTACCGTAAAGTCATTGACACCCGCATGAATTAATATTATAATGAGAGCAAGAGTTTTATCCTGCGTTAAAGCGATAAAACAATAATTTCAATCAGAAAGAGGGAACACCATGGAAAAAGTATTGGTACTGGATTTCGGCGGTCATTATAACCAGCCTATCGCCCGCAAGGTCAGAGAGCAGAACGTCTATGCCGAGATTGTGTCTTACCAGAAGATTACAGCCGACGAGATCGTTGCGCAGGGCTATAAAGGCATCATCTTTACCGGTGGTCCCGACAGTGTGTTTGAGCCTGACGCGCCGCACTGCGACTCCGCGATCCTGTCTGCGGGTCTGCCGATCCTCGGCATCGGATACGGCTGTCAGCTCATCGCGTATATGGCTGGCGGTAAGGTGACCTACGCCAGCGAGATCAGTGAGTTCGGCGAGACCGAGCTGATCTCCGACGGCAGTGAGCTGCTCGACGGTTTTCCGCCCGTGAGCATCTGCTGGATGAGTCACCGCAATCATATCAAAGAAGCGCCCTTAGGCTTCCATGTCACCGCCTACACCGAGCGCTGCCCCGTAGCGGCGATGGAGAACAGCAAGGATCATATCTACGGCGTGCAGTTCCATCCCGAAATGATCGAGACAGAATACGGCGAGCTGGTGCTCCACAACTTCCTGTACAACATCTGCGGCTGTGAGGGCGAGTGGAAGATGGATCGCTTTGTTGATGAAAAGATCGCGCAGTATCGTGAGCGCTTGGCGGATAAAAAAGTCCTGCTGGCTCTTTCCGGCGGAGTTGACAGCTCCGTAGCGGCGGTGCTGGTCAATAAGGCGATCGGCGATAACCTCACCTGCGTCTTTGTCGATACCGGACTGCTCCGCAAGGATGAGGCGGATCATGTCGAAAAGACCTGCCGCGATATCCTTAACATCAATTTCACACGCGTCGACGCGGCGGATCGTTTTCTCGCGGCACTCAAGGGCGTGACCTCCCCCGACGAAAAGCGCCGTATCATCGGCGAAGAGTTCAATAAAGTTTTTGAAGAAGAAGCGAAGAAGATCGGCAAGGTTGATTGTCTGGTACAGGGTACTATCTACTCTGACCTGCTCGAGCGCGGCGCGGGCGATATCACCTTTACCTCTTCCGGCGAGGGTGCGCTGCATCAGGTCGTCGAGTATGACGAGATGGCGGAACCCCTGCGCACACTCTTCAAGGACGAGGTTCGCAAGGCGGGCTTAGCGCTCGGAATGCCCGAGGACTTCTGCTATCGCCAGCCGTTCCCCGGTCCGGGTCTTGCCATCCGCTGTGTCGGTGAGATCACCAAGGAGAAGCTCGATACCCTGCGTGAGGCTGACGCGATCTTCCGCGAAGAGATCGCGAAGTCCGGCTATGACCGTTTCACTAATCAGTATTTCGCCGTCATGACCGACACTCATTCGGTCGGCGTGCTGGGTGAGGAGCGTGTGGTCGGCAGCACGATCGTTCTGCGCTCTGTTACCAGCGACGACTTCATGACCGCGGACTGGTCGCGCATCCCGTACGAGATCTTAGCGACCGCCTCGGCACGTATCACAGGCGAAGTCGCGGGCATCACCCGCATCGTTTACGATATCACCCCCAAGCCCCCGGCAACGGTAGAATGGCAATAATAATTCCGATTAAGAATTAAATAATGAAGCCCTCGGCTGTATGGTGCGGTCGAGGGCTTATCTTTTTGGTTGCCTTGGCGTTGACAGAATAATTTGATGCTATTATAATACATATATAATGAAGATTACCGCGGCTTTTGGATACTCGTGTTCGGGAGCTGCGCATTGACGATCGACGAAAGAAGGTAATGATATGAAAGTTTTGATGATCAACGGTTCTCCGCGCAAGGATGGCAATACCGCGATCGCGCTGAAAGAGATGGAAAAGGCGTTTGAGAAAAACGGGATCGAGGTCGAGACCATGCAGATCGGCAATCAGGCGATTCGCGGCTGTATCGCCTGCGGCACCTGCGCGACCAAGGGTCAGTGCGTGTTTGATGACGCTGTGAATGAGGCGGCGCCGAAATTCGCCGAGGCAGACGGTCTGGTGATCGCCTCGCCTGTCTACTACGCCTCCGCCAACGGTACGCTGGTATCGTTCCTCGACAGGCTGTTTTATTCCTGCAAGTGCGACAAGCGCATGAAGGTCGGCGCGTCTGTAGCGGTCGCGCGCAGGGGAGGACTCTCCGCGACCTTTGACGAGCTGAACAAGTACTTTACCATCAACTCCATGCCCGTTGCCGCGTCCAATTATTGGAACAGCGTCCACGGCGGCGCGAAGGGCGACGCGGAGCAGGATGCGGAGGGCTTGCAGACCGTCCGCGTGCTGGCGGAGAATATGAGCTTTTTGATGAAGAGCATCGCCCTTGGCAAGGAGCAGATCGGTCTGCCCGAGGCGGAGCAGAAGATGTATACCAATTTTATACGGTGAGATGGGTATGCTCGATGCGGTTAAGATAATCGCCGTATGTGACATGATACCGGATTAGAAGTTGACCGAACACGGAATATCCCTGTTTTCGTAGGGATGACCATTGGTCATCCGCAGAATGACGGGCGCTTCTGTTTTCGGGAGCATAAGATATATTAGATAGGCTTCTGTCAAGCGGACGAGCAATGTGATCTCCCCTAAGGGGAGGTGTCGCAAAGCGACAGAGGGGTGCCGTCTCCGGCTGAGGAACGTCCCTACGGACTTCGCTTTTGGGTGGAATACCTCGGAAGGATTCGGGTCGTCGAGGGCGCCGACCCCTACAATTTTACATATATGATAAAGATAAAACCCTCAGTTTGGAACTGAGGGTTATTTCTATATTAGAAATAAAATTTTTAACTGATAGTGAATAATAAATGACACATAACAGAAACACGAAACGCAT
Source organism: bacterium (assembly GCA_020624805.1). Classification (GTDB taxonomy): domain Bacteria; phylum Bacillota; class Clostridia; order Oscillospirales; family Acutalibacteraceae; genus Ruminococcoides. The sequence continues at coordinate 9,564 of JAHKVW010000004.1, read as the reverse complement.
GACTCGCCGTTGATGAAACATTACCGTTCGCTGAACATTGTAATAGGCGGAACAAAGCAACGCGTTGCCGGCACGCCGCTATCTGAGGAAGCCGTTGATGATCTGCTCCTCTGCTTCCGCCTCGGTCAGTCCGAGGGTCATCAGCTTGATGATCTGGTCGCCCGCGATCTTGCCGATCGCCGCTTCATGCACGAGGGACGCGTCTACATTGTTTGCTTCCAGCGCGGGGACAGCTAAGATGTTGCCGTTGTCCATGATGATGGAGTCGCACTCGGTGTGGCCTTTGCATGCCGCGTTGCCGACGATCTTGAGGTCGAGGCGCTGGTACGAGTCATCACGCGCGACGCCGCGGGATACGACGTCGGCGTTGGCGCCGTCACCGTTGAGCGATACGACATAGTCGCTCAGCGCGCGCTGAACATTATGGGTCATCAGACGTTCGCGGATGATCAGCTTCGCGCCTGCCTTGAGCTCGGCGACCGTCTTGCGCTCGGTGTCGTCAACGCCCTTGATCTGCACCATCTCCATCTCGCAGGTGGAGCCTTCTTCCATATAGACCTCGGTGACGGGGTTGAGGATGCGCTTACCGGTGCCTTCGCCGGAGCCGAAATGCTTTTCTACATATTTGATCCTGGCGTTCTTGCCGATATAAAAGCGGTGGATGCCGTCATGCTCGGAATCGTGGTTGCCGCAGTTGTCGATGCCGCAGCCCGCGACGATCTCGACATCGGCGTTGTCACCGATATAAAAATCGTTGTAGACCTCTTCCTTGAGACCGCTCTTGGTCATCACGACGGGGATATGCACGCTCTCGCCGACGGTGTTGGGCTTGATGAAGATATCCATGCCGCTGACGGCGGTTTTGCTGACGATCTCGATGTTCTCGGTCGACTGTCTGCCGATCGACATACTGTCGGAACGGATGTTATATGCGCCCGTGAGGCTGCCCGCGTCGATGTCGGCGATCTCCTTGAGCAGATAGGATTGTATATTGTTCAGATCCATGCTTACACTCCTTCCGATATACCCTGACAGCTTTTGACTGCCGCGGGAGTGCCGATCAGTTCGGGCAGGATGTCATCCTTATCGCCCTGCTTTTCGATCACGCCGCTGTTGAGCACCACGATCTGATCGGCAATGTTAAGGATGCGCTCCTGATGGGAGATGATCATGATGGAACGGTCGGCGATCTCTTCACGCTGTTTGCGGAACACCTCGATCAAGTTGCCGAAGCTCCACAGATCGATGCCCGCTTCGGGCTCGTCAAAGAGGGTGAGCATCGACTTGCGCGCGAGCACCGTCGCGATCTCGATACGCTTGAGCTCGCCGCCCGAAAGACTCGAATTGACCTCGCGGTCGATGTATTCTCTGGCGCACAGTCCGACCATCGAGAGATAGACGCAGGCGTCCGCGGCGGTCAGCTTTCTGCCTGCCGCCAGACGGATCAGATCGAGCACACGGATACCCTTGAACTTGACCGGCTGCTGAAACGCGAAGGCGATGCCTTTCTTGGCGCGTTCGGTGATGCTCAGATCGGTGATGTCCTCGCCGTTGAACAGGATCTGTCCCGAGGTGGGCTTTTCGATGCCGGCGATCAGCTTGGCGAGCGTCGACTTACCGCCGCCGTTGGGGCCGGTGATGACGATCAGCTTGCCGTCGGGGATCTCCAGACTGATATTTTTGATGATCTCTTTCCCGGCGGATTCATCATTGACCGTGAAAGAAAGATTCTTGATTTGAAGCATGTAGTATCTCCTTGATTCTTTGAATGTCAGTTATTGACACATTATAACGCATTTCGGACGAGTACGCAATAAGTTTTTTGCGCTTTTATCAACTGTTTATAGGTTTATCAGGATCAAACCGCCCGCGCACAGGATCATTCCCACGATTTGTTTAATAGTCATCGTCTCTTTGTAGAAGAGGAACGCGACCACAATCAGCACGACCGCGAGCGCGATATTGGCGGTGACAGAAACGGCGTTCATCTTCCATCCGTTGCGGTAGGCGAGGATGTAGCCGATCTCCAGCCCGATGATGACGATGCCTAAGATAAAGGATGCCCAGTTGGCTTTGCCGAATTCAGCGGCGATCCCTTTGCCCTTGGCGGTGATCAAAAAAACCGCGAAGCTGACGACCGCGGCTACCGTGTAGGTGATGGTCAGCGAAGCAAAGGCGTTGATCTCGGAGGAAGTGGATTTCGCGCAGATATTATAGACGGTGTTGGATAACACGATGATCAAAATCGGATAGGTCAGTTCCCACATGATTGCCTCCAAACGGTTTATTATTCTAATACAGAAAAAATACGCACAAAGCCTGACAGCCTTGTGCGGTAGGTGCTCACCCGATAATTTGATTATACACAATCATCCGATGATTTGCAACAGGAATCGTGAATTGGGTTATGTTATTTTTTTGCGAACAACTAATATTTTTGTTGAAAACACAGTTTTTGGTATGATATACTTTTTTTGAGGTGAGTAGAATGAGCAAAGACAGACTGGAAGCGTTCATGGACGCCGTTCTGGCGATCATCATGACGATACTCGTACTGGAGCTGCCCAAGCCCGATCCGATGACGATCGAAGGCGTGCTCGCGCTGGGCGACACCTATGTTTGTTATATCCTGTCGTTCTTCTGGCTGGGCGTCATGTGGGTGAATCTGCACAACGAATGGCATCAGATCGAGATCATCAACAAGCGTGTCGTATGGCTGGGTGTGATCCTGCTGTTCGTCACCTCGTGGATCCCGTACAGCATGAGCGTGGTCGTGACCTATCCGACCAGCAAGCTGGCGATGGTGCTTTACGGAATGTCCGTACTGCTCGTGACGATCGCGAATCTTCTGCTGTCTGTCTCGCTGTACCGATGTCATGTGGATATCGAGACCTGCGATTCAAAAAAACACGCGTGGATCATGCGCGTTAAGTACATCCCCGATATCACGATCAAGGTCATCGGCATCATCCTGTCGGCAACGATCTATCATCCGGCAGTGATCATCGCGGTGCTTGTTACGATGGTGTGGATGCTGATCCCGGTCGATGGGTGGTATAAGGGTACCGCAAATAAATAAGGGGTTTTCATAAGATAGATTTGGTTGGTAATACTATTCAGAGAGGTGATATTTTGAAGCGTATGATGAAAAAACTTGGATTATTGATGATGGTCGGGCTGATGACGGTGCTCGTCGCGTGCTCGGGTCAAAAGACGGAGTCGACGTCGACTCAGACAAAAGCAACTGCCGATGAAGCGACCGTTGCCGCAAATGCCGCGCCCGACGCGACAGACGCGGTCTCGGGACAGGCTCTCGGACAGCGTGACCGTAATGCGGAGTACGAGGTGGAGACCAGAGTGATCTGGTGCGAGAACAACGGCAACCGCATCTACGGCGAGGCGTATATCCCGATCTCCGACACACAAACAAAATTCCCGCTGGTGATCCATGCGCACGGCATGTGCTCGAACCACGAGGCGGGCGAGGGCTACGGCGAGCGCTACGCGCAAAAGGGCTTTGCCACCTATTCCTTTGATTTTCCCGGCGGCAGTCGTCCGACGACCGAGAACAAAAGCGACGGCGATCCAATGAAGAATTCCGCGGTGACAGAGGCGGCTGATCTGCAGGCGATCCTCGACACCGCCCTGACATGGGATTTTGTCGATACCGACTTTGTTTTTGTGGAAGGCGGCAGCATGGGCGGTCTGGTCGCGACGATGGTCGGACTGGATAACACCGATACCGTCAAGGGCATGATCCTGCATTATCCCGCGCTGTATATGCCGCAGGCGATCACCGCGCGTTACAGCAGTCCCGATGATGTGCCCGATACACTGTCCTTCGGCGATGACTATCAGCTCGGCGGCGCGTTCGCGCGTGATCTTTACGGGGTGGATGTAGTCAGCCGGCTCGGCGATTACCCGCATAACGTTACGATCATCCAAGGGTCCGATGATAAACTGGTGGCGGCAAAGTCGATCGAAGAGGCTTCGGCGCTGTTCCCGCACGCGGAGTTCCATCTGATTGAGGGAGCGGGTCACGGCTTCGGCGGCGATGACTTCGACACTGCCGTAGGCTACGGCTTGGATTACCTTTTTGCCAACACATAAACAGATAGATTGTTGAAATAAGCCTTTCCTTCGGGGAAGGCTTTTCTATTACTTACAGTTTCTTTCCTTTATTTCGACGGTTTTTACAATGTGATTATTGACTGTTATTTTAGTTTGCGGTAAAATATAAATAGTTATAGATGGGAGGAACAGCCGATGAACAGTGCCGCGTTTTCCGTCACAATCGAAGAATGTGCCGATATGCCTGAGGAGACTTATCAGCTTTATGATGTGCGCAGCGCTGTATCGTTTTCCTACGGCAGTATCCCGCATGCCGTAAGCTGTCCCGATATTGTTGAAATGGCGGATAGGGGAGAGTTGCCCCGTGATAAAAAGCTGATCCTTTTTTGTATGCACGGCTCTCTCAGCGTTGAATACGCGACCGCGCTTTCCCGGTTAGGGTATGAAGCGTACAGCTTGCAGGGAGGGTATGAGGCGTGGCTGCGCAAGCATCTGGATCATACCGACCGTTCCCGTGAGGTGGAGCAAAGTCTGACCAAGCGCCGCCGTTTTAAGGAGAATCTCTTCCACCGCTTTACCAAGGCGATCGTCGAGTTCGACATGATACAGCCCGGTGACAAGATCGCCGTGTGTATCTCCGGGGGCAAGGACAGCATGCTCATGGCAAAGCTCTTTCAGGAGCTCAAACGCCATGATAAGTTCCCTTTTGAACTGGTTTTTCTTGTGATGGATCCGGGATACAGTGAGATCAATCGCCTGCTGATCGAGAATAACGCTCGGATGCTCGGCGTTCCGATCACCGTGTTTGAGACCTCGATCTTCGACGCGGTCTATAAAATAGAAAAGTCGCCCTGCTATCTCTGCGCGCGAATGCGCCGCGGATGGCTGTATAAAAAGGCGCGGGAATTGGGCTGTAACAAGATCGCCCTCGGTCATCATTATGACGATGTGATCGAGACCATCCTGATGGGGATGATTTGGGGCGGTCAGGTGCAGACGATGATGCCCAAGCTGAGATCGACCAACTACGAGGGCATGGAGCTGATCCGTCCGATGTATTATGTCCGTGAGGATGAGATCAAGGCGTGGCGTGATCACCATCAGCTTCATTTTATCCAGTGTGCTTGCCGTTTTACCGATACTTGCAGTTCCTGTCGGGATGACGGTACCTCCGCTTCTAAACGCATGGAAACAAAGCTGCTGATCCGACAACTCAAAAAGACCAATCCTCATATCGAGGCGAACATCTTCAACAGTATGCACAACGTCAATGTTGATACCGTGATTGCGTATAAGAAGGACGGCGTTGTCCATCACTTCTTGGATACGTACAATGACACAAACGACCAATAAATTTTAGTTTTATCAGTATATCGATCATCATCGTGAAGGCCGAACACGTGTGTTCGACCCTGTGGCGATCTCAACCGATTTCTCAATCAGCCAAAGGGGGTGTTGTATGAGTTCTCTTACCGATTATGTCAACTGGTACGCGGATCTGTCGTTTTACGATATGCCGTTCAACGACGTGGATAATGTTGTACTGTGTACGCTGACGTACTATGATTTTGATCCGAAGGTCATCTCAGACCGATCCGCCTCACTGCGCCGATGCGTGATCAATTCCGCGGATAATGATCCCTTCCTGAAGGCGGTAGCAGAATCCCGCCGCTTCGGCAGTCTGCTGGTTTCCGACTATGTCGAGGTGTTCAGCCGCGACACTTCCACCCAGTTTGCGGCGCTGACCTTCCATCTCTATGACGATGTGTATTTTGTATCGTTTCGCGGTACGGATAATTCGCTCGTCGGATGGAAAGAGGATTTTGTGATGAGCTACAAAAAGACCGAGGGACAGATCAAGTCGGTCGAGTATCTCAACGACGTCATCCGCGACGACAGAAAATATATCCTGGCGGGTCACAGCAAGGGCGGCAACCTCGCCTTGTACGGTGCCTGTCATATCAGCGATGAAAAGCTCAGCCGCGTCATACATATTTATAATAACGACGGTCCCGGACTGTGTCCCGAGGTCAGCGACGTCAGCCTGATCGAAAGGATCAGGGATCTTGTGACGGTCATCCATCCGCGTTACTGTATCTTCGGCAAGTTCTTTGCTCACGATTTCAAGGACGTCAAGATCGTGACCAGCTCTGCCAAGGGGATCTATGAGCATGACTCGATCAGCTGGGAGGTCGAGTACGGGAAGCTCCACACGGTGGATCAATTCGATCCGAACAGCGAGTGGATCAACGATATCGCGGACAAATGGCTGCAGGACGTCAGCCCCGAAGCGCGTGAAAAACTGGTCAAGGGCGTGTTCGCGACAGCGGAAGCCCGCGGCGCCGAGACCTACACCGAGGCGATACAGCTGGATGTCGACGGCGTAGAGGATCTGATCGTCAACGTCGTGGAATCCGACAGTTTGAAGACGGTGGCAAAGATCCCCGAGAAGGTGCTGTTCGGCGATATGATCGCGCGGCTGCGCACCGGTAAGCTCGCGAAGTTCATCGACGCCAACCAGTTGATCGAGGGTATCGTGTTCACGGTGATCGGCTTGTTGATGACGATCTTCACCGATAACGCGTTCCGCTTTATCATCATCGTATTGCTGGGCGCTGTCGTGGCGTTTCAGCTTGTCTATACGACAAAAAAGCTGCACGAGGATCACTGGAACTTTGTGCGGGAGAAAACGCGCGTTTATATCTTTTTGGTGGTAGCGACGCTCTTTGCCGTTATATTGGTTAAGAATGAAGCGCTGTTCATCGTCGGCAGCGGACTCTGCGGCGGCTGGCTGTTGGTGATCGCGTATCGCAGCTTCTTGGCGTTCAAGCAGAGCAAGGTGCGTGATTTCGCGTTCTGGAAGAACGTCATCAAAAGCATCCTGTATGCCGGCTGCGGCATCTTCATCATCCTCGCTCCGTCCGATACCGCCCAGTGGTTTATGCTGGTGCTCGGCGGCTTGATGGTGATCGACGGCATCAGCGCGATCATCTACTCGTTTATCGACGCGAATGAGAAATATTCAAGAAAGTATCACAACCTGAAAGATAAGGTCAAACATAAAAAGTAAAAGGAAAGAGGGAATAGTATGGCTTGGGAAGCTGATTTCTTATTATGGCTGCAAAATCTGCGCATGCCGTTCACGGATGGACTGATGACGTTTTTCTCCATGCTGGGTCACAACGGTATCTTTTGTCTGATCCTCGGCATCGTGCTGATCGTCATCAAAAAGACCCGCCGCTCCGGCGTCGAGGTCATCATTGCGATGCTGCTCTCGTTCATCATCTCCTATCTGGTCGTCAAGAATCTGGCGGCGCGGGTACGTCCGTTTGAAACGTATGATTTCTTGGTGCCGCTGGGTAACGCGCCGCACGGATGGTCGTTCCCGTCTGTCCATTCCACGTTCGCGTTCGCGACGGCGACAGTCATCTTCTGTAATTATAAGAAGATCGGCATCCTCGCGCTCGTGATCGCCGCGTTGGTCGCTTTCTCACGACTGTACATGGGCGCTCATTATCCGACCGACGTATTGGCGGGTTCCGTTTTCGGAATCATCTTCGCGTTACTGGCGCATTACCTGATCTACCCCAAATGCGAGAAGTGGATCCGCGGCAGAAAAGAGAAGAAGAGCAATGCCTGATAATGAGCTGATGATACGGATCATGGACTACGCCCGCGTGCATTACGGTGTAGTGCCGGATTTCCCTTTTCCGAACTACCCCGATATCCCCGTTTTGCGCCATCACGGCTCACGAAAGTGGTTCGCGATCTTTATGAATGTGTCGCGTTCGGTGCTGCGTCTGGACGGCGACGATCCGATTGACATCATGAACGTCAAGTGCGAGCCCATCCTCTCCGGCTCTCTTCGGATGCAGGAGGGTTATCTGCCTGGCTATCACATGAACCATGACCAATGGCTGACGATCCTGCTTGACGGCACCGTGCCGCTTGAGGAGATCATCCCCCTGCTCGATATGAGCTTCGATCTGACGCTCCGCCTCCCGAAGAAGCATAGAAAGGATGCGAAGGATGATTGACGTAGATAGGCTCCCTTTGGGAAAGGGAGCTGTCATCGGACATGCGTGTTCGATGACTGAGGGATTGTATTGATGTTTGAGCGTCAGCGAGCAACCGCATATAAAAATAGTATCAAAAACCGCTGAACATTTCTGCTCAGCGGTTTTGCTTATCTCATTTTGACGTATTCGGCGATCAGCTCAACGATCTTGTCCTCGTCCAGCTTGGAGGAATCGATACACAGATCGAAGTTTTCCGCCTGACCCCATTTTTGTCCGGAATAGAAGCTGTAATAATTCGCCCTGTTCTTATCCGTCTTGTTGATGATGTGCTCGGCGTGAGCGGGATCGATGCCGTGCTTTTTGATGCTCTGCTCCTTGCGGAACTCCATTTCGGCATAAATGAAGATGCTCACGCGCTTGGGATTATCGCGCAGGACATAATCGGCGCAGCGTCCGACGATCACGCAGTTTTCCTTTTCCGCGATCTCCTTGATGATCTTGTGCTGGAGCAGATAGAGCTTATCGTTGACAGGCAGATCGCCCATCGCGGGGAATCCGCTGCCGAAGCTGTACATTCCCATCGACAGAGAATACAGCAGGCTGTTGGTCGCCTTCTCATCCACGCCCTCAAACACCTCGGGGCTGATGCCGCTTTCCTTCGCCGCGATCGAGATCAGCTCCTTATCATAGAACTTGATGTCGAGCTTTTTCGCGAGCTTCTCAGCAATGGAGCGTCCGCCGCTGCCGAACTGTCTGCCTATGGTGATGACGTATTGATTCATTTTGCACCTCTATATATAATAGGATAGGGAACAGGTGTTTTCCCTGGAAAGTTTATATGCAATATCCTGTATGATACTATATATCATACCACAAAATAAGCAAAACGAAATTACAAGTTTGTAACTTTCGTGATTAGGTATTGACCTGAGAGCGGAAATGTGGTATAAAATAACTCGCGTTGGTTATAATATATTTCGAAAACCGCTTATTAATCAAGCTTTTTGAAGCAAAAAACCCGCTTGATTTGTAAGCGATATTTTACGCCCTTTTTTCGATAAAAGAATCTTCCAAATTTTTTTAAAAAAATTGAAAATTCTTCTTGACAAAGCGAGGCAAATCGAATATAATATGACTTACGCTGAGCGTTGAGAGATTACAGCCCTGTAATCTTGAAGGCTTAGCAAAAGGACCTTGAAAATTAAACAACGAAGAAGATAACCCGTAATTACTTTGAGAGCATCTGTGGAAACACAGAGAGTACTCAAGAATTACAGATGTAATTACATCTAAGGTAATCTGGAAAACAGATTATTCAAAACGCGAAAGCGAGATTTTGAGCAGATTAGCTCTGAGAATGATTTTAATTCCGCAAGGATTAAGATACCATTTTTAGAGAGTTTGATCCTGGCTCAGGACGAACGCTGGCGGCGTGCTTAACACATGCAAGTCGAACGGAGTTAAGCGCTGAATT
>JAHKVW010000036.1 GCA_020624805.1 bacterium | reverse complement strand
TCTCATTCTACAGCTTAGGCATTGAAAAGGAAAACAGACACGGCTGGCTACCGTGTCCATTACCTTAATTTATATTGTAGGAGATGTAGTTATGTAGGGTACGGCGTTTGGACACGCGTGTCCGACGTGTTGTATAACAGGAACGTTTCTTTCCTATCCTGCGTTTTCGAAACAAGAAACGCCCGTCATTCTCGGTACGTCATAAATGCCGTACCCTACGGAAAGATTGATCTGCTTTGCGTTTTGATGTCATCTCAACAAACGTTTCGGGATGAGCAAGCCGCTCCCCTACATTAAACATTTCAGCAAAACTGTAGGGGAGCGGTGCTCCCCGTTGGGGAGACGTCACGAAGTGACAGAGGGAGATTCCCCAGATAGGGGAAATGTCCGCGAAGCGGACAAAAGGGTTGCCGTTCTCGCTTAGAGAAAGGCATCTCCGCCGAGGCTTGCTGCTCCCGCGGCAGGGCGTCGGTCAATTTGCTATTTATGTTGAGAAGATGTACGTACCGCATGGCAGAGGCGTTGTGTTCCTATCTACCGTTCCCGATAACAAATACGCCCGTCATTCTGCGGATGACCAATGGTCATCCCTACGGAAGGATTGAATTGCTCCGCATGATAATGGGATATTCCGGAAATGTTTCGGTACGTCGGCGTAGGGACGAGCATTGCTCGTCCGCATGGCAGGGACGTTCCCCCCTATCTCACGCTTTCGATATATGAAACGCCCGGCATTCTCGGTACGTCATAAATGCCGTACCCTACGGAAAGATTGATCTGCTTTGCGTTTTGATGTCATCTCAACAGACGTTTCGGGAGGAGCAAGCCCCTCCCTTACAATTTGTTTCATCTGCTTCGCGTTTTGATGTCATCTCAACAGACGTTTCGGGATGTCGCAAGCGTCATCCCCTACAATCAGCTTCATCTGCTCCGCGGTACGCGATATTGATTGGAAAAGTATCGGTATGGATGCTTTATCCGTTTAAAGTGATACCGAATTAAAAATATTTTTGCAAAAAGACTTGACAAATGGATTTTCATGCGCTAAAATACAGCCATACCAAAATTGAACAGCAAACCTATGACGAAGAGTGAGTAAGCCTTACCACTTGTCACCCAGAGAGCCGCGGATGGTGAGATCGCGACGGATGAGCTAAGGTCGAATGGACTTCGGAGGGCGAGCAGAAATGTCAGACAGCATGACTGACAGAGTATGTGAGACGGATTGACCCGACGTAAAGGTGGTCAGCGTATGGATGTACGTGTGAGCGGGCGTGAAAGCGCCAAGCCAGGTGGCACCGCAGGAAATGATCCTGTCCCGGCAGAAATGCAGGGACGGGTTTTTTATTGTCATCGCAAGTAACAAAGCGATGCTAATTACAATTCATTATTCTCAGGAGGAATTATGAATATTACTTTACTGACCAAACGATGGCGGAACAAAGGCTCCCTTTCCTAAGGGAGCTGTCGAGGCGATTGAGCCGAGACTGAGGGTTGAAAGATTCATTCCTTATATGTAACAAAAGCATCATAACAATGGCAACCCTCCGACTCGGACAGTAGTCCGAGCCACCTTCCTCGCCGGAAACGGCTCCCCCCTTGTCCACTTTGTGGACATTCCCCCAACGGGGGCGCCTTAGGAAAGGGAGGCTTGATACCCTGCAAATACAAAAAACATGAAACAGAAAAGGAGAAACATCATGGCTGAAAACAAGATCCCTTATAAGATTTACTTAGACGAAAACGAGATCCCTTCCAAATGGTATAACCTACGCGCGGATATGAAGAACAAGCCCGCGCCCCTGCTGAACCCGGGTACCGGTCAGCCGCTGACCGCCGAGGAGATGAGCGGTATCTTCTGTGAAGAGCTCGTCAAGCAGGAACTCGACGACACCACTCCCTTCATCGACATCCCCCAGGAGATCCGGGATTTCTACAAAATGTACCGTCCCTCTCCCCTGGTTCGCGCCTATTGCTTAGAGGCGGCGCTCGATACTCCCGCAAAGATCTACTACAAATTCGAGGGCAACAATACATCCGGCAGTCATAAGCTCAACTCCGCGATCGCGCAGGCTTACTACGCGAAGAAGCAGGGACTCAAGGGCGTGACGACCGAGACCGGAGCAGGTCAGTGGGGCACGGCGCTGAGCATGGCTTGCGCATACCTCGGACTGGATCTGAAGGTATTCATGGTCAAGGTCAGCTATGAGCAGAAGCCCTTCCGCAGAGAGGTCATGCGCACCTACGGCGCTGAGGTCACCCCCTCCCCCTCCATGACCACCGAAGTCGGCAAAAAGATCCTTGCCGAGCATCCCGGCACCACCGGTTCCTTGGGCTGCGCGATCAGTGAGGCGGTCGAGGTCGCGGTCACCAATCCCGGCTACCGCTACGTACTCGGCTCCGTCCTCAATCAGGTGCTCCTACACCAGTCTGTCATCGGTCTGGAGACCAAGACAGCGCTCGACAAATACGGCATCGAGCCCGATATCATCATCGGCTGTGCCGGCGGCGGCTCCAACCTCGGCGGTCTGATCGCTCCGTTCATGGGCGAAAAGCTGCGCGGTGAAAAGGATTATCGCATCATCGCGGTAGAGCCCGCGTCCTGCCCGAGCTTCACACGCGGTAAGTACGCTTACGACTTCTGCGACACCGGCATGATCTGCCCGCTCGCGAAGATGTACACCCTCGGCTCCGGCTTCATCCCCTCCGCGAACCACGCGGGCGGTCTGAGATTCCACGGCATGAGCACCACCCTCTCTCAGCTCTATCATGACGGCTACATGGAGGCGACCTCTGTGGAGCAGACTTCCGTATTCGAGGCGGCACAGCAGTTCGCGAGAGTCGAAGGCATCCTGCCCGCTCCCGAATCCAGCCACGCAATCCGCGTCGCGATCGACGAGGCGCTCAAGTGCAAGGAGACCGGAGAAGAAAAGACCATCGTCTTCGGTTTGACCGGTACCGGCTACTTTGATATGGTCGCGTATCAGAAGTTCAACGACGGCGAGATGACCGACTACATCCCCACCGATGAGGATCTGGCAAAGGGTCTGAACTCTCTGCCCAAGGTTCCCGGTCAGGACTGATGCGCATCTTTTTCCGCCTTTTGTAACGGCCTGACGGTTCTGTTTCCGTCATCAACGGCGTAGACAACAGTCGATATGATCCGGCAACGGATTTCATTCAAATCAACAGAAGGTATATTTAAGGCGCTTTCGTTATGAGAGCGCCTTATTTGACACGTTGATCTGTAAATAGCAAAAGCCCTGCGGAACGCCCGCAGGGCTCTGTCATTTTGCAGTCAATACAGCTTATGCCTCGCTGAATTCATCCTTGCCTACGCCGCACAGAGGGCAGACATAATCGTCGGGAAGATCCTCGAACGCTACGCCGCCGTTCTCTTCGGGGTCATAGACATAGCCGCAGACATCGCATACATACTTTTTCATGTTGTTTCTCCTTTACAGTTTATCGCAATCCGTGATCAGGACGGACGCTTTGCGCCGCATCCCTCACAGAAATTACCGTGATTGTCGGTATCGCAGAACGGACAGACCCATGAATCGCTGCCGGCGGGACTCTGCGAATAGCCCTGCGGAGCATAGCTGTCGGTGTTCATCGGGACAGATTTGCCCTGCATCCGATCGATCTCAACCTTGATCTCGTTGCCCAGCGCGACAGTATCGTGATACTTGCGGATCTCTCTGTCATCGTTGTAGCCCGTCGCGCGATTGATCGTCCAATTAGCATCGGTACCGGTCATGCGCGTCTCGCCGGTGTTGATGTAACCGTCGCTGATTTCAAACTCCATCTCGTCAAAATACGGGTGGTCAACAAAGATCTTGACGCTCATCGTGTAAGAGTACTCAAAACGGGGCGGATCATAGCTGACGGTGCTGCCGTCCTCAAGCTCACGCTCTATCTCGTCGCGGCTCTCGTCGATGACCAGCTCGCATCCGCGCGCCTGAGAGAAGTCCAGCACATCGGGATTCTCCGTCGAGATGTTGGAGGTTTGGGCAACCATGAACCGACGGTTCTGAGCGTCGATCATCAGTCTGGTACGGTTGCCGAGGGTCTTGGACGTATTGAAAGCGGCGACCTTTTCCCTATTCTCCTCGCGGTAATCGAGCTGTGCCTTGATCTCATTGAGGGTGCTGTGGCGGCGTTCGCTGAACCACGGCGAGAGCTTCTTGGCGCAGTCCTTGCACAGATTGCCGTCCTCCAGCTTGCGGTTGCCCAAGAGTCCGATCTTGTTGCCGCAAACGTCACAGAATTTCTTGCTGAAAAGTCCCATTGGTACCTCCTTTTTGAGCGGGATCGTGTGGTAAGAATGTCAGATATCGGTTGAGATTGCCACGGCGCAAACGCCTCGCAATGACGATTGGTAACGGCAACCCTCCGCCCTGACACGCGTGTCAGGGCACCTCCCTTGGGAAAAGGAGGCTTGAATAGCAGAGCCCTTGCATCAACATATCCAAGGGCTCGCATAGAATCAATTTATTCGATCGGTTCAAAGTCGGCGACGCCGTGCTTGCACAGCGGGCAGATGAAGTCGTCGGGGATATCCTCGCCCTCATAGACATAGCCGCAGACCTTGCAGACCCAGCCCTTCTTGCCGTCGGTCTCGGGCTTGGGCTTGACGTTGTTCTGATAATAGGTATAGGTCATAGTCTCCACGTCGGTGATGACACGCGCCTCGGTGACGGAGCAAATAAACATGCTGTGGGTGTCGAGGTCGACGGTCTGTTCCACCTTCAACGACATGAAGGAGTTGATATAATGACCGAGGAAGGCGACGCCGTTGTCGGAGCGCAGGATGCCTTCGCCGATGATCTTGTCGACGTCTCTGCCGCTCTGGAAACCGAAGTGCTCAAATACGCTGAACGGCGCGTCAGTGGACAGGCAGTTGACGTTCATCGTGCCGGTCTTTGCGACCATATCATGGGTAAGGTTCTTCTTATTGATACATACCGCGATACGATTGGGGGTGTTGGTGACCTGCGATACGGTGTTGACGATACAGCCGTTGTCCTTATCGCCGTCACGCGCGGTGACGACATACAGACCGTAGCCGATATTGAACAGCGCGGTCAGATCGTTCTTATCCGCCTTCTCGCCGTCCATCGCGACATAATCCATGGTCAGCTCTTCGCACAGCGCGTCGATCTCGGCGATGTTCTCGTCGTTCATTGCGGAGAGGATATGGACGTTGTTGTCGGTATAGGTGATGTTCTTGCAGCCCTCGAGCATCTTGCGCATGGTCTTTTCCGCAAGCGGCGCCCATGAGCCGTTCTCGATGAAGCCGATGGTCTTGTTCTGGAAGTTGCGCTCGGTCAGATGGTTGATGAACTCGCGCATGAACGGGAAGATATCCGCGTTATAGGTGGTGGTGGCGAGGATGATCTTGCCGTAACGGAAGGCGTCCTCGACGCACTCCGCCATATCCTCACGCGCCAGATCGTTGACCGCTACCTTGGGACAGCCCGCTTCACGCAGCTTGACCGCGAGCAGCTCGACCGCCTTTTTGGTGTGGCCGTAAACGGAGGTGTAGGCGATCATGATGCCGTCGGTCTCAACCCCGTAGGACGACCAGGTGTTGTACAGGTCGAGGTAGTAGCCGAGGTTCTCGCTGAGCACGGGGCCGTGGAGCGGACAGATGATGCCGATCTCCAGACCTGCCGCCTTTTTGAGGACGTTCTGCACCTGCTTGCCGTATTTGCCGACGATGCCGATATAATAGCGGCGCGCCTCACAAGCCCAGTCCTCTTCGACGTCCAGCGCGCCGAACTTGCCGAAGCCATCCGCGGAGAAGAGTACCTTATCGGTGCTGTCATAGGTCATCAATACCTCGGGCCAGTGTACCATGGGAGCGCCCACAAAATTGAGCGTATGCTTGCCAAGCTCGAGGGTATCGCCCTCTTTGACGACGATACGTCTGTCGGCATAATCGGTACCGAAGAAGTTGACCATCATATTGAACGCCTTCTGCGAGGATACGACGATCGCCTCGGGATAAGCCTTCAAAAAGTTGTCGATGTTGGCGCTGTGGTCAGGCTCCATATGCTGTACGACAAGATAATCGGGTTGACGGTCGCCGATCACGGACTTGAGGTTATCGAGCCACTGCTTGCCGAAATGCTGATCGACGGTGTCCATGACCGCGACCTTTTCATCGATGATGGCATAGGAATTGTACGCCATACCGTTGGGAACGATATACTGTCCCTCAAAAAGATCAATATCATGATCGTTGACGCCGATATACTTGATATCATTGGTAATAAACATGGGAATCATCTCCTACAATATAATTAAGGTAATGGACACGGTAGCCAGCCGTGTCTGTTTTCCTTTTCAATGCCTAAGCTGTAGAATGAGAAGGAATGGTCTGAC
>JAHKVW010000035.1 GCA_020624805.1 bacterium | reverse complement strand
TCCGTCTCCCGTTGGTCGACACCTTCTCCTCGCCGGAAGCGGCTCCCCCCTTGTCCTTCGGACATTCCCCCAACGGGGGCGCCCCGAGGGGAAGGCTTTTTGACTTTCCGGGAATGTTACGGTGTAACAAGAAAAAGCGGCGCATCGTCACAGATAAAGGATGCGCGCATCTCGCAAGCGCCGTACCCTACAGAACGCACATCTCCTCAACCGACGTTATATCTCAACCTACGCCCTACCTCGGGAGGGTCGAGACCCTCCCCTACAAAATGTACATCTCCTCAACCGATGTTGCTGTTTATCCGACGCCCTGCCGCGGTACGTCGAACACGCGTGTTGAGCGCCGTACCCTACAGAACGCACATCTCCTCAACTTGCATTGATTTATGATCATCGCCCTCCCCTACAAAATGTACATCTCCTCAACCGACGTTATATCTCAACCTACGCCCTGCCGCGGGAGCAGCAAGCCGCTCCCCTACAAATATACCGAAACGCTTCCCTTACACAAATAATATGAACACAACAAAACGCCCGAGATTGCTCTCGGGCGTTCGGTGTATTATCAGAATCGCTACAATTCTATTATACAAAGTTCTTCTTTCTCTTGACGTAAGAGGTATGCAGCAGCTCATGCGCCTTGTGGGAGCCGGGCTCGCCGAGGAACTCCTCGTAGATCGCCTTGATCTCGGGGTTGTCGTGGCTCTTTCTGTAGGGCAGATCGAGGTCGTCCTGATACAGTGCCTTGGCTCTGAGCGCCTTGAGGTCGACGAAGTTGCGCACGTGACCGGGCTGGATGGGCTGACCGCCGCCGTTGACACAGCCGCCGGGGCAGCACATGATCTCGACGAACTGATAGTCCGCTTCACCCGCTCTGATCTTGTCGAGGACGACAGCGGCATTCTTCAGACCGCTGACAACAGCGACCTTGACGGTCATGCCGGCTACATCATAGGTAGCCTCCTTGATGCCGTCGGTACCGCGTACCTCGTTGTAGTCGATCTGCTTGAGATCCTCGCCGGTGAGTACGTCGGCAACGGTTCTCAGCGCCGCTTCCATAACGCCGCCGGTCGCACCGAAGATGGTACCCGCGCCGGAGCCGACCGCCATGAGCGGATCGAAATCGCTGTCCTCAAGCGCGGTGAACTGGATACCCGCGGTCTTGATCATCTTCGCCAGCTCTCTGGTGGAGATGGAGATATCGTTATCCTGCATATCGTCGTGACCCTGATCGTCACGGGTGATCTCAAACTTCTTCGCGACGCAGGGCATGACGGATACGACGACGATGTCGCGCGGATCGATGCCTGCCTTCTCGGCGTAGTAGCTCTTGATCATCGCGCCCTGCATCTGCTGCGGAGACTTACAGGTGGACAGATGGGGGAGAAGGTCGGGATAATAGTGCTCACAGAACTTGACCCAGCCGGGTGAGCAGGAGGTGATCATCGGCAGTGTGCCGCCGTTCTTCACTCTCTGGATGAACTCGGTGCCCTCTTCCATGATGGTCAGGTCAGCGCCGAAGTTGGTATCGAATACCTTGTCGAAGCCGAGCATTTTCAGCGCGGTCACCATCTTGCCGGTGACAAGAGAGCCGATCGGCATATCGAAGCACTCGCCCAGGGTCGCGCGGATGGACGGCGCGGTGTGGACGACAACGTGCTTGGTCGGATCAGCCAGCGCCTCAAATACCTCGGCGGTGTTGTCCTTCTCGACCAGCGCGCCAGTGGGGCATACTACGGTACACTGACCGCAGCTCACACAGCTGACTTCGCCCAGATCCTTGTCGAAAGCGCAGCCGATCGCGGTATCAAAGCCGCGGTTGTTCGCGCCGATGACGCCGACGAACTGCTCTTTACAAGCGGCTACGCAGCGGCGGCAAAGGATACACTTGTTGTTGTTGCGGACAAGGTGCAGGGTGGAGTGGTCTTCTTCATAATGGGTCTCGGCGCCGACGTATTTGTTTTCATCTACGCCGTATTCCAGACACATCTGCTGCAGCTCGCAGTTGTCGCTGCGGGGGCAGGACAGGCATTTCTTGTCGTGGTTACTGAGCAGCAGCTCGAGGGTGGTCTTGCGATTCTGGCGAATCTGCGGTGTATTGGTGAAGATCTCGGTGCCGTCACGGTCGATGGGGTAGACGCAGGCGGCGACTAAGGAACGCGCGCCCTTGACCTCGCACAGACACATACGGCAGGCGCCGATCTCGTTGATATCCTTCAGGTAGCACAAGGTCGGGATCTTGATACCGAACTGATGGCACGCTTGAAGAATCGTTGTATTCTTTTCAACGGTATAATCCTTGCCGTTGATCTTGATGTTAAGCATTTCCATGTTGGTTCTCCTTTCCCTTAACCCTTGACGATAGCCTTGAACTTACAAGAATCCATACAAGCGCCGCACTTGATACACTTCTTATGGTCGATTTCAAAGGCGGGTCTCTTCTTGCCCTCGGGGATGTAGTCGGTGACGGAAATCGCGCCGACGGGGCACTTGCGGGAGCACAGTGAGCAGCCCATACAGCTGTCCTTGACGATGGTGTACTGGAGCAGATCCTTACATACGCCCGCGGGACACTTCTTGTCCACGACGTGAGCGACATACTCGTCACGGAAGAAATGCAGGGTGGAGAGAACGGGGTTGGGTGCCGTCTGACCCAGACCGCACAGGGAGTTCGCCTTGATGTAGTTGCACAGCGCCTCCATCTCGTCGAGCATCTCGAGGGTACCCTGACCCTTGGTGATCTTTTCGAGCATTTCTAAGAGGCGCTTGGTGCCGATACGGCAGGGCGTACACTTACCGCAGCTCTCGTCAACGGTGAACTCGAGGAAGAACTTGGCGATATCGACCATACAGTCGGTCTCGTCCATGACGATCAGACCGCCGGAGCCCATCATGGAGCCGATGGCGATCAGGTTATCGTAATCGATCTCGATGTCGAGGTGCTGAGCCGGGATACAGCCGCCGGAGGGACCGCCCGTCTGCGCCGCCTTGAACTTCTTGCCGCCGGGGATGCCGCCGCCGATCTCTTCGATGATGGTTCTCAGCGTGGTGCCCATCGGGACCTCGACCAGACCGGTGTGGTTGATCTTGCCGCCTAAGGCGAATACCTTGGTACCCTTGCTCTTTTCGGTACCCATGGAAGCGAACCAGTCCGCGCCCTTTAAGATGATCTGCGGGATGTTCGCGTAGGTCTCAACGTTGTTGAGGGTAGTGGGCTTCTGATACAGACCCTTGACTGCCGGGAACGGAGGACGGGGTCTGGGCTCGCCGCGCTTACCTTCGATGGAGGTCATCAGAGCGGTCTCCTCACCGCATACGAACGCGCCCGCGCCCAAGCGGATCTTGATGTCGAAGTTGAAGCCGGTGCCGAAGATATCTTCACCCAACAGACCGTATTCATGCGCCTGATCGATCGCGATCTGCAGACGCTTGACGGCGATCGGATACTCCGCGCGAACGTAGATATAGCCCTGAGAAGCGCCGATCGCGTAGCCGGCGATCGCCATCGCTTCGAGCACGACATGGGGGTCGCCCTCGAGGACGGAACGATCCATGAACGCGCCGGGGTCGCCTTCATCCGCGTTACAGCAGACGTACTTCTGATCCGCGTCATTGCCGCGCGCGAATTTCCACTTCAGACCGGTGGGGAAGCCCGCGCCGCCTCTGCCGCGTAAGCCGGAGTCGAGCATGGTCTGGATGACCTCCTCGGGGGTCATCTCGGTGAGCACCTTACCCAGTGCCGCGTAACCGTCCTGCGCGATGTAGTCGTCGATCTTCTCGGGGTCGATGACGCCGCAGTTGCGCAGCGCGACGCGCTTCTGCTTCTCATAGAAAGCGGTTTTGTTCAGAGATTTGATGGAGTCGTTATCGACGGTCTCCTGATACAAGAGACGGGTCACGATACGACCCTTGTTCAGATGCTCCTCCACGATCTCGGGAACATCGTCGATGTTGACCATCGAATAGAAGGAGCCCTCGGGGTAGACGACCATGATCGGACCCAACGCGCACAGACCGAAGCAGCCGGTGGTGATGACGTTGACTTCCTTTTCGAGTCCCTTCTTGATCAGCTCTTCCTTGAGCTTCTCGGCAATTTGTAAGCTGTTTGACGAGGTACAGCCGGTACCGCCGCAAACAAGTACATTAGAACGATACATTTAGTCCTCCTTATCTTGTGGCAGTGCCGATGGTGTACTCGGTGATGACATTGTGGTTGACGAGATGATCGTTGACGACCTTGACAGCCTTTTCGGGCGTCATCTTGACGTAGGTGACCTTCTCCTCACCGGGGATCTCGATCTCGACGACCGGCTCATACTGACAGATGCCGATGCAGCCTGTCTGTGTTATGGTAACGTCCTTGAGACCGCGCTTCGCGATCTCCTCTACAAAGGCGTTGAGAACGGGTCTGGCGCCTGCCGCGATTCCGCAGGTAGCCATGCCGACCAGTACGCGGGCAGCGTTGGGGTTCTCCTGACGGATCCGCATCTCAGCCTGTGCCTTATCTCTGATCGCCTTTAACTCAGCTAAAGATTTCATTTTTACGCACCTCCATATATGCTCTTTGTGTTTTCTTCTAAATAATCCGCGATCCATTCCAGCACGTCGGGCGTGTCCAGACTGACGTCACCCAGCACCTCGCGCAGCTCCCTTGTGTCGAGGGTAAAGCTGCCGTTATCGGTGGTGCAGGTATAGACAAAGTCGATATCCGGATTGCATTGGATCAGGATCTTGACGGTGGAGTTGATATCTCCCAGCGGGGTCATGTCCACATGCGACTTGACATACGCGGCAGTGGTAACGGTACCCTTGCCCTTTTCACTCTGTATGTCAAAGCTGCCGCCGGTCTGTTCAGCGCTGAGCTTGAACAGCGGGACTCCCAGCCCGACCTTGCGTGTGGTACGCGTGGTAAAAAACGGGTCGATGACCTGTTGTACCTGTTCCTGCGTCATGCCGCAGCCGTTGTCGGCGATCTCGATCGTCAGCCGATCGTCTTTATCGCTCTCGGTCACGGTGATGCGCACGACAGTCGCCTCGGCTCGCACCGAGTTCTGCGCCACATCCATGACATTCAGGGATAGCTCTCTCATTACGCTTCCTTATATTTTGCGAGGATCGAGGGTACATCGTCGGCGACCAGACGACCGTAAACATCGTCGTTGACGGTCATGACGGGAGCCAGACCGCACGCGCCGATGCAGCGGCAGGCTGTCAGCGAGAACATACCGTCCATGGTACACTCCTCAGCCTCGATGCCCAGCTCGGATGAGAGTCTGTTGAGCACGTCGCCGGAGCCCTTGACGTAGCAGGCGGTACCCAGGCATACGCTGATGTTATACTTACCCTTGGGGGAGAGCGCAAACTGGCTGTAGAAGGTCGCAACGCCGTACACCTCGTCTACGGGTACGTTCAGACCCTCCGCGATCATCTGCTGAACCTCAAGCGGCAGATAGCCGTAGATGTCCTGTGCCTCCTGCAATACGGGCATCACAGCGCCGGGATCATCCATGTGCTTTTGGATGACTTCCTTGAGCTGCGCTTCCTGTTCAGGCGTGCCCTGAAACGGCAGGCTGCTGATTTTTTTAAGCATCTTAATTCCTCCTTGATCAATTTCTTTGTAAGCGAATTGTAGCGAATAATTCAAATAGGCTCTTGCAAAATCACGATTCATCATCGATGAAAAACCTATACATACTTACGCTACCATCATACCACATTTGAGTCGGATTGTCTATAAATTAACGCAAATTTTTCGTGCAAATATCGGCAAAAAATGCAGGGATTTTCATTCTCAGGAAGTTAGCTAAAGCTAACCAGATTTGATAGGATCTGACAAGGGATTGTTTTATGTCGATCGGGACATTTATATTTCCGAATCAGAATAATATCTTGCAAAAGTGGTGGTGTTTTGCAAGTTTTAAAGCAGTGAAGCGACGGGGAGTGAGGAGTTAGGAGTGAGGAGTGGGGAGTTAGGAGTGGGGAGTTGATGGCGGACGCTGTCCGCACCTGATATTCGTAGGAGCGTTTACTGTAGGGGAGGGGCTTGCTCCTCCCGCGGTAGAGCTTTAGAAAAATGATAACGTCGGCTAAGGAGAAGTATCTTATGCGTCACGCAAATCAGCATTTATCAAAAACGTTTTCGGGAGGAGCAAGCCCCTCCCCTACAAATAGGCTTCATCTGCTTCGCTTTTGGCTGACAGGTAAAACCAAATATAAATCCAAAACACGAAGTGTTTCCCGCTATTATTCATTCTTCAGTCTTCAGTCTTCAGTTTTCAGTTTTCAGTCATGAGCCCCCCGAGGGGAAGGCTATATAAATCCAAAACACGAAGTGTTTCCCGCTATTATTCATTCTTCAGTCTTCAGTCTTCAGTCTTCAGTTTTCAGTCATGAGCCCTCCGAGGGGAAGTCTTTATAAGATATCCCGCAACTATTATTTATCACCCTAACAAATAACCGCCCTGCTCTCGCAAGACGGTCATCTTTGTGTATCCAGATATTCAATTACCGCTTCTCTTGTCAGCTCCGGCAGCTCAATGGTGTTGGCGGCGTCGCGCATATTTTCGAGGTAATGCGCGTCGGAGCAGGTGATGATGTTCATGTGCTCGAGGATCGGGTGCTGTTGTTTCAGCTCATCCAATTTGGAGATGTCGGCAAGCTCCGCAGTTTGAAACCCGCAGTAGGGATCTATTTCACCGAGTACGGCGAGGATCGACAGCGAGTCACGGTCGATGTGGGCGGGGTAGCAGATACCGCCGAACTCCTTGGCTTTGCGGTACGCGTCATACATGCCGATGAATGAGCCGGGCAGGAGCAGATCTTCGATCTCACCGATCTCTTCATCGTTTTCGTTCATCTGCACCTGTCGCCCGTAGATCTCCGCTCTGTTCTTGATATGGATGCGGTTCTCGTCGACATACTGTGAGAAAGCCAGCGCCTTTTCCAGCGTGGGGAAGAGGCATACCGCGTGGATATCCTCGCTGGTGGTCAGCTCCATGCCGGGGATGACCAGTACGCCGACCTCCTCGCCGACCTTGATCGCCGCCTCGCAGTTGAGCGAGGTGTTGTGATCGGTCAGCGCGATCACATCCAGCCCCAGCAGCTTTGCCATGTTGACGATATTGTTGGGCGTCATGTCCATATCGCCGCACGGAGACAGGCAGGAATGTAGGTGCAGGTCGTAATAATATTTCTGCATAAGAATTATCCTTCGAGCAGCTTGCTGATCTTGACAGCGAGCTGATAGGCGTTTTCCTCGGTGGTGAGGATATTCACGCCGTGCATCTCCGCCTTCTGACGCGCGTTATCGTCGAGCGCGGCGTTCTCTACGAGGATGATACAGCTCACATCCGCCAGCGTCGCCACAGCGATACTGTTGATGTTGCCCATGACGGTCAGCCACGCGCTGTCGGCGGGCGCTCTGCCCATGACCCAGCTGAGCAGGTCGCCGATATAGCAATCCTCCACCGAGCGGTCAAGGTCATCCTCCACGAGGATCTTTAATTCCAGTTTGTCGATCAGTTCTTTGACAGTCATGATATATCCTTTCTTGGTGAATGGTGAATGGCGGGCTCTGCCCGCACCCGTTTTGTATAAAGAAAAATGCGTTGTTGTTTTTGTCAAAATAGGAATCAAAAACGCGAAGCGTTTCCCACAACCATTCACCTTTATCTATTAGTCATTCACCATTATTGTGTGTTTTCATATATTCCTCATAGATCTTTCTGGTGTATTCATCGGGGTCGAAGCTGTCCGAGCCCAATACGAATTCCATTTTGTTGAGCTTCTTGAGGAGTCTTTCATCGTTCTTTTCGGGCGTGCCTTTTTGCTTGCGGAGCACCGCCTTTTTGTATTTGGTATAGCGGATCTCGCGGATGGTGCGGAACAGCTTTTGATCAGCCTTGCCGCCGCCGGGTGTGACGATCGACTGTGCCAGTGAGGTCAGGATCCCGACGGTGAGCCGTTTCGCGGCGGCGCCATTTTCTACCATCGGCACCTCGCAGTCCAGATACTCCTGCTCGCGCGGAGTCAATTGATTCTCGCTCATAGATTACCCAGCTGATCGTAGACGGACTGGATCTTCGCCTTGAGTTTGTGGATACATTCGGTCTCCTTGGCGATGCCCTTGACGATGTCCTCCGCTAACGCACGGCAGGTCGGAGCGCCGCAGGAGCCGCAGTCCAGTCCGGGCAGGGTCTTGCAGATCTCCTCCATCTTCTCCATCATATCCATCGCCTCGATGATGTCGTCCGACAGACGAAAGCTCTCGGCGTTGAATTCCAGCTCATTCTCCCATTTCATCCCGTCGATCTCCCTGCGGTCGAGGTGGTTGAGTGAAACGGGCAGATACTTGCGCAGATTCTGGATACGCGCCTGCGCGACATAGGGATTCTCGACAGCTAAGACGCCGCCGACACAGCCGCCGGAGCAGGCGTTGAGCTCGATGAAATCGACGCCGTGGATGTGCTCATCCTCCAGCTCCTCGAGGACGCGGATGACGTTCTCGATGCCGTCGGCAGCTAAGTATTTGTCGCCCAGCATGGCGGCAGCCTCACCGCCTGAGGTCGCCCAGCCTACGCCGATCAAGCCGGATTGCGCGATCGGCTCCACGGTCTTGAGCTTATCCATCTTGGAGGTGAGCTCCGGGTAGATCTGTGAGATCGCGATCGCGCCGGTGACAGCGCTTTTCTCACAGCCGTTCGGGTTGTTGATCTCGGTGACCTTGGCGGGGCAGGGCGTGATGAAGAACACGCCGATATCGTCGTCGCTCAGCCCCGTGATGTCGATCACCTCACGGCGCGTCATCCTCGCGGCGACCTCCATAGGCGCTAAAAGCGGCATGACGTTGCCGCACAGCTCGGGAAAACGGATCTTGATCAGTCGGACGATCGCGGGACATGCCGAGCTAATGATCGGGAAGCGGAGCTTCTTATCCCGTATCAGTTGGCGTGTCGCCTCGCTGACGAGCTCCGCCGCGCGGCTGACCTCATAAATGACGTCAAAGCCCATGGCGCGCAGACCTGTCAGCACGATGTCGATATCGTTGAGGTTGTTGAACTGACCGAACAGCGCGGGCGCAGGGATGGCGATCTTGACCTTAAAGGGTTTGATCTCTTCTATTGAATTGGAACGGGCGCGTTTAGCGTGATGCGGACAGATGCGGATGCACTCGCCGCAGTCGATGCACCTCTCGGAGAGGATATGCGCCTTGCCGTCACGGATACGGATCGCTTCGGTGGGACAGCGCTTGAGGCAGTTGGTACACCCGCAGCACAGATCCGCGTCCAGCACGACAGAGTGGAAATAATTTTTCATGGTTTTACCTTGATATGAAAATGTTGATTGTAGGGGAGGGTCTTGACCCTCCCGTATTCGAGAACGGTATTCTCGCAATTAATTACAGCAACGAAACAGAACCGTTTCATTACAATATCAGACAGTTTGAGTTTTGAAAATCAATCTTGATTTTCAAGCGGGAGGGTCAAGACCCTCCCCTACAAATAGGCAGATTTATTCTTTAACATTAACGGTCAGATAAAGATCCGTGCCTTTGCCGATCTCGGTCTCGATCCGCATGTCGTCGGTGTATTTCTTGATATTGGGCAGACCCATGCCCGCGCCGAAGCCGAGGTTGCGGACGTTATCGGGCGCGGTGGAAAAGCCCTCCTGCATCGCCTTTTCGACGTCGGGGATGCCGGGTCCCTTGTCGGAGAGCAGAACATTCACATGATCGGGGAAGATGTCGACGTCGACAAAGCCGCCCTCGGCGTGGATGACCATGTTGATCTCCGCCTCGTACATCGCGATCGCGACTCTGCGGATGGCGTCGGTGTTGTAGCCCAGCGCTTTGAGGCGCTTTTTGACGGAGCCGGACGCTTCACCGGCACGGGTGAAGTCCTCTCCGCTGACCTCATAATGAAGATGGATGTTGCTCATACCGCGGTACCTCCGGAAAGACCGCCCTCATAGAGCTTGCCGCAGGCGGTAAACATTCTGTAGCGGGTCTTGATCAGGGTGATGTCGCGCTGTTCGGCGAGATCGATGATCCCCTGATCGGGCATTTTGCCGCGGACAAAGACGATGCACGCCATGTCCATCATCTCGGCGGTGCGCACGACCTGCGGATTGACCAGACCGGTCAGCAGAACGCTCTGATCCTTGACGAATGCCAGCACGTCGCTCATC
This sequence comes from bacterium, assembly GCA_020624805.1. Taxonomy (GTDB): domain Bacteria; phylum Bacillota; class Clostridia; order Oscillospirales; family Acutalibacteraceae; genus Ruminococcoides. The sequence continues at coordinate 19,007 of JAHKVW010000035.1, read as the reverse complement.
ATATCGGAACCGCAAGCGGTTTTGATTTCGGCGTCGAGGTTGCCCTCGCAGATGACTTCGCCCTCTAAGATGTCAATAATATCCTTAACTACCATGGTTTTCCATCCTTTCAAGATGTGTGTATTGAATGATTATTCTGAAAAAGAATTATGTAGATCAATCTTACATACACATTCATTTTATCACAAAATCCGCCGTTTTACAACAGGACAAAGTTAGCAAAAAGAAGCGTGAGAAGTTGTGGAAAACAACGAAAAGGGAGTAGGGAGAGAGGAGTTAGGAGTGAGGAGTTAGGAGTTGAGGGCGGACGCTGTCCGCACCTGATATTCGTAGGAGCGTTTACTGTAGGGGAGGGGCTTGCTCCTCCCGCGGTAGAGCTTTAGAAAAAAGATAACGTCGGTTAAGGAGAAGTATCTTATGCTTCACTCAAATCATCATTTATCAAAAAACGTTTCCGGGAGGAGCAAGCCCCTCCCCTACAAATAGGCTTCATCTGCTTCGCTTTTGGCTGACAGGTAAAACCAAATATAAATTCAAAACACGAAGTGTTTCCCACAACTCCTCACTCCTCACTCCTCACTAAAAAAGCGCCGGATTTCCGACGCTCTTTCACCTTGTTCTGTTGTCATTTCACGATAACGCGCGATCAGTTGTATTCCGACAGCACCGCCTTGCCCTCTCTGAGGGACTTCGGTACATCTAAGATGCGCTGGTTGCGGCTGCCGCGGAAGTGGAGCATCAGGCTCATCTCTTCCTCGATAAAGGGGCCGTCCACCAGCCAGTCGCACTGCTCGAGCAGCGATTTATATTCGGGGTGCGTATCAAAATCCGCCATCAGCTTTTCAAAGGTGAAGCCGCTGTAGCAAAAGACGTTCAGCCCCATCTCATGCGCTCTTTTCGCCAGCACGGTCAGCGCCTCTGCCTGACAGAAGGGTTCGCCGCCCGACAGGGTCACGCCCTTGAGCAGCGGATCCTTGGCGGCTTCTTCGAGCACACGCTCGACCGAGCTTTGATAACCGCCCTCAAAGTCCCATGTATGCTGATTGTGACAGCCCTTGCAGTGGTGCGGACAGCCCTGTACAAAGACCGTCATGCGGATGCCGGGACCGTCTACGATGCTTTCTCTCACAACGCCCGCAAGGCGCAGGGGTGTTTTGGATTCGGACATGATTTGCTCCTTTGTATGTTGATATCGGACATGAAAAGGCTCCCTTTGGGAAAGGGAGCTGTCGACGAACGTCGACTGAGGGATTGTATAAACGGAGCATAGCGACCAACCAAATAATATCGGTATCTCGCTTGCGCTCGATCAATGATGCAATCCCTCCGAGCTTGCGGACAAGCGCGTCCGCAAGCCCACCTCCCTTTACCAAAGGGAGGCTGTCAACGTTCTGCTAAATCATTGTTTCAAACCGCCTCTAGGTCACAGCCGCAGTCGTCTGCGGCGATCACACTGTGCTTGACTCTGTCCTTGACCTCTGCCTTTTTGGCGTTGTTGAAGCGGTCAAGAGTACCGACAAGATAGCCGGTGATACGGCGGATACGCTCGACCTGCGCGCCGTTCTTGATGATCTTTCTGCCGCACTGCGGGCAATAATCGCCGATGATGCCGGTGTAGCCGCAGACGGGGTCGCGGTCGACGGGATGGTTGATCGAGCCGTAGCCGATACCCTCTTCCTTCATGCAGCGAACGACCTGCTCGAATGCCTCGAGGTTCTCGGAGGGATCGCCGTCGAGCTCGATGTAGGAGATATGACCCGCGTTGGTCAGCGCGTGATACGGCGCCTCGAGCTTGATCTTATCGAACGCGTTGATGGGGAAGTAGACCGGGACATGGAAGGAGTTGGTGTAATACTCGCGGTCGGTCACGCCCTTGATGGAGCCGAAGCGCTCCTTGTCGATGCGGACGAATCTGCCGGACAGACCCTCTGCGGGAGTCGCGAGGCAGGTGAAGTTCAGACCTGTCTTTTCGCTCTGCTTATCCAGCTTCTTGCGCATGAAGGAGACGATCTCCAAGCCCAGACGCTGAGCCTCTTCGCTCTCGCCGTGATGCTTGCCGATCAGGGCGACCAGCGCTTCTGCCAAACCAATGAAGCCGATGGACAGGGTGCCGTGCTTCAAGACCTCGCGTACCTCGTCGTCGATCGAGAGCTTGTCGGAGTCGATCCATACGCCCTGACCCATCAGGAACGGGTAGTTGCGCACGTGCTTCTGGCACTGGATCTCAAAGCGCTCGAGGATCTGGTCGATGCACAAATCGAGCATGCGGTCGAGCTGATCGAAGAAGAAGTCGATGTTTTTGTTGGAAAGGATCGCGAGACGGGGGAGGTTGATGGAGGTGAAGCTCAAATTACCTCTGCCGTAGGTAATCTCACGGGAAGGATCGTGGCGGTTGCCGATGACACGTGTACGGCAGCCCATGTACGCGATCTCGGTCTCGGGATGACCGGGCTTGTAGTAAGCAAGGTTGTAGGGTGCGTCGATGAACGCATAGTTGGGGAAAAGGCGTTTAGCCGATACGCGGAAGCTCAGCTTGAAGAGGTCGTAGTTGGGATCCTCGGGATTGTAGTTGACGCCCTCCTTGACCTTGAAGATGTGGACGGGGAAGATCGGAGTCTCACCGTTGCCCAGACCCCTTTCGGTCGCGAGCAGGATGTTCTTGATGACCATTCTGCCTTCGGGGGTGGTATCGGTACCGTAGTTGATGGAGGAGAAGGGAACCTGCGCGCCTGCACGGGAGTGCATGGTGTTGAGGTTATGGACGACCGCTTCCATCGCCTGGAAGGTCGCGCGGTCGGTCTCGGCAAGCGCGTGCTTCTTCGCGAAACGCTGTAATTTTCCTGCAATCTTCTCGCCGTACTGACCGGTCAGCAGCTCGAGCTCCTTCGCGTCGTATTCAGCGGTGGATTCGAGCTTGGCGAGGTCGCCGGTAGTGGCTTCCGCCGCGGCGCAGATCGCTTCGATGTTTTCCTTGGCGTTCTCGTCGTCGGCGAGCAGCTCAGCGCCGCGCGCGAGGTTCGCGCGATAACGCTTGTTATAGGTCTTGGTAACGCCGGGCGCCATGCTGTAATCGAAGTTCGGTACGGACTGACCGCCGTGCTGGTCGTTCTGGTTACTCTGGATCGCGATGCAGGCGAGCGCGCCGTAGGTGGAGATATCATTGGGTTCACGGATGAAGCCGTGACCGGTGCTAAAGCCGTCCTTGAAGAGCTTCAACAAGTCGATCTGGCAGCAGGTGGTGGTGAGGGTGAGAAAGTCGAGGTCATGGATATGGATGTCGCCCTCACGGTGCGCCTTGGCGAACTTGGGGTTGAGGACATACATCTGATAGAATTCCTTCGCGCCCTCGGAGCCGTATTTGAGCATGGTGCCCATCGCGGTATCGCCGTCGATGTTGGCGTTCTCACGCTTGACGTCGTTATCCTTTGCGGATTTGAAGGTCAGATCCTCATAGATCTTCATCAGCTTGGTGTTCATCTCGCGCACTCTGGTACGCTCCGCGCGATAGAGGATGAATTCCTTCGCGGTTCTGGCGTGACCGTTCTCGATCAGGATCTTCTCAACGGTATCCTGTACGTGCTCGACAGAGGGATTGTCGTTGTCCTCCGCCTCTAAGTATTCGATGACCTTGCCGGCGAGCTCCTCGGCGCTGTCGTAGTCGTTGCCGCCGATGGCGTGAGCCGCCTTGTAGATCGCCTGAGTGATCTTTTCTTTGTCGAATTCAACCGCGCGTCCGTCGCGCTTTACGATTTTGGTGATCATAATTTCTCCTTCACATTCTCGATTTTGGTTTCGTTGTAATCTTTTTGTTACAAAAGGTGTGCCTGCTGCCGCATCTTGTGCCGCAGGCGAAATCCTGACTAAATATAGCAGAAAGACGGCGTGAAATCAATCGGTATTTTATACGAGAAAAAAATAAAACTTTGGGCAATTTGATAAGTTTTTGTAAAATGTTGTCAAAAAAGAATTATAACAAGTTCTTGTGAGCGGGTTACCACCCACCACAATATATTGTGTTCAGTTTCATTCTTGTAACAATCGGTAAAATTCGTGTCATGGTTAATTTGATTTAAGAAAAATGGAAGATGGAATGGACGTTATGCAGTTGACGAATGATAATAGCGATGTAAAAGCGGAAGATGAACGCAGTGTAGGGGAGGGGCGTGTGTACTTAAAACTGAAGATTGAAGACTGAAGAATGAATAATGATTATTGTGTGGAAGAGTTTCGGCATATTTGTAGGGGAGGGGCTTGCTCCTCCCGGTAAATTTCCGATCGAAGCCACCCAAATGCGGAGCAAATGAAGCCTATTGTAGGGGAGGGTCTTGACCCTCCCGAAACGTTTCATAGCAATGATGTTAAGAGCGAAGCAAATGACACGTTTTATAATGCTGCACTATGATCAGTGACCATCCCTATGGCAGAGATGATTGTTTTCTATCTACCATTCCCGATATAGGAAACGCCCGTCATTCTGCGGGAGGGTCAAGACCCTCCCCTACAAATACGCTGCGGCGTTTCCTGTAAGGGGTTGCTCCTCTACAAATAATACCGCGAACAGCATGAATAATCCGCCCCCGAGCTTCGGGAGCGGATCATGCGCTTGATTTGTTGTCATATAGTCAGCGGGTTATTCCGTTATGTTGTCCCCATGTTAATATCGTGTAGATTAAAAGGGTTAGGAGCAGAATAAAATATACCGCGATGATCACAGTGGCAACGATCGAGATGATCAATCCCGCTTTGCCGATACCGTTTCCCATGCGCATAGCTTTGCGGGATTTTGCGCCGAGTACAATGCCGATTATCCCTATCACAAGAGTAAATGGAAGTAACAGACACATTAAAAGCATAAATTCGAGTTCGGTGCCGAAGAAATAATCGAATAATCCCGAAAAGGGTAAATAGAGTAAAACCTGACCGAAGGTGAGAAAGAACAGCAGGATGATTCCGATTATCAAGGAGGCGAGACCTTTCTTGTCCGCACTTTTTCGCAATTCCGACGGAACAGGATTGTTGCGGGGATCGATCTCAACGTAGTTGGTTGGGTGATTGGGAATTTGACTGTTAGTATTCATCACATCACCTCCGATTTTGATAGTTACATTATATCACGACCTTTGAAGATAATCAATAGCAGTATACAAAAACGCCCCCGAGATCGGGAGCGTTTGCTTGATGATGATTCGGTTGAGATTGTTGTGGAGGCGGACGCACGTGTCGTTGCGGTGACATTGATCGATCAGGTGCGGACGGAGTCCGCCATCAACCGTTAACCGTTAACCGGCTCAGATCTCTACCGCATTGACCTTGTCGAACTCTTCCTCGATCTCGGCGGAGGGCTTCTTGGTGATCAGGGTCACGACGACCGCGACGACCAGCGCCAGTGCGAAACCGACGACCAGACAGTATACACCGGTCAGCTGTTTGAGAGTACGGATGGCATTGCCTTCAGCATCTACCATATTAAACAGCGGGATGTAATCCCAAATAACGGTGCTTGCAAAGCCGACGACCATACCCGCGACAGCACCCGGAAGGTTAAAGCGCTTCCAGAACAGAGAAAGCAGGATGATCGGGCCGAATGCCGCGCCGAAGCCGCCCCACGCGTATTCGACCAACTCCATAACAGAGGGGTTGGGCTTGAGAGCGATGAAAAACGCGATGATAGCGACTACCACAACAGCGATTCTGCCGACGAGCAAAGAGGTTTTTTCGCTTGCGTCTTTTTTGATAACGCCCTTGAACATATCTTCGCTTACAGCGGACGCGGTGACCAGCAGCTGGCTGTCTGCCGTAGACATGATCGCGGCAAGGATACCGCACAGGAAGATGCCGCCGATGAAGACGAGGAAGATGTTGCCGTCGAAGATCTGCAGGATCGATTTGATGAATACAAGTTCTTTCTTTCCGTTGGCAATGAGGTCCTCATTAAGGAAGCCTCTGGCTACAACACCGAGGAAGCAGGCTGCGCCAAGCGACAGAATGACCCATACGATGGCGATAACACGGCTCTTCTTGACCTCTTTATCGCTCTTGATCGCCATGAAGCGAATCAGGATATGCGGCATACCGAAGTAGCCAAGTGCCCATCAGAGACCGGCAGGTCCGAGAACGATCTCTTTCACGGTCAGATTGCTGCCGGTATCATTCTTGAACAGGCTCAGGAATCCCGCAGGATCCGCGACGCCCTTTGCTTCGAGTGCGCCGGGGAGGTCGCCGTTGATAGAAATATAGGCGATGATCGGAACAGCGAGGATCGCGACGAGCATCAAAAGACCCTGGATAAAGTCAGTGTAGCATACCGCCTTGAAGCCGCCGAGCAGGGTGTAGATGAGGATGACGACTGCTGCAACAGCCAGACCGACAACATAAGCGGTGTTATCGTCAGCGCCGGTACCGAATACATTCGCAAAGAGCTTAGCGCCCGATACAAATGCCGAGGCGGTGTAGACCGCGAAGAATACGATGATGATAATGGACGATACGATCTTGAGCACGCCCTTCTTATCGTGGAAGCGGTTCTCAAAGAAGCTGGGGATCGTCAGCGAGTTGTTCGCGACGATGGTGTACTTTCTCAGCCTTCTGGCGACTAAGAACCAGTTGAGGACGGTACCGATCAGCAGACCGATCGCGATCCATGCTGATCCTGTACCGGCAGCGTAGATCGCGCCGGGCAGACCCATCAGCAGCCAGCCGCTCATATCGGACGCCTGTGCGGAGAGCGCCGCAGTCCATGAGCCGAGTCCTCGACCGCCGAGGAAGTAGTCTTCGTTGTTGCTCTGCTTGCTGTTCAAGGCGCCGATGAGGATCATCACGCCCATGTACACAACAAACGCAACAAGAACGACAATAGTGTTGGTTGACATTCTTTTCCCTCCTATTTTGTAGACAATGCCATTAAGTTAAGAAAAAGTATCTCGCTGGCGCTCGAGCAATTGATACAATTCCTGCAGTGGCGCTTAGCCAATCGCAGATGAATCCGCTCTTGGAGCACTGTTGCATGGGAGTTGTACGCCAAATCGTAGATTTGGACAACTCCTCATCAGTCGCCAACGGGCGACAGCTCCTTTTCCCAAAAGGAGCCTTCTTAACTTAATGAGATTGAGTTTTGTAGGGGAGGGGCTTGCTTCTCCCGTGATCGGGATTCAGTTCTCCCGAAACCGAGGCTTGCCCTCCCGAAATGACAGCGGAATCATCCGCTTTGTTTCCTTTGTGTTTCACAACACCCATTAATATTAGCACATTAAAATGTGAAAATCAATATAGAATAAAGTATAGACTATTTTTGATACTATTTATCATTATACAAAGAAAAAGCCTGTTATACAGCCAAATTTTAACAAGACTATATAACAGACTGAATCGTTAACGAAAAACTTTTTAAATACGGATCGCGCTGAGCATCAGCGGCATCACGCTGCCCGCGTACTCCGTCAGCGAGTATTCGCCGCCGTGCAGACACCAGTCGTACAGCAGCGATCTTTCGGTGATCGCGTACAGGCGCACGATCTCCGCCGAGGACTTTTGGCGCGTGATCTCGCCGCGCTCCTGCCCTTGGATCGTCAGCTTTTTGAGCAGGCGGTAGTACAGGCGCGTGTGGTCGAGCAGCTCCTTCTGTCCGCGCTTACTCAGCTGCTGCGCGTACAGGCGCGAGAGCAGTTCGATGTCGATGTTGTTCTCGATCATCATGCACAGCTCGCGCGTGAGGAACAGCATGTTATCGACGGCGTTTTTGCTGTAGTCGAGCTGTTTTTCGAGCTCCGTGTATTTTTCGTCAAAGAGATAGGCGAGGGAGCCGATCAGACTGTCCTTGCTCTCGAAATAGTGGTAGAACGAGCCCTTTGATGTGCCGGACAGGCGTATGATCTCGTCCACGGTGGTATCGTCAAAGCCCTGATCGTAGAACAGCTGCCATGCCGCCGAGACGATCTTGCTTTTGGTTTGGTTGTTGGATTTCCTCATGTGTTTCACTCCGTTAACAGTATAGACTATATTCTATACTACGGTCTGTCAGCTGTCAAGACGGCGGCATCGCGATGTGTCCTGCAAAACGCACAACTCCTTTACAAGCATTGCAATTAACCAAAGCCCTGCGGCGGGAGCAGCAAGCCGCTCCCCTACAAATTTCCTGCGACGTCTTCTGTAGGGGAGGGGCTTGTTGCTCAGCCGCAGACGGCACCCCTCTGCCCTTCGGGCACCTCCCCAGCGGGGAGACCCCTCCCGAGACTTTTCCAATTAATGTCATTATAACGCGAAGCATATGAATTCCTCCGTAGGGTACGGCATTCATGACGTACCGAGAATGACGGGCGTTTCCATTATCGAAAACGTGAGATAGGAAACAAATGTTTCTGCCATGCGGACGACCGATGGTCGTCCCTACGGAAACGCGCTTCTCCTTAACAAACATTACATCTTAACCAAATGTCCTACCGCGGTACGTCGACAAGCGCCGTACCCTACAAAACGCACAGTTCCTTTACAAGAATTGCAATTAACCAACGCTCTGCGGCGGGAGCAGCACAGTGGCGCTTAGCCAATCACAGATACAGGGGACCCCATAACTCCCCGAGTTATGGGGAGAGGAGGAACCGCCACACGAGATCAAAGCGTACCAACCGGATACGCTTATCGAGTACGGCGAGTAACGACGATGGAGCGCTGTTGCATGGGAGTTGTAAACCAAATCACAGATTTGGACAACTCCTCAAAGCCGCTCCCCTACAAATTTACTGAAACGTTTACTGTAGGGGATGACGCTTGCGACATCCCGATACCTTTCCACTAAATTCCATCCACCGCGAAGCATATCTATTTTGCCGTAACTTACGGAAAACCTCTCTCTTTCTTTCTGATGATGCCGGTCCCCCCCACAAATTTCTCCTGTTATATTGTAATTAATCTTTAATTGTATTATAATAACGATATATATGCTTCTGAGGGAGTGACATTTTTGGAAGACAATCTGATATTTACCCGCCGGTTATGGGCGGAGATCAATATGAACTCGATCCGTGAGAATTATGAGGCGATCCGCAACGCGATCGGAGAGGGCGTCAAGCTCTGCTGTGTCGTCAAGGCGGACGGCTACGGTCACGGCGCTGTGGAGATCTGCAAGCTCTACCATGAGCTGGGGGTGGATTTTCTGGCGGTGTCCAATCTGGATGAGGCGCTGGAGCTGCGCAGAGCCGAGATCGATGAGCCGATCCTCATCCTCGGCTATACGCCCGCGAACCGCTGTCGTGATCTGAGCCGTCAGAATATCTCACAGGCGGTGTACAGCCTCGACTACGCCAAGGAGCTGTCGCGCTGGTGCGAGGAATTCAGCGTGGAAGTCAAGACGCACATCAAGCTCGACACCGGTATGAGCCGAATCGGGTTTATGTGTCAGGAATTCCCGAGAGATAATAATTCTATAGAAGAAATAAAAGAAGCCTGCACCCTGCCGCGTATCATTCCCGAAGGCGTGTTCACGCACTTCGCGGTCGCCGATGACGGTGATAACGGTGAGGCGTATACGAAGAAGCAGTATGAGAACTTCATCCATACGGTGGACGAGCTGGAGAAGCAGGGGATTCGATTTGCGATCCGTCACTGCTCCAATTCCGGCGCGATCATGGATTATCCGTCCATGCGCCTCGATATGGTCAGGGCGGGTATCGTGCTGTACGGCTACGCACCCTCGGAGAAGATGCGCCATCAGCTGGATCTCAAGCCCGCTATGCGCCTCAAAACCCTGATCTCACATGTCAAGACCGTCAAGGCGGGTACCACCGTCAGCTACGGCCGCACCTTCACCGCCGCGCATGATATGCGTATCGCCACCGTTCCGGTCGGATATGCCGACGGCTACATACGCGCGTATGCCGAAAAGGGCTATATGTTCGTATGGGACAAGACCAAGAAGTTCGGCAAAAACTGCCCGATCATCGGACGGATCTGCATGGATCAGACCATGCTGGACGTCACCGATTTTCCCGAAGCGGAGGTCGGCAATGTGGTCGTCGTGTTCGGCAACGGCAATGACGGCGAGCCGACCGCGGAGGATATCGCGAGCTGGGGCAATACCATCAGCTATGAGGTGTTGTGCGCCGTATCAAAGCGTGTGCCCAGATTGTACCGAACCAACTGGATCACGGGAAATGTGGTATATAAGATTTAGTGATCAGTGTTCAGTGTTCAGTGTTCAGTGAACAGAATTCTGAATCTTAGGTAACGAAGTATTATTCATCAAAATTAGACCTTTATAATCAATTACTGACCACTGGCCACTGACCACTGGTCACTGATACGGAGTCAATATGAAACTATTAGTAGTAGACGGAAACAGTATATTGAACCGCGCGTTTTACGGCATCAAGCCGCTGACTACCAAGGACGGTCAGTTCACGAACGCGATCTATGGCTTTTTGACCATGTTCGACCGCATGAGGTCGGACGTCAAGCCCGACGCGGTGGCGATCGCCTTTGACCTCAAGGCAAAGACCTTCCGCCACAAGGCGTATGATCTGTATAAGGCGAACCGCAAGGGTATGCCCGAGGAGCTGCACATGCAGATGGCGCCGCTCAAGGAGCTTTTGACCGATCTGGGCTATCAGCTCGTCACCTGCGAGGGCTATGAGGCGGATGATATCCTCGGCACGCTGTCCAAGGCGTGTGCCGACAGCGGCAACACCTGCGTCATCGCGACCGGTGACCGCGACAGCCTGCAGCTCGTGAACGACAGTGTTTCGGTGCGGTTATCCAAGAACCTCAACGGCACCATGCTCTACACGCCCGACGTCGTCAAAGAGGAATACGGCGTGGAGCCGAAGAAGCTGATCGAGATCAAGGCGATCCAGGGGGACAGCTCCGATAACATCCCCGGCGTTGCCGGTATCGGCCCCAAGGGCGCGACCGAGCTGATCCAAAAGTACGGCGACATCGACTATATCTATGACCACCTCGACGAGCTGGATATCAAGCCCGGCATGAGGGCAAAGCTCGAGAAGAGCAAGGATAATTGCTTTATGAGCCGTATGCTCGGCGAGATCTGCCTGACCGCTCCGATCGATACGGAGCTTGACCGCTATTTGGTCGGCGAGGGTGATAAAGCCGCCGCCGCGCAATTGATGGCGCGGCTCGAGCTGTTCTCGCTGATCAAGAAGTATGACCTGGAGCTGTCGGAGGACAAGGTTGTCGAGCAGGATGAACAGCGGACGTTCAAAGTCGTTGACGCTGACAGTGAAACGGTAGATAAAATTCTTTCAGAGAATAAAGATTTATACACTCAAATTTCTTTTGAAGAAAATAATGATAGTCATAGCGAGGGCGCAAGCCTGCGGCAATCGCAACCGAAGACTGCTTATATTTCTACAGAAGAAATATTATATCGAATTAATTCTACAGAAGAAATAAAAAGAGTTCTGAGCAGCGGCAAAAAGCTCTATACGGACAACAGTAAACCGATCTTCGCCTACTGTGACCGTGAGGGGATCGAGGCGGATATCGCCTTTGATACCTCGCTCGCCGCCTATCTGCTCAGCCCCTCGTCGTCCAGCTATGAGCCCGAACGGCTCTGCGCCGAGTACAGCATTCCCGTCGCGACGTCTGAGAACGGGGAAGAGGGCTTAGGCTTTATCCACGCGCTGCCCGCTTTGTGCAAGCGCCTTGCCGACGATATCCACGAGATCGCCAATGATCAACTGCTCTACGAGATCGAGATACCACTCGCGCGCGTGCTGGCGCGGATGGAGAACCTCGGCTTCATGGTCGACGTCGAGGCGATCCGCAATTACGGAGAACAGCTCGGCAAAGAGGCGGACGAGCTGCAGGCGTCCATCTATGAGGATGTGGGCTACGAGTTCAACATCAACTCGCCCAAGCAGCTTGCCAAGGCGCTGTTTGAGGATCTGAACCTGCCGCCGCGCAAAAAGACCAAAAGCGGTTATTCGACGAACGCCGAGGTGCTCGAAAGCCTGTTGCCCCTGCACCCGGTCATCTCAAAAATATTGGAGTACCGCACGGTCGCCAAGCTCAAATCGACCTACTGCGATTCGCTGATCGACAAGGTCGCCGGCGACGGACGGATCCATTCGTCCTTTAACCAGACCGAGACCCGGACGGGGCGTATCAGCTCGACCGAGCCGAATTTGCAGAATATCCCCGTGCGTACCGAGCGCGGACGCGAGTTCCGCCGCTTCTTCAAGGCAAAGGACGGCTGTGTGCTTGTGGACGCGGATTACTCGCAGATCGAACTGCGCGTGCTCGCCCATATGGCGGGTGATGAAACCATGCGCAAGGCATTTACCGACAATATCGACATCCACACCGTCACCGCGTCCGAGGTGTTCGGCGTGCCGATCGATCAGGTCACGCCGCTGATGCGTTCACGCGCGAAGGCGGTCAACTTCGGTATCGTCTATGGGATCGGCGCGTTCTCGCTGTCGAAGGATATCGGCGTTACCGTGCGCGAGGCGCAGAAATATATCGACAATTATCTGGCGCGATTCTCCGCCATCGACAGCTATATGAAGAAAACCATCGAGCAGGCAAAGGCGGACGGCTATGTGTCCACGCTCGAGGGCAGACGGCGTTATCTGCCGGAGCTTGCCGCGTCCAACTTCAACACCCGCTCCTTCGGCGAGCGTGTCGCGCGTAACGCGCCCATCCAAGGCACCGCCGCCGATATCATCAAGATCGCGATGGTCAGGGTGGACGAGAGGTTGAAGCGAGAGGGCTTAGAGGCACGCCTGATCTTGCAGGTGCACGATGAACTGATCGTCGAAGCGCCCGCGTTCGAGAGCATGCAGGTCGCGATGCTTTTACAGGAGGAGATGGAGAACGCGGTTCATCTGAGCGTTCCCCTCACCGCCGAAGCCTCGATGGGCGAAACGTGGTACGAGGCAAAAGGCTAGCTTAATGAGGAATTAGGAATGAGGAATTAGGAATGAGGAATTAGGAATTATTAAGAATTGTAGGGCAGGGTGCTCCTCGTTGGGGAGACGTTACGAAGCATCAAAAAGGGGAGGCGTCTCAGCCGAGAAATGCTCCCGCAGTGTTATCATCAAAGTAGGAGATATCAATGAAAAAAGTATTATTTGTTTGTACCGGCAATACCTGCCGCAGTCCGATGGCAGAGGTGATTTTTAATTCTCTTGCAGAAGAAAAAGGTCTGGACTGGCGTGCTGAAAGCGCCGGATTCGCGGCGGTCGGAGATCGACCCGCCTCACAAAACGCCATCCAGGCGGTCGCCGAGATCGGACTTGATCTGTCAATGCATAAAACACGGTTTTTACCCTCGGTCGATTTGAACGATTACGCGCTCTTTGTCGGTCTGACGGAGGAGCACGCCGAGATATTGAAGTCGATGGGCATCCCCGCTCAGTTCGTGCGCGTATTGTACCGCGCGCCGAACGTGGATGATAAATACGATCTGCGCATGGACATCGTCGATCCCTACGGCGGCGATCTGAACGCCTACCGCAAGTGCCGCGATGATATCGTCGGCGCGGTCAAGGTACTGATCACCACCCTATGAGGATCACGGAAATGCTGCCTGCGCATTCGGAGCAGGTGAAATCGCTGCTGGAACTTTGCTTCGGTGACAGCGCGTGGACAAAAGAATCGCTGCGATCCCAGCTTGAAAAGAGCGATTCACGCTGTACGGTAGTGGTCGAGGATGACAGGATCATCGGGTTCCTCGCTTTTGAGCAGGTGCTGGATGAGGGCAGTATCGTCGAGGTCGCTGTGCATCCCGACTGTCGCAGAAAAGGGATCGCGCGCAGCCTGATCACTGCCGCGATACAAAGCGCGGAGGGCTTGAACACCGTTTTCTTAGAGGTGCGCGAGAGCAATACGCCCGCCGTCGGTTTATATGAAAGCCTCGGTTTTGAGAGGATCGGCGTACGCAAGGGGTATTATCAAAAGCCCAAAGAAGATGCGGTGCTGATGAAAATGACTCTCATGTAGGGGCGGGTCTTGACCCGCCCGTTCGCAAAGTTATAAACGAGGGAGATTGAAAATCAATTTTGATTTTCAATCGGGAGGGTCGAGACCCTCCCCTACAAAAGGAAAAAACTTATGAAAATTTTAGCAATAGAAAGCAGCTGTGACGAGACCGCCGCGGCTGTCGTGGAGGACGGCAGAACCGTCCTCTCCAATATCGTCGCTTCTCAGGTGGAGGAGCACAAGTTATACGGCGGCGTTGTCCCCGAGATCGCGTCACGGCGGCATGCCGAGGCGATCGTCGGCGTGGTGGATGAAGCTGTCAAAGCGGCGGACTGCACGCTGGATGACATCGACGCGATTGCCGTCACCTACGCGCCCGGACTGATCGGCGCATTGTTGGTGGGCGTGAATTTCGCGAAGGGTCTGTCATTGGCGACGGGCAAGCCGCTGATCCCGACTCACCACCTGCGCTCCCATATCGCGGCGAATTATATTTCACATAAAGAATTAAAACCACCGTTTTTGTGCTTGGTCGTCTCAGGCGGTCACAGTCATATCGTCGAGGTGCTCAGCTACACCGATATGCGCGTGATCGGCAGGACCCGTGATGACGCGGCGGGCGAGGCGTTTGATAAAGCGGCGCGCGCGATGGGGATCCCGTATCCCGGCGGCGTAGAGCTCGATAAGATCGCCGAAAACGGTGATGACGCCGCTTTTCCGATGCCGCATCCGCATGTGGACGGCGCGGAATATGACTTCTCGTTCTCGGGACTCAAGACCGCAGTCATCAATTTGATTCATAATAAACAGCAAAAGGGGGAGGAGATCCCCGTTGCCGATATCTGCGCTTCCTACCGCAAGGCAGTGGTCGGATGTCTGACGGATAACTTCCTTAAAGCCGCCGAAGATCTGGGCTATACGACCCTTGTCACGGCGGGCGGCGTGTCGGCGAACTCACTGCTCCGTCGCGAGCTTGAGCGCTTATGCAAGGGTAAATACACCCTCTATATGCCCGAAAAATCCCTTTGCGGCGATAACGGCGCAATGGTCGGCTCACAGAGCTATTATGAGTATTTAGACGGCAATATCGCCGAGAGCGACCTCAACGCTGTCGCGACCCTGCCGATCGATCAGAGGGCATTTTGATGCGTTCCGTAAAAGTAATATCGGCTGCGATCATCATGCTCCTTTTGTTGACGCTCGGCTCCTGCGCCCAAGCGCCAAAGGAAAAATCCGCGCCGGTGACGCGGTATACCGATCTGCCGCTTTCGGGTGAGGGTGTCGCGATCGGCTCGCATGATGACGAGTACGGCTTTCATATCGTCAACCGCGTTGAATTCACTCACCCGCAGGATTATCAACCAAAGCACGTCGCCCATTCGTATCAGACCTTGCAAACGGATAGGCAAAAAGCGATCTATGACAAGGTGCTTGATGCGTGCTACTGCTTTTCGGATGAGAAGGTCGAGGGCGATACTACCTACAAAATGCGCCCTGTTATTCTCGACGGTACGGATTGTACTCCCAAAGAGGCAGAGGCGGCGATCATCGCGGCGTTCGACGACCACCCCGCAATCTTTTGGATGGATTACCTTTTTGATATCGATTATGAGTATGATAACGGTTCACATATCACTAAGCTGGTTTTGCACTCGGAGTACACTGCCGCCGGGGTCGTGAAGATGATGCAGGAGATCGATGACGCGCTTGCGGCGTTCTATCGGGAAATGCCGAAGGAGCTGTCCGCGTATGAGCGCGAGGTTTATGTTTACAAGTATATTATCGACCATTGTGTATATGATGAAAATATACTCGATGATACGGAATATGAAGATTCCCATCCGTCGCTGTTCAATCTGTACGGCGTGATGGTCGATCATGTCGCCGTGTGTGAAGGCTACGCCTACAGCTTCGATTATCTATGTTCGGAGCTCGGAATCGACACCGTCTGCGTCAGCGGTACCGCCGTGATCGAAGAGGACGGCGCCGAGATGACCGATACCCTCCATCTGTGGAACGCGGTCGAGCTGGACGGCGAATGGTATATGGCGGATGTGACATGGGATGATCCGGACGATGAGGAAGAGATCGGTGACGCTTTTGTCTATCTGAATATTACCGATCAGGTAATGGCGTTGGATCATACGACGGATAAGACCTATGCGCAGATCACCGATGATGAATACGGTCTGCTGGAGTGCTATATCAATAATTATCTGCCGCCGACCTGTACCGCGACCGATTACTGCTACTATCTGCGCGAAGGGATCCGGATGTCCTCTCCCGACGTCGATGTGCTGTGCGACGGTATTGTACGTGCGGCTGAAAAGCGATCCGCGGCGCTGATGATCAATGTGGGATCTGATACTACGCCTCAGGCGCTGTGTGATTCGCTCTTTGACGGCGATCAGCCGTATTATCAGGCAATGGATCAGGCGAATACCGTTCTGGCTGACGCTCCCTTGGATGCGGACGCCGACACGGTGTATTACAGCTATGATGACCGCGGGCTGATCGTGTTTGAAATGCCGTACCGATAAGCTGTATCGCATTGCCGCGCAACAATGAAATGCAGGAATGATAATGAGAAAACGATTAACGATTTTGCTTTTGATCCTATTGACGGGATGTCTGTGCTCGTGTAGTCTTTCGGACATCCTGCCGGTGGTTCAATTGCCCCAAAGAACAACTGAGACTGTGGCGCCGTATAAGGAGGTCAAGCCCGATAACCCGACCTACAGCGAGGGCTATGAGCCGGTCACCTCGACCTATTCCTATGACGCGCTTTTGAGTGAAGGAGAAAAACAGCTTTATAACAAGATCGTTGCAAACTGTTACGATATCTCACCGGATCCAACGGAAGACCGGTATCCCATCCCCAGGATCGAGCTGAACGGTTACTCCTTGAGTGAGGCGGAGGTGCGCACGACGTCAAAGGCCCTGACCGATGACCATCCCGAGATCTTTTGGCTGACCGGTACGATGGGCTATTACAGTGATGAGAGTATGACGGCGATCCAGATCTATTCCGCTTTTTCACCCGAAGAGGTCAGTAAACGCCTGAGCGCGATCCATTCGGTCGCCAACGCATTCTACACGACTGTACCTGACGACCTGTCCGCTTTTGAGCGCGAGGTGATGGTGCATGACTTTTTGATCGACCACGTTGAGTATGATAAGGACGTAGACACCATCAATCTGGATAACAACAATCCCGATACTTATACCGCCTATGGCGCGCTGGTCAATAAGGTGTCGGTGTGTGAGGGATATGTCAGAGCGTTTCAGATGCTTCTCAACGGCCTGGGCGTCGACTGTGTCGGCGTGATCGGTGAGAGCCATAATCAGATGCACATCTGGAACGCGGTGAAGCTGGACGAATCATGGTATTATGTCGACCCGACATGGGATGATCAGGAACAGACCTACGCGCGCCATTTGTACTGTAATGTCAATGAGGACTATCTGTTGGAGGATCACACGATCTCTCCGCTGTTCACCGCGCTTGAGGATGATGAGATCAACGGCAATACGGGTGAATACTCCGCCAGCGTGATGAATATCTATATCCCCGAATGTACTGACGACAGCATGGGCTACTACAAGCAGAAAACCCCGCATTTAAGCGATTATGACGCCGCGGATGTGAAGAGCGGCATGCTCACCGCCGCTCAGCAGCAGGAGGAGTACTTCGTCTTTTATGTGGAAGATGATCTGGATTATCAGACCGCCATCACAGATCTGTTCGTGGATTATCCGCAGCATTTCTTCACTTATATCAACGCGGTGAATAATTCGCTGAGTGATTACAGCATCGACGAATCCAATATCGGTTACTTTACGCATGAGAGAAGCCGTATCGTCGCCGTAGAGCTGCATTACTATTGATAGTCATTGTGAAGCTTAGCACACTCGTGTGATAAGCTGTGGCAATCTCAACCATATCAACAGTCATTATGAGGGATTTATCCCGTGATAATCTCAATCGCATCAATAGTCATTATGAGGGATTTATCCCGTGATAATCTCAACCACATCAATAGTCATTATGAGGGATCTATCCCGTGATAATCTCAACCTTAACAGGAGGAACTATGATCGCATTATCCGTAGATCTCGGTCACGCGAGGACGGGGCTTGCCATATCGGACAAGAACGGCTTTTTGGCGTCGTCACTGTGCGTGATCACCGAGTATAACGATGAAAAACTGATACAGAAGATCGCCGAAAAGGTGAAGGAAACCAAGGCTCAGATCATTGTCGTCGGCTTACCGCGCAATATGGACGGCAGTGAGGGAGAGAGCGCCCGGCGCGCCAGAGAGCTTGCCGCGAGACTGAGTGAGCTCACCGGCGTACCGCATCACATGCAGGATGAACGCGGCACCACCATCACCGCGCACAGCTACCTCAGCGCGGGCAATGTGTACGGCAAAAAACGCAAGCAGAAGGTGGACGCCGTAGCGGCATCCATCATCTTGCAGGATTACTTAGACAGTCAAAAGTAAGATACAGAAAGGAAAACAGAAATGGAAATGCAGGAACTGATCGCCGAGATCAACGCGCTCGCGAAAAAGAAAAAGGAAGAAGGATTGACCGACGCGGAACAAAAGCGCCAAAAGGAGCTGTACGCGATCTATCTCAAGGGCTTTCGCGCACAATTCAAACAGCGCCTCGATAACGTGGACGTCACCTATCCCGACGGCACCGTCAAGAGCCTGAAGGACGCGATGAAGAAGCAGAAGTAATGAGAAATTAGGAATTAGGAATGAGGAATTAGGAATGAGGAATTACGGAAACGCTGACGCGTTTTGGTTTAGATAATGACAGCAATGAAAAATGTATCAAAGCCTTCCTTTGGGAAAGGAAGGTGTCAGCGCAAGCTGACGGATGAATTGTATTGATTGACCGACCGAAGGGAGATACTTTATATAATTGAGATACTCGCTTCGCTCAAACAATTTAGTACAATCCCTCAGTTTTTTTATCAGTTTGAGCCCTCCTAGCGGAGGCAGCAGACCCTTTTGTCCGCATTGCGGACATTTCCCCTAGCAGGGGAATCTCCTTTCCCAAAGGGA